>NZ_JAQGKZ010000054.1 GCF_028289855.1 Sphingomonas bacterium | reverse complement strand
CGATCACCAGCATCGCGGGCGGCTGCCCCTGCCCCAAGGTCGTCAGGATATCGCGAGTCGATGTCGCCGCGGCGAGCTCAACGTGCGCATCGCCCAGCCCGAGCCGTCGCGCGCGCAGCCGCACCTGATCGGCGGCTTCCTCGCCCGACACATACACCACGCGCTGCCCGCGCCGCGCGAGTTCGGCGGCCGCCTGGAGCAGCAAGGTCGACTTCCCGATCCCCGGATCGCCCCCGATCAGCGTGGCGGACGATTCGACGAACCCGCCCCCCATCGCACGGTCGAGCTCGGCGATCCCGGTCGCCATGCGTTCTGGCAAGGTCACTTCGGCATCGAGCCCGATCAGCTGGATCGATCGCCCGCCGGATTGCAGATTATGCTTGGCCTGAAACGGCGTGACGTTGCCGCCGACCTCTTCGACCAGCGTGTTCCACTCACTGCAATCGACGCATTGCCCCTGCCACCGCGACCCGACCGAGCCGCACGATTGGCAGACGTAGCGTTTTTGCGGTTTGGCCATATGAGAGGGTTTAGACGACTTGGAACGTTAAGGGAACAAAAAGCTTAGGCTTCAATTGTCCAGCGCCCATCGCAGCGAGACCACGGTATACCGCGTCGTGGAGATTTTGGTCGGGGGAAAAGAACCGCGTTTTACAACGGCGGCACACGAGGCTTCATCGAGGTCAGGTGCCCCGGCGCTTTGCACGACACGACACGACACCTTCCCGTTTGAACCGGCAGATACGATCATCACCGCCACTCCCTGTACGCCGCTGCGTTTTGCGGCGGGCGGGTATCGCACGTCGGCGAACCAACTCTGAGTTGTTTTCGCGAGAAGGGCTATCACTTGCTTTTCGTCCAAACCCCAATCGGCAATTCGGCGCGATCGGCAAGCGTCGAGCGACCGCGCAACCGATTCGGGCGAACCAAGCGGCAAGCTGAACGAACTACCATCGCCGCTATCCACCGTGACCGTAGTGCTACGGGTGAACTCGACATATCGCGCGGTCGGCAAATCCGCGACATAGCCCGAGCTGATCGTCCCCCTGTAGAGGAGGTCCAGCATCAAGCCCGAGGGTGCGAACGTAATCGTCGGCTCAGGATTGATTGCGACGCTTTGATTGCCCTGCCGGTCGGTACCGTTGTTTACAGCGCCGCGTCGTTCGAACTTCAATATTATTCCGGCAGGATTAGCACTTGAAAAAGCCCGTTTTATGGAGATTTCGACTGGCGATCCCTGCACGTCGTATCGGCGCGTTGCACTACACGAAGCGCCGGTAACTGGGTCATTCTGCCAATCGCTCAGCGGAGTCGCCAAAATCGTCGCGGCCTGCCCCAATACTGCCAGCACAATCCACACGACATTTTTCCCTCAGCCCCCGATACCCTAGCTTGCCCGCGCCGGAATCGTTAGCCCCTTCTGCACCGCCGGCCGCGCCAGCCCGCGATCCAGCCAGGCCGCGACGTTCTGGAAACCGTCGAACCCGACAATCTCCCGCGCCTCGTAAAACCCGATCAAATTCCGCACCCAACCCAACGTCGCGATATCGGCGATCGTATACTCATCGCCCATGATCCACGTCCGCCCATCGAGCCGCGCGTCGAGCACACCGAGCAACCGCTTGCTCTCCTCGACATAGCGGTCGCGCGGGCGCTTATCCTCCCACTCCTTCCCGGCGAACTTGTTGAAGAAGCCGAGCTGCCCGAACATCGGCCCCAGCCCGCCCATCTGCCACATCAGCCACGCGATCGTTTCCCAGCGCGCGGCAGGATCGGCGGGGATGAACTTCCCCGTCTTGTCGGCGAGGTATAGGAGAATCGCGCCGCTTTCGAACAAGCCAATCGGCTGGCCGTCCGGGCCGTTGGGGTCGATGATCGCCGGGATTTTGCCGTTGGGGTTGAGGCTGAGGAATTCGGGCGACTTCTGGTCGTCCTTGGCGAAATCGACCAGATGCGCCTCGTACGGCAGCCCCGTTTCCTCGAGCATGATCGACACCTTCACGCCGTTGGGCGTGGGCAAACCGTAAAGCTGAATGATATCAGGATTTTCCGCCGGCCATTTGCCAGTGATCTTGAAGTCCGAAAGGTCCGCCATCACTATCTCCGCGTCTTGTCGTACGGCTTAGATAGGCAAGCCCCATTCATCCCGCTATGGGCGGCGAATGGAACCGGGCGATCTTCGCGTCGCGCTGTTCTCGGGCAATTACAATTATGTCCGGGACGGCGCGAATCAGGCTCTGAACAAGCTCGTCGGGCATTTGCTCGCGCGCGGGGTCAAGGTGCGCGTCTATTCGCCTACGACCGACACCCCGGCCTTCCCCCCGGTCGGCGACCTGGTCAGCGTGCCCGCGGTGGCGATGCCGGGCGGGCGCGACGAGTTCAAGCTGGCGCGCGGCTTTCCGGCCAAAATCCGCCGCGATGTCGAGGCGTTCGCGCCCAATATCGTCCATCTGTCAGCGCCCGACATTCTCGGCCACCGCGCGCTGACCTGGGCGCGCAAGCAGGGGCTGCCCACGTTCATTTCGATGCACACGCGCTTCGAAACCTACCCGCCTTATTACCATATCGGGTTCGTCGTACCGTTGGTGATCAAGCTCGCGACGCGCTTCTATAATCGCGCCGAGCAGATCGTCGTGCCCGCGCCGTCGTCGGGCGAGTTGCTGCGCAGCTGGGGCGTGACCACGCCGATCAGCATCTGGTCGCGCGGGGTCGATCACGACCGGTTCAATCCGCAGGCGCGCAGCCTGGAGTGGCGGCAGTCGCTGGGGATCGCCGACGACGAAGTCGCGATCGGCTTTCTCGGCCGGCTGGTGCTCGAAAAGGGCCTCGACATCTTCGCCGAGGTAATCGCGGCGCTGAAGGCGCGCGGCATCCGCCACCGCGTGATGGTGATCGGCGAAGGCCCAGCACGCGGATGGTTCGCCAGCCAGGTTCCGGAAGCGGTGTTCACCGGTTTCCAGAGCGGCGACGCACTGGGCCGCGCGGTCGCGTCGATGGACGTGTTCTTCAACCCCAGCGTGACCGAGACGTTCGGCAACGTGACGGCGGAGGCGATGGCGGCGGGCGTGCCCGTGGTCGCGGCGATCGCGACCGGCGCGGTCGACCTGGTGCAGGATGGAGTCACCGGGTTCCTGGTGCCGCCGCGCGACGTTGGCGCCTATGCCGACGCGATCGGGCGGCTGGCGCAGGACGATGCGCTGCGGCTGGCTGCAGGCCGCGCCGGGCACGAGGCCGCCAAGGTCTATGAATGGGACCCCGTCAACGAAGCCGTGATCGACGCCTATCTCGCGATGCTGGCGCGGCGCGCCAGTTAGACGGCTAGGCGGTCGGCTTCCACTCGCGTTCTTCTTCCGCGACGCGCAGCACATCATACGCCGCCTGGATCGCCTGGAAGCGCTTTGCCGCTTCGGCGTCGCCGGGGCGCAGGTCGGGATGGTTTTCCTTGGCCATCTTGCGCCACGCCGTGCGGACCTGGTCGAAACTGCAATCGGGTTCGAGGTCGAACAGGTCGAGCGCGCGCATTTCGTCGCGCGACCGACTGCCATCCCCCGGCCCGGCCCAGGCATTATGCTTCGATGCGGTATAGCCTTCGGCAGTGCGGGTTTCGGCCGCTTCGCGCTCAGCGGCTTCCTCGGCGGTCAGCCCTTCGAAGTAATTCCAGCCGCGATTATACTCGCCGGCATGCTCCTGGCAGAAATACCAGCGTTCGGGGCTGTTGGGCGATTTGGGCGCGGGGCAATCGCCCTTTTCGGTGCAGCCATGACGGTCGCACAGCCGCACCGTCGTCGCCTCGCGCGACGAGCCGTAGCCGCCCCAGCGGGGGAAACCCCAATTATCGGTCCGTGTCGCGCGCGCCATGCGGGGGCACTTAGGGGCGCCGGGAAAGAAACGCCACATCTCCCGACCGTCATCCCCGCGAAAGCGGGAACCCAGCTTCTTTCCTCATGCGGTTCAAGAAAGCTGGGTCCCCGCTTTCGCGGGGATGACGGAAAGAGAAAAATGCCAGAGGGTCTGTAAGCCGGGTTCTGTACTCCCGAAGGAGCGGCGACCATTCCTCTAGGGCGACGCTTGCGCGCCGCCTCAAGCAACCAACCCGGACGACGAGCTGAAACGAAGCCCATATGCCGCCCCTATTCGGTCTTGCTCCCGGTGGGGTTTGCCATGCCGCGACCGTTACCGGCCACGCGGTGCGCTCTTACCGCACCCTTTCACTCTTACCGGGCGAACCCGGCGACCTGCTCTCTGTGGCACTTTCCCTGGGGTCACCCCCGGCGGGCGTTACCCGCCACCGTCGTTTCGCGGAGCCCGGACTTTCCTCGCGTGCTTGCGCACCCGCGGCCGCCCGACCCTCTGGCGGATCGGCCTTACTCGTCGCCTTGCGGTTTGGGAAGCAGCAGAGCGAGGAGCAGGCTGCGGCATTCGCCGTCGATCTCGCCGTCGATCAGTTCGGGGCGGAAACGGCGCTGGAACGCGACGACTGCGGCGAGCTTGTCGGTGACCTCGTAGCCGAAGCGTTCGAGCGCGAGCAGGAAACCGGCGTCGCTCCACAGCGGGTCCATCAGGTTCTTGGTCGGACGCGGCATCGCGAGGCGGACCTTGGCGAGCTTCCACCACGGGAACAGCTCGCCCGGGTCCTGCTTGCGGGTCGGGGAAATATCCGAATGGCCGACGATATTGCCGCGGGTTATGCCGTGCCGCTGCTTGATGTCCGCCAGCAGCGGGAGCAGCGCGTCGATCTGCGCGGGCGCGAAGTCGCGATAGCCGAATTCGTGGCCCGGATTGACCAGTTCGATCCCGATCGAAGCCGAATTGACGTCGGTGATCCCGCGCCAGTGCGCCGCGCCGGCATGCCACGCGCGTTTTTCCTCGGCTACCAGCCGATGAACGGTGCCGTCCTCGTCGATCAGGTAATGCGCTGACACTTCGGCGGCCGGGTCGGTCAACCGCTGGAGCGCGGCCTCGGCGCTTTCCATGCCGGTGTAATGGAGCACGATCATCGTGACCGGCAGTTGCCGCTCGTTGAAATTGGGCGACGGGGTATCGACGATGCTCACGCCCTCAGAATTGCGGCGTTCGAGCCGGAATGTAAACCTCAGGCCGCGGCAGCGGCGGGCCAAGTCGGCTCGTACAGTCCGCGATAGCGCTGGCTCGGCTTGAACGCGTCGGTCTGGCCGATCACCGTCTCGCCCGCGCCCAGCACCAGCAACCCCTCTGGCCGCAGCACCTGCGCCAGCCGCTCGAGCACCTTGCGGCGCAAATCGAGCGAGAAATACAGCAGGACGTTGCGGCACAGGATCACGACCAACCGCCCGATCGGCAACGGATCGGCGACCAGGTTCATGCGACGGAACGACACCATCCGGGTCAGGCCGGGGTTGGCGATCCAATCGCCATCGACGGTGTCGAACCATTGCATCATGCGCCGGATCGGCAGCCCGCGCTGGATTTCGAATTGCGTAAAGCGCCCCGCCTTGGCGCGATCCAGCGCCGAGGCCGACACATCGGTCGCGACGATTTCGGGCATCTGCTCGTCGAGCTTTTCGGCGAACAGCATCGCCAGGCTGAGCGGTTCCTGCCCAGTCGAGCAACCCGCCGACCAAATCCGCGGACGGCGCGTGGCCGGTACGGCTGCAATGACGTTCGCGATCAGGTCGAACACCGGTGCGTCGCGGAAGAACGAGCTCTCCTGGTTGAGCAATTCGTCGACCACGCGGTTGGCCAGCGCGCCGGTGCGATCGGCCTTGATCGCGGCGGCCATGCTGTCGAGCGACTCGTGCCCGGTGTCGCGCATCGAGGGTTTGAGCGCGGTTTCTATCCGCCAGCGGCGGTTGGCATCGATCTGCTGACCGGTGCGCGCCTCCAGCAACGCGGCGAATTCGGCGATCGGGCCGGTGGGGCAAGGGTTCAACATACGGGACGCCGCCGCCGCGCGATGAGCTGGCCGATTTCATCGGGCGGCAGGATCGCGTCGGCGATGCCGCCCGCCACAACCGCGCCGGGCATGCCCCAGATCACCGACGATGCACGATCCTGCACGACGACACTGCCGCCTGTACTGGCGAGCGCGGCGGCGCCGATCGCGCCGTCGCGGCCCATCCCGCTCAGCACAACGCCGAGTGCACGTGCGCCATAGGTTTCGGCGACCGATTCGAGCATCGGATCGACGGACGGCACACAGCCGCTCGGCGCGGGCATGGTCGATAGCCGCACCGCGGCGCCGTCTCCCATCGACACGCAACGCATGTGCGCGCGCCCAGGGGCGATCAGGATGCGGCCGGGGCGAATTCGCGCGTGATCCTCGGCGACTTCGCACGGGCGCCCGGCGAGCACCGCCACTTGCGCCGCGAAATACGGCATGAACGAGTCGGGCAAATGCTGCGTGATCAGCACCGGCAACCGGAACTCTACCGGCAACGACCGCAGTAACAGGCTGAGCGCGTGGATGCCCCCGGTCGAGGCGCCGATCGCGACGATGTCGAAATCGTCGCCGGGCGCGATGCTCGCCGCAGGCGTGCGCGGCGCAACCACCGCGTCGGGCTCGACCAGCCGCTCGATCTTTTCGTTGAGCAGGTCGGCGAAGCGGCCCGCGAACGCGCCGACGTCGGGCTTGACCAGCGTATCGGCGGCGCCGAGCGCCAGCGCCTGAACCGTGGTCGCGGCGCCATCCGCACAGGCCGATGACACAATTAGCACGCGTGCGCCGCGGCTCGCGGCGAGCAGGTCCGGCAAGGCGGTCAGCCCGTCGATCCCCGGCATTTCGATGTCGAGCACGATCACGTCGACTCGGTGCTTGGCGAGGAACGCCTGTGCTGCGTACGCGTCTTGAACCGCCCCCGCGACGATGAACCGCCCGGCACCGTCGATCGCGCGCGCCATCACGGCCCGCGCGACAACCGAATCGTCGACGATCAGGACCGACGGCGGGGCGTCGAATTCTTCGCTGTCTGGGACCGGCACGGCCATCTCGGCAAAGCCGCTACTGGGCCGAAATCAAGCCATACCGACGATTTGGAGCTTACTTTCCAGCGTCTCGCGATCGAACGGCTTCATGACATATTCGTCGGCGCCCGCTTCGATCGCGGCGCGGATATAGGCCATGCCGTTCTCGGTCGTGCAGAACACCACCTTAGGGCGGCTGGCGAGCGCCGTGTCGCGCAGCGCGCGCAGAAAATCCATTCCGCTCATCACCGGCATGTTCCAGTCGAGCAGGATCACGTCGGGTACGTTCGCCATGCAGCTGTCGAGCGCCTCGCGCCCGTCAGCGGCTTCGCTCACCTCGAAATCGAGCGTCTCGAGAATATGGCGGGCGACCTTACGGATCACCTTGGAATCGTCGACAACCAGACACGTCTTCATGACCGAAACACCCTGTTACTTGGCCCCTACCAAGGATTTAGCGGCAAACTGTGAGTGGCGAGTTAATTGACCGCCACCGAATCGACCGACGGGCCGTGAATCAGCGCGGTCAGGTCGATCGCGAGGATCGGCTCGCCGTCGCGCTCGATCTGGCCGCAGCCCGCCTCACGCCACCCCCCGTCGAGCGCAATGCCCGAGGGCAATGGCGAGGACACGAACGGCGCGACATCCTCCAGCGAATCGACCAGCACCGCATAATGATGCCCGTCGATCACCGTGATGACCGCGCGCGATCCGGCGATGCCGAGCGGCGGCATGCCGAGCGCTGCGTGCGTGTCGATTACCGTGACGACTCGGCTGCGCAACGCGGCAAGCCCGCGGATGTGCCGGGCGACTCGCGGGGTCGGGGTGACGTGACCGATATCGACCACCGATTCGACTTGCGCCGAATCGATCGCGACGCCGCGCCCGGCGATGTGCGCGATCAGGAAAAGCTGTTCGGTCATGCTGCCTCCACGCGTTTGGCGACCGCCGCCAGCAATCCGGCGCGGTCGTAGCGATAGACGCGGTCGGCGGACCCGATATCGCGGCGGTCATTGCTCAGGTGCAGCGTCCGGCCATCGCGGCTTGCGCCCGCGTCGGCGCTCAGGATCACAACCGGCTGCTCGCCGTCGTCGGCCTTGGTCGCGACGCGATAGCCGGCGGCCTCGAGCACCGGCTTGAGAAAGGTGGCGATCCAGGCATCCGATTCGCCGTCGATCAGGCACAAAGGCGCGCCGGGCTGAACCGAATCACCGGTGTCGGGGCCGAGCAGCCATTGCGGGTCGAGCAATTCGATCTGCTCGTCGCCGATCGTAACGACGCCTAGGATCGGGCCCGCCTGTGCGGAAGGAATGATGTCCGCCGGGATCGCGACGATATCGACCGGCTCGGCGATCGCGTACGCAACCTCGGCGTCGCCGTCCTTGATCCGCAGCACCGCCAGCTCGGACCGCCCGGCGGTTTCGCCCAGCGCCGCGAGCGGGATGATCCGCCCATCGACCAGCAACCGCATCCGCCCGCCGGTAAAGCGCGCGGCGTCGGCAGGCACCGTCTCGACCCGGTCGATGATCGCCAGCGGGACGGCACGGCGGCGGCCGTCGAGATCCTCGAACAGCAGCGCGTCGACCGTCGGCGCGGCGGTTTCCTCGGGCTCGTCGTCCTCGACCACGGCATCGCGCGTGAAATTGATCCCGGCCTCCGCCGCGATCCCCGCGCAATCGAGCAGCAGCATCGGCGATCCGCTGTCGGGCAAGGTCTGGCCGGCATAGATACCCGCTGCCATCACCGCCGGCGCGGCGGGCTTGATGACGAGCTCTTCGTGATCGAGCACCGAATCGACCGCGACCGCGAAACTGCCGCCGCTCGCGCTGATGATCGCCAGCATATCGACCGTCGTCGAATTGGCCGCGCACAAGCCCAGCAGCGCGCCGAGATCGACCAAAGGCATGCGGCGGTCGCGCACCGTCGCGGTAGCGGTATCGCCAAGGCGGTCGATCCGGATTGTGTCGCCGCCGACATGAACGATTTCTTCGATCGCCTGGCGGGTCACGGCGAAACGTTGCCCGGCAATGCCGATGACGATCGCCGGAATGATCGACAAGGTCAGCGGCACGTGGATCAAGATGCGCAGGCCCCGGCCGAGCGCGTTGACCAGTTCGATCCGCCCGCCGATCTGCTCGATATTGGCGCGCACCACGTCCATCCCGACGCCGCGGCCCGAAATCGCGGTGACCTCGTCCTTGGTCGACAGGCCGGGTTCGAAGATCAAATCGAGCTTGGCGCGCTCGCTCAGCGCCGACAAATCGCGCCCGCGCGACTGGCCTGAAGCGGTCAGTTTCTGGACGAGCCGGTCGGTGTCGATCCCGCGTCCGTCGTCGGCGATTTCGATGATAATCTGGTTGCCCGACTGGCGCGCGCAGACGACCAGCCGGCCGACTTCGCGCTTGCCTGCGGCGCGGCGATCTTCGCTGGTTTCGATGCCGTGGTCGATCGAGTTGCGGACGATGTGGACCAGCGGGTCGCGCATCATCTCGATCATCTCGCGGTCGAGTTCGACGTCGGCGCCCTCGATGACGAGTTGCACCGATTTGCCGACCTCGGCGGCGGTGTCGCGCACCATGCGCGGCAGCGCAGAGAACAGCGCGTCGACCTTCTGCATGCGCGTCCGCGTGACGGTGTCGCGCATTTCGGCGACGGTCAGCGACAGGCGGTCGAGCGCCGCCTCGATCGCGGGATCGGCTTGCTGGTCGCGCATCCGTCGCGCGAGTTCGTTGCGCGCCAGCACCATGTCGGACATGCCGCTCATCATGCGGTCGAGCAATTCGGTGGAAAGCCGCACGCTGCGTTGCGACACGCGCTGGTTGGTCGGCGCCTGTTGCGCAGCCGGCGCGGCGGCTTCGGCCCCGGCATCGAGCGCCGCGATCAGCATGTCCTCGCCGCTATCGGGCAGCGCCACCCCGACATCGATCGCCTCGACGATCTCACCGATGCGGTCGACGATTGCTAGGACGGCAGAGACCAACGGCGCGTCGGGCTTGCGATCACCCGCGCGCACCGCCGCGAGCACATCCTCGGCGGCGTGGCTCAGCCGCGCCAGACGCGGCAGGTCGAGGAAGCCGCAGCTGCCCTTTACCGTATGAACGAAGCGAAAAATGGCATCGAGCCGCGCACGGTCCTCGGGCTGAATTTCCCACGCGACGATTTCACCCGAGAGCGCCTCGAGCGTCTCGCGCGTTTCGGCAATGAATTCCTGGAGCAGGTCGTCCATGGGTCCCCGGGGCTAAGCGCTGGGCGGACCTTGGCCGACGATTGGTTAAGGAGGGCTTTACCCGGCGTGAATTGTCACGCCGAACAGGAGGATAGGCGCGTCGGGATCTGAAATCTGGACGCTGCCGTTTCCGGCGGCGACCAGCGAATGGACCAGATAGGCGGCGGCACCGCGCGGCGTGACCGCGTCGTCGCCCAACTCTCCCATCAGGGTCGTGCGCAATTCCTGGTCGAGTACCAGCCGCGGCCCTTCCGCACGCACCACGATCTCGACCTTGTCGCCATTGGCCTCCGCGTCGATGTCGAGCTGCCCGCCGCGGACCAGCGCGTCGCCCGCGATCAGCGCGAGGTTGAGCAGCACCTTGATCGCCGGCTTGGGCAGTGCGCCTTCATCCACCATCCAGCCGATCGTGACCTTACCGCCCTCGCCGAACAGCCCCTCGATCGCTGCGCGCGCTTCGCGCGTGTCGACCGTCTCGCCGAACCCGCCGGCGGCGCCGAAGGCGAGGCGGAAGAATTTGAGCTTGTTCGCCGACGCCCTGGCGCTTTCGTTGAGCAGATCGAGGCACCGCGCGCGCATTTCCGGGTCGTGCTCGTCGGCGAGCAGTTCAAGCCCGTTGTTGAGCGCTCCAACCGGCGAGAGCAGGTCGTGGCACAGGCGCGAACAGAGCAGGCTGGCGAAATCGACCGGGGTGATGGTCATTGCAGGCGGTTCTTTCTTATTTGCTGGCGCGCGTTCTGGCGAAGCGCGAGGCGGCACGCAAGCACCACACCCAAAGCCGTCATGCTGAACTCGTTTCAGCATCCACTGCGCCACAAGCGGCGGCGGTCATTGCTGCACGATGGATACTGAAACAAGTTCAGGATGACGGATGGATAGGTAGATGCGCAAAACCCTCATCAATGGCCAACCAGGCCCGAAGCTCTTTCGACGTTACGATCACCCAAACCTCACCACCACTCGCCGCCGCCGCATCGCGCGCCGACGGCTCGGCCCGTCCAGTCGGATGCGAATGGTAATGCCCGATCACCGCCGGCCCGCCTGCCCGCGCAGCCTTGTGTGCGGCGATCAGTGCCTGCGGGCCGATCTCGAACCCTATCGCCGGTTCGTCAGCCACGTTGCGGCACGGAACCACCCGTTCGACCCGCAACTCCTCGCCCAGCAACAGTCCGCAAACCTCCACATCGGGCGACGCCGCCGCCTCCGCTCGAATGCCTGCCAGCGCCTCCCTTGAAATTTCCAGCCTCATGCCCATTTCCCTAGCCGAATGGTCTCGGGGGTTTCCATCCTGCAAGCGATGATTTCGGCGAATGCCAATGGGTGGCGGTTCGACCGCGCCCTGGCCGACGCCCTCCCCACTCTATCGCGCGAGCGCTTGAAGGCGCTGATCTCCTCCGGGCACGTGAGCAGCAGCGATGGTGCACTGATGCGTGATCCAGCGAAAAAGGCGGTCGCGGGTACCACATTCAGCGTCACCGTGCCCAACCCCACGCCGGCACATAACGAAGCGCAGGATATCCCGCTCGTCGTCGCGTTCGAGGACGAGCATCTGATCGTGATCGACAAGCCGGCAGGTCTCGTTGTCCATCCCGCCGCGGGCAATCTCGATGGCACCCTAGTCAACGCCCTGCTCCATCATTGCGGCGGTAGTCTCTCCGGGATCGGCGGCGTCGCGCGGCCCGGGATCGTGCACCGGATCGACAAGGACACGTCGGGGCTGATGGTCGCCGCCAAGACCGACCGCGCCCATGTTGGATTAGCTAAGCAATTCGCCGACCACTCGATCGACCGCCGTTACAAGGCGATCGTGTCTGGGCAACCTTCGCCGCTTTCGGGCACGGTCGATGCGCCCCTCGCGCGCAGTCCGCAGAACCGCAAGAAGGTCGCGATCGTCCGTACCGGCAAGCGCGCGGTGACGCATTACAGAACGCTCGAACGCTTGCGCGACGCGACGCTGGTCGAGTGCAAACTCGAAACCGGCCGCACGCATCAGGTGCGCGTTCACTTGGCATCGATCGGTCACCCCTTGCTGGGCGACCCGGTTTATGGTAGAACAAAACAGGCTCACCGGAAGGATTTGGAAACCCTGAATTTCCGCCGCCAGGCGTTGCATGCGGCGGTTCTCGGGTTCATCCACCCCATCACAAGAGAAGCTTTGTCGTTCGAAAGCGAAATGCCTGCCGATATGCAGGAACTGTTCGATATACTCAGTCATTAGGTTTTGTTGCAGCGCGGCATGTCGCCTCATCTGGGGCATGCCGGCTCAGTTAAGGGAGAAGTGATCATGGCAAACCGCAGCAACGTCCCCGCGACGATTCCTGCCCTTGGCGGAGAGGCGAGCCTCAACCGCTATCTGGCCGAGATCAAGCGTTTCCCCGTCCTGACCCCCGAACAGGAATATATGCTCGCCAAGCGCTTCGAGGAGCATGGCGACACCGATGCCGCGCATCAGCTGGTCACCAGCCACCTGCGCTTGGTGGCCAAGATCGCGATGGGCTATCGCGGCTATGGCCTGCCGGTCAGTGAGCTGATCAGCGAGGGCAATATCGGCCTGATGCAGGGCGTGAAGAAGTTCGAGGCCGATCGCGGCTTCCGTCTTTCGACCTATGCGATGTGGTGGATCCGCGCGTCGATCCAGGAATTCATCCTGCGCTCGTGGAGCCTGGTGAAGATGGGCACCACCGCCGCGCAGAAGAAATTGTTCTTCAACTTGCGCCGGATGAAATCGAAGCTCGACGCGTTCGACGACGGAGACTTGAGCCCGGCCAACCTCGCCAAGATCGCCAAGGATCTCGGCGTGACCGAGGACGAGGTCACCAGCATGAACCGCCGCATGTCGATGGGCGGCGACACGTCGCTCAACGTCTCGGTGCGCGAGGACGGCGAAGGCCAGTGGCAGGATTGGCTGCAGGACGATTCGCCCTTGCAGGACCAAGTCGTCGCCGAGACGCAGGAGGCGGACGTCCGCCACAGCCTGTTGACCGAGGCGATGGACGACCTCAACGAGCGCGAGAAGCATATCCTGACCGAGCGCCGCCTGACCGACGACCCAAAGACGCTCGAGGAGCTCTCGCAGGTCTATGGCGTCAGCCGCGAACGCGTCCGTCAGATCGAGGTTCGCGCGTTCGAGAAGCTGCAGAAGGTGATGATGCGGCTCGCCGGCGAGAAACGGTTGCTCGCGGCGTAACGGGCGCGGTAGCGTCGGTCCTCAATCAAAAGGGGACCGGCCATGTGGCGTTACGTCAAAATACCCAAGGCGATCGCGCTGCTCGCGTTCCTGTTGCCGTGGATGACCGTTTCCTGCTCGGGCACGAAGGTCGCCGAGGCGAGCGGCTGGGAGCTGGTGCTCGGCCACATCCGGCCAGTGATCGCGGCCGCCGCAGACAAGCCGCAGGCGACCCACCTGAATTACTACCTTGCCGCCGCGGTCGCGCTGAGCGCGATCGGGCTCGTATTGTCGTTGATGCGGCGGCGCCTAGCGATGGCAGTCGTCGCAACCTCGCTTGGCGCGGTAGCGCTGATCTGGGCGGGTACCAATCAGTACAGCAACACGCGGCTGGCCGAAGCGGCGGCGAAGAGCGGCAAGGAGTCGGGCCTCGATTCGGTCGCAGCGTCGATGATCCGGGTCGACTGGCAGGTCGGATATTGGGTCGCGCTGGCGGCACTGGCGGTCGCAGCCGTGCTCGCTTTCCTCGCAATCCGCGACCCCGACGAGCCGCCAGCCTGACGCTGCGATGAAGCACGACTTTGTTGTCATCGGCGGCGGTGCGTCCGGGATCGCGGCAGCGCGCCGGCTGCACGAGGCGCGTGCTGACGTGTTGCTGGTCGAGGCGAGCGGGCGGCTCGGCGGGCGGGCGCATAGCGTCCGCGTGCGGGGCGAAGTGCTCGACCTAGGCTGCGCCTGGTTGCATTCGGCCGACCGCAATCCGTGGACGCGGATCGCGCTGGCCGAAGGCTTCCAGATCGACCGCACCCCCGCGGGCTGGCGAACACAATGGCACGATCTCGGCTTTCCGAAGGACGAGCGCGCGGCATTCGAGGAAGACTACGTTAAGTGGCACGACCGCGCCGAGGGTTTCGTCCACGGTCCCGATCGCCCGCTGAGCGATTTCATTCCCGCCGATTCGCCGTGGCGCCCGCTGATCGACGCGATCTCCGGCTATGCCAACGGCGCGAATCTGGGCGACGTGTCGCTCCATGACTGGGCGGCGTATGAAAATACCGCGGGCGACGACAATTGGCGGCTGCAGGAAGGCTATGGTTCGCTGATCGCCGCGCACGCCAAGCGGTTGCCGGTCAAGCTCGACACGCCCGTGTCGCTCATCGACCATCGCGGCGCCTTGATCCGGCTGACCACACCGGGCGGCGTGATCGAGGCTGACCGAATCATCGTCGCGGTGCCTACGCCGATCATCGCCGACGGCGATCTGGCCTTCGACCCGCCGCTCGACGCCAAACGCCACGCCGCCGCCGCGCTCCCCCTTGGGCTTGCCGACAAGATCTTCCTCGGCATCCGCGACGGCGACTATCCGCACAATGCGCACCTGATCGGCAACCCGCACAGCTCCAACACCGCGAGCTATCAGGTCGGCTGGCTCGGACGGCCCTTGGTCGAAGCGTTCTTCGGCGGCGATTGCGCCGAGGCGCTGGAGCGACAGGACGATCGCGCCGCCGCCGACTTCGCGATCGGCGAACTGGCGGGGCTGCTCGGCAACGACTGGCGGCTACGGCTTCAGCCGCTCGCGCGGACGCGCTGGCGCGCGGAAAAGTTCATTCGGGGCAGCTATTCGCACGCGAAGATCGGCCAAGCCGCACAGCGCGGTATCCTCGCACAACCTCATGACGACCGCCTGTTCTTCGCCGGCGAGGCTTGCCACGCGAGCGACTTCTCGACCGCGCACGGCGCCTACGAGACGGGGATCGCCGCCGCCGAAGAGGCGCTTGCCGCCCAGCGCCGTCCCCGCGTAGTGGCGACGATACCGCTGACCGCGGCCCCTGTCCCATCCACGCCAGAGCCGCCAACCGAGCCAATGCCAGCCAAGCCCGCCAAACCCCGCCGCTCGTGGCCACGCCGTATTTTCGGCTGGGTATGGAAGGGCACGCTCGCCTTCATCGTGCTGAGCGTGGTCTGGGTCGGGCTATATCGCTTCATCGACCCGCCGGTCACATTGACGATGCTCGGCGACGGCATATCGGGCAACGGCATCGTCAAGAGATGGATGTCGCTCGACGAGATGGACCCGCGCATGGCGCGCGCCGCCATTGCCGGTGAGGATTCGCGCTTTTGCCTCCACAACGGCTTCGATTTTCGGGCGATCGAGCAAGCGTATAGCCGCAACCAGAAAGGCGGGCGCATCCGCGGCGGATCGACGATCAGCCAGCAGACCGCGAAAAACGTCTTTCTGATCCAGAGCGGGGGGTACGTCCGCAAGGCGTTCGAGGCGTATTTCACTTTTCTGATCGAGCATCTGTGGGGAAAGCGGCGGATCATGGAGGTGTACCTCAACGTCGCCGAAACCGGGATCGGCACGTACGGCGCCAATGCCGGGTCGATCCGCTATTTCGGACACGATGCGTCGCGGATGACCGCGGTCGAGGCGGGGCGGATCGCGGCAGTGTTGCCGCTGCCGAAGAAACGCGATGCCGTCGATCCGACCGGCTTCGTGCGGCGCCATGGCAACGTCATTGCCCGCTACGTCGATATCGTGCGGGCCGATGGGCTGGACGGGTGTTTGAAGTAGCGCGGACCGCCATGGGCAAAGCCCATGGCGTCGGACGGGCCTAAAGGCTCGCCGGCCGGTCTTGCGCGAGTCAGCCCGGCGTGGCCGGCTGCCGCGCTGCGACTAGAACGGCAGTTTGAACCCCGGCGGCAGCGGCAGGCCCTGAGTCATTTTCGCCATCTCGGCATTCGACGCCGCATCCGCCTTCGCCCGCGCATCGTTGAACGCCGCGACGATCAGATCCTCCAGCATCTGCTTTTCGGACACCTGGACCAGCGAATCGTCGATCGCGATGCCGATGATCCGGCCCTTGGCCGATGCCGTAACCTTGACCAGCCCGCCGCCCGACGCTCCCTCAACCTCGATCGCGTCGAGCCCGTCCTGCGCCTTGGCCAGTTCGGCCTGAACGTTCTGCGCCATCGCCATTATGTCTTCGAGACTCTTCACGCTTGTGCTTCCTTGTTCCAGTTTTCGAGGACCGCATCGGGAAACGCCTCGAACGCGGCTTTGACGATTGGGGTTTCAAGGATCGCGGCGCGTTCCGCCTCTTCGGACGCCTTGCGCCGCTCGGCGAGGGTTGCCTCACCCTCGGCATCCTCGGTCAAAATCTTCCATTTGACGCCAGTCAGGTCGTGGAGCCGTGCCGCGAGCGCTGCCGGCAGATCGGCAGGAAGCGGGCGCTGCGTGCTCAGCGTGAGTTCGGGCGGTGCGTAACGCACCGGGCGAGCATTGGCGTTGAGGTGCGACAATAACGAGCCGCCGCCGTTGCGCTGAATCAACGCGACCATGTCATCGAAGGTCGCGGGCAGCGCCTGGACCGGTGCAGCGGCCGGTACCGGCGCTGTGCTGGATGGTGCAGCGGCGGTACCGACCGCTGCACCGGCGGCGATCTGCCGCGCCAATTCCCCCGGATCGGGGAGGCTGGAGGCATGGACGACGCGCAGCAGCGCCATCTCGCCTGCCTCGATCGGCAAAGCGGCGCGCCCGATTTCATCATGCCCCTTGAGCAACAATTGCCACAACCGGTGCAGCGCCGGGAACGACAAGCTCCGCGCCCAGCCTTGATACGCCTCGCGCTCTTCGACCGATTGCGCCGGGTCGGCATCGCCGCCGAGCTTGGCGAGTGTTGTCGCGTGCACCGTCTCGAGCAGCCCGCGCAGCACCGATTGGGGGTCGACGCCTAGGTCATATTGTATCCGCAACGCGGCGAGCGCGCTCGCCGCGTCGCTGACGAGCAACAGCCCGAACAGATCGCGGATCGCGGCGCGGTCGGACAGCCCGAGCATCGCGCGCACCGCCGATGCGGTCACGCCACCGCCCTCCATCCCGGCATGCGCGATTGCCTGGTCCAGGATCGAGAGGCCGTCGCGCGCCGACCCGTCCGCCGCGCGCGCGATCAACGCCAGCGCCTCGAATTCCGCCGTCGCGCCCTCCAATTCGGCGATCCGTGTGAAATGCGTCGCCAGTTTATCCGCGGGAATACGTCTCAAGTCGAACCGCTGGCACCGCGACAGAACCGTTACCGGTACTTTTTGGACTTCGGTGGTGGCGAGTAGAAACTTCACATGTTCAGGGGGTTCTTCGAGTGTCTTAAGAAGCGCATTGAACGCATTCTTCGACAACATATGGACTTCGTCGATGATGTAGATCTTGAACCGCGCACCGAACGCCGCCAGCCGCGCCGCGTCGATTACCGCGCGCATATCGTCAACGCCAGTGTGCGACGCCGCATCCATCTCGATCACATCGATATTACGCCCCTCGGCGATTGAGATACAGGGCTCGCAAACGCCGCACGGGTCGATCGTCGGGCCGCCCTCCCCGTCCGGGCCGATGCAATTGAGCGCCTTGGCAATCAGCCGCGCAGTGCTGGTCTTGCCGACGCCGCGGACACCAGTGAGCAGGAAAGCGTGCGCCAGCCGCCCACGCCGGATTGCGTTGGCCAGCGTCTGGACCATGGCTTCCTGCCCGATCAGCTGGTCGAAATTCTGCGGCCGGTATTTGCGCGCGAGCACGCGGTAAGCGGTGTTGTCGGGCTGTGGCGGCTCGCCAAGGTCGAAGGAGTCGGACATCGACTCCTATCTAGGCACGGCGAGCCGCGATGTCGAAGGGCTAACCGCGCTTAATAGACGCGATAACAGCGCCGGATCGGACGACGGTGGTACCAAGTGGTCTGGCACACGAGTCGGCCACGCCGCCACCTGCGGTTGGACCGGTAGGCGTAACCGCCACGAAAACGGGAATTGCTGCGCCAGCCATTGCCGCCACGCCAACCGCGATCGCCACGCCAGCCACGCCGGTCGCCGCGCCAGCCGCGATACTGGTCGGCGGTCGTGGCGCTACCTGGCTGCGCGACCGGGGCAACCGCGACCGTTTTGGTCAGCGCAGTTTCGGCGGCAGCGGGGGCGGCGCTTGCGATACCAGCAAGCGCAAGCATCGCGGCGAAGATCGAGGTGAAACGCATTACAGGACTCCTTTGACTAGAGACACTGGTGGACGTTCGTGAGATTTGGGATTGTAGCAAAATCGGCGCGCCGCAGCAAAGCCGCTTCGTCGGACGGGCCGTCGGCCCGCCGGCCGCGCTTGCGCGTCTCGACGGCGGCTTCGCTGCCGGCGTGCGCGCTGCGCGGTGAGAGCCGGACGACCCGGGGCAAAATCGTTGTGGCTGCTGCCTTCCGGCTCTGACCAGGTTGGCGACGACCCCGTCCGCCCGACTCTCGCCACGCATATGGCGGGGTCGGGCGGCGGTTTCAAGCGGTTAGGATTACCAGCGCACGCGCACGTTGCGGCACGTCCGGACCTTGCGGCCATGATGCCACCGCACGGTGCAGGTGCGCTTCATGTGCCAGCCGCGCCGCACGCCTGGACGCGTTACCACGACGCGCGTCGTCGCCCGCGGGGCATCGGTCGTGACGGTACGCGTACGCACGGTCGTCGTGGTCTGCGGCGAAGCGTCGGCGGACATGGGAACCAAGGTGGCGCCGGCGACGAGCGCAGCACCGATAGCGAAGATCATTTTCATGCGAACATTCCCTTTCAACAGCCCCCCGATGGCGTCCAAACGGCCGAAAGCACGTGTCGTTCCGTATCCGAAATATCGTTACGGATCGGTCGGAATTTATCGTCAGCGACCGCGCATGTTCTTGGCTTCGGGAGGAATTCGCACGGTGATCGCGTCGATCGCATCCAGCCAGATCTGGCACGACAGCCGGCTGTAGCGCGTCGCCCCGGCGGCGAGGTCGAGCATGTCCTCCTCTTCCTCCACCGCACGGGGTAGCCGGGCAAAATCGTCGGGATCGACGATCACATGGCAGGTCGAGCAGGCCATTTGCCCCTCGCACGTGCCCTCGAGCGGCTGATCGGTATTCTGTGCCACGTCGAGCAGCCGGTCGCCGGGCCGCGATTCGACCTCGCGCCGCGTACCGTCGCGTTCGATGAAGGTGACGCGCGTCACACCGCAATCCGTTGCGCGCGGGCGGCGGTGTCGATCCGGGTCAGGGCCTCAATGAGTTCGGCTTCTGTGGTGTAGCGCCCGAAACCCAGTCGAATGCTCGATTTCGCCTCCGCATCGCTCAACCCGATTGCGCGCAAGACATGGCTCGGCCTGCCGGAACCGCTGGCGCAGGCCGAACCGGCGGAAAAAGCGACGTCGCGCAGGTCGGACATCAACCGCCCCACGTCGAGACCGTCGCGGCGGATGTTGAGGTTGCCGCGATAGCGGTGATCGACCGCGCCGTTGATCGTCCAGCCATCGAGGCGACCAATGGCCAAGCCCCAGAGCAACTCGACATGCGCGGCGTCCCGCTCCCGCCGCTCGCCCATCAAGGCGGCAGCGACGCCGAACCCGGCGCACAAGGCCGGCGACAGCGTGCCCGATCGCCCGCCCTCCTGATCGCCGCCATGCAGCAGCGTCGCGAGGTCGACGCCGTCGCGGATCCACAACGCGCCGATGCCCTTGGGACCGTGGATCTTGTGCGCGGAGACGGCGATCAAATCGCAGTCGTCGGGGATCGGCACGCGCCCATAGCCTTGCACTGCGTCGCACAGGAACAGCGCTCCTGCTTCGTGCGCCAGCGCCGCGAGTTCGGCGACGGGCTGAAACACCCCGCTCTCGTTGTTGACCAGCATCGCCGCAACTAGCTTCACGCCGGGGCGGATCGCCGCGCAGGCCGCGCCGAGATCGACCAAGCCGTCACGTCCCACTGGCAGGATCGTCGCGCTCCCCATTGCCTCGGCCGTGTCGAGTACGGCGGCATGTTCGGTCGCGATGGTGACGACCGGCCCACCGGCCCCCTTGATCGCCCAGTTGAGCGCTTCGGTCGCACCGCCCGTGAATGCCACGCGTCCGCCCGGCGGCAGCAACGCAGCGACTTGCTCGCGTGCCACCTCAACCGCCGCCTTTGCCGCGCGGCCCGCGCTGTGCGCCGAATGCGGATTGGCGTGCCGGTCGCGTAGCCACGGAAGCATCGCTTCGAACGCCTCCGGGGCGAGCGGTGTCGTCGCCTGATAATCGAGATAGATCATGCCGCCTGTGCCCGGCTGGCGGCGATCTCTCGCCAGACCGCGATGAACGCGTCGCAATCGGCTTTCGTTGTGGATCGCCCGAAACTTACTCTCACGACCTCCCGCGATGCCGTCATGTCCCAGCCCATCGCGGTCAGGACGTGGCTCGGCTTCATGCTACCCGAAGCGCAGGCACTACCTGCTGACACAGCGATCCCGGCCATGTCGAAGCGGATCAACTGAGTGGTCGAACTCACGCCGGGCAAGCGGTACGATCCTATTGCCGGATGCCGCAATGCCCCGGCCAGCACGGGTTCGGCGCCAAGTGACGTCAAGGCGTCGTCGAGGTAGCGGCGCAGCTCGGCGTAGCGCACAACATCTTCCGGCTCAGCCAACGCAGCGGCATAGCCCAGCACCCCGGGCACGTTCTCCGTCCCCGGCCGATACCCCCGCTCCTGCCCCCCGGTGGGGTCAAGCGTGGCGAGATCGCGCACCAGTAGCGCACCGACCCCGATCGGCCCGCCACGCTTGTGCGCCGATAGCGCGACGAAATCGGCGTGCCGCGCGACGTCGCGGTCGGCGCCGGCGGGCATCTGCGCCGCATCGACCAATAGCAGATGGCCAGCGGCGTGAATCTGCTCGGCCAGCGTAGCGATCGGCTGGCGAACGCCAGTTTCGCTGTTGCACCACTGGATCGCGACAACCGCGCGTCCCTCTCCTGTCGTCGCCGCGTCGAGCGCGTCGGTATCGACGATCCCGTCCGCACCGACCTTCACCAGCGCGATGTCATACGTCGCGCGCAACACCGCATCGTGCTCGACCGCCGAGGCCAGCCTTCGCTCGACCGCACTCCGCGTCAGCGCGACGTTCAGCGACTCGCTCGCCCCGCTGGTGAACAGCACTTCGCCCGACCAGCCATAGGCCCCGGCGATCTGCCCTCGCGCCGCCTCCAGAGCCGCTTTTGCCGCGCGTCCCTCAGCATGCGGCGACGACGGATTTGCCCAGCGCGCGAAGCCGTCTGCCATCGCCTCGCGCGCCACGGGCAGCAACGGCGTCGTCGCGGCATGATCAAGATAGATGCGAGTCGTCACCGGTCCGATTCGTTCCAATTGCGCGAAAGCGCTTCCTGCCTATATAGCGCGCAACCTTTCCCGCCACACCGGCGGTCGCAATTCGCCAAAAGACCAAGCTGTCAGGATACCATGCCCGAAGTCATCTTCCCCGGCCCCGAAGGCCGTCTCGAAGGCCGTTTCAACCCCGGCCCCAAGCCGCGCGCACCGGTCGCGATGATCCTCCATCCGCATCCGCAAGCGATGGGCACGATGAACAACCGCATCGTGATGGAGCTCTACAAGACCTTCCAGCGCCGCGGCTTCGCGACCTTGCGCTTCAACTTTCGCGGCGTGGGGAAGAGCCAGGGCACGTTCGACAACGGCATCGGTGAGCTGAGCGACGCCGCGTCGGCGCTCGACTGGGTACAGAGCTTCCACCCGGAAGCCTCGACGACGTGGATCGCCGGGGTCAGCTTCGGCGCATGGATCGGCATGCAGCTATTGATGCGCCGCCCCGAAATCCGCGGCTTCATCTCGGTAGCACCCCCCGCCAATCTCTACGACTTCACCTTCCTCGCGCCGTGCCCGGCGAGCGGCATCCTGATCGCCGGCGAGAATGACGAGGTGGCGACCCCGGTCGCGATCCAGAAGCTGGTCGACAAGCTGCGCACCCAGCGCCACATCACGATCCACCACGACACGATCCCGAAGGCGAACCACTTCTTCGAGCACGAAATGCCGGAGTTGATGGGCAGCGTGGACAAGTATCTGGATATGAGGCTCGACCCTAATTCGCCGATCCGGTGAGCTGGGAGCAGCGATTAGCGCCAGCTAATCGCGTCACGATGTCGAGCCGGCCGGCGGCGCAAGCGCCGTCCGACGACATGGGCTTTGCCGACGTCAGCCAACTAAGTTGGTCGGCCAACCTGACATACTTGACAAGGGCCCAGCCGAGCCCGCCATATATCCATATGATTTTGTCAGC
The DNA here is from genome assembly GCF_028289855.1 of Sphingomonas bacterium. Taxonomy (GTDB): domain Bacteria; phylum Pseudomonadota; class Alphaproteobacteria; order Sphingomonadales; family Sphingomonadaceae; genus Sphingomonas. The sequence goes on along the minus strand of NZ_JAQGKZ010000054.1, from coordinate 26,676 downwards.
GATTTTGGGGGCCACTCTGATGTCGGGGAATGTGCAAACTGATGAATTAGAGTGGCTATCGTGTCGCTTTGAAAGCGGAGAAGAATCCCTCGTTTTGGCGCTAGACGGTCCAAGTGAAGGATATTCGATGCAGGGCGACGAGCTTATTAAGTTGATAAACATCGATTTACCCAACGGCGTGAAGGTTCGGTCGTCCGTCACGCCGGATTTGGTGCGGTTCGAATTTTCTAAGGCTGACGGCGTGAGTTGGGTCGATATCGTTGATCGCCATACCCTCAAATACACTAAGTTAGTGACGAAGGAGGGAAAGCCATACGAAGGCCGCGGAACCTGCGTCCGTATTCCGCCAAGGCCATATACGCGCAAATTCTGATCGGACTACAACGTCCAAATCACCACATTTCCCACCAGTACCAGCGCCATCACCACCATCAGCACGCCCTTGGTCCGCGTATCTGGCCGCATCGCCAGCCTGACCCCGAACCAGGCCAGCACGAACGCTGCGATCATCGCGATCGCGGGCGCGACTTGCTCCAAGCCGGTCATGTGGAAAGAGTTCGTGCTCCGGCGAAGGCCGGAGCGTTGGAGATCGAAGGCTGCGACTGCCAACACTCCGGCCTTCGCCGGAGCACAGTGCAATAGCCGATTGGTAGAAGTCCCATCATGTCTCGCTGAGCGCCGGAAATGCTGATGCCTCGGCCGGCTCAGACGCGATCGCGGCGGCATAGGCCTCGATATCGACGTTTCCGCCCGACAGGATCACCAGCATCCCCGCCTCCGCCGCGACCTTGCCGGTGAGCAGCGCCGCCAGCCCTACCGCGCCGCCGGGCTCTATGACCAAGTGCAGCACGCTCGCAGCCCAATGCTGCGCCGCGCGCACCTCGGCCTCGCTGACCGCCACGCCCTTGGCATCGCGCCGCGCCAGCACCTCGAAGGTCAGCGGCGACACCTCGGGCGTCTGCAACGCATCGCACGCGGTCGGCGGCGGGTTGGGGCCGACCGGCTCGATCCAGCTCGCCTCCAGGCTGCGGCGCATGTCGTCCCAGCCTTCGGGCTCGACGACGGTGATCTTCGCCTCCGACAGCCCCAGTGCGATACCCGACGCGAGCCCGCCGCCGCCGCACGGCACCACGACATGCGTTGGCTCGCCCAGCCCGATTGCCTCCATCTGGCGCCGCGCCTCGATCCCGACGCTGCCTTGCCCCTCGATGATCCACGGATCGTCGAAGCTCGGCACCAACGTCGCGCCCCGCGCCTCGGCCAGCGCCGACGCGATCGCGATTCGATCCTCGGTCATGCGGTCGTACGCCACCACTTCCGCCCCCAGCGCGAGCGTACCGTCGCGCTTCGCCTTGGGCGCATCGCCGGGCATGACGATCGTCGCCGGCATCCCCAGCCGCTTCGCCGCCCATGCCACGCCCTGCGCGTGATTCCCCGACGAAAAGGCGACCACGCCCTTCGCACGCTGCGCGTCGTCGAGCGCGGTCAGCCGATGCCACGCGCCGCGCAGCTTGAACGCGCCAACCGGTTGCAGCGACTCTGCCTTAAAAGCGACTTGCACCCCGTTGATTTCATGCACGAATAATGGCGTCGGCGGCAGGATCGCGGCGATCTTGGCCGCGGCGTCCCTGACCCCTGCCCGTGTCGGCTGTCGCACAATCGTCACTGTCCATCTCCGCGCCAGAACCAGCGATTCAATAAGGTCTTTACATGCAAAAGCATGGACCCTAAATCCGCCCTCCGCTGCCCCATGGGACTTCCAACCGCAAGGCAGCTTTTGTCACCGTAGGCGCAAGCCACTTGGAGGTCCCTTGAATTGGCCAAGCATCATAGCGCGTTGGGGCTAGTCGCCCCTGGCAATTCCGCTCTTGGAATTGCCATCGCCCAGCGTCCGGTCCAGCCGGTAACGCTCATTCGTCCGCACGCCGCCGCGCGCGCCGCCCGATTCTTCGTGGAGAAGTTTCCGGGCCGCTCGATGTATGCGGTGAAGGCGAACCCGTCGCCCGACCTGCTGCGGATCCTGTGGGACAATGGCGTGACGCACTACGACGTCGCCTCGCTCAACGAAGTGCGATTGGTCGCGCATACGCTGCCCGAGGCGACCTTGTGCTTCATGCACCCGGTCAAGGCCGAGGAAGCGATCGCCCAGGCCTATTTCGAGCACGGCTGCCGCACGTTCAGCCTCGATTCGATGGACGAGCTCGACAAGATCGTCCGTGCCACCGCGAAGAACGGCGTGGCCGCGGCCGACCTGACCTTGTGCGTTCGCCTCCGCGTATCGTCGGAGCATTCGAAGCTTAGCCTCGCGTCGAAGTTCGGGGTGGGGCCCGAAGAGGCCGGCGACTTGCTGTTCGCGGCTCGCCAGGCGGCCGATGCGCTCGGCATCTGCTTCCATGTCGGCAGCCAGGCGATGACGCCGGACGCTTATGGCCAGGCGATGGAGCGCGTCCGCGCGGCGATCGTCAGCGCGGCGGTGACGGTCGACGTGATCGACGTCGGCGGCGGCTTCCCCTCGACCTATCCGGGCATGGAGCCGCCCCCGCTCGAACGTTATTTCGAGACCATTCACCGCGCGTTCGAATCGCTGCCCGTCAGCTATTCGTCCGAACTGTGGTGCGAGCCAGGCCGCGCGTTGTGCGCCGAATACAGCTCGATCATCGTACGCGTCGAAAAGCGCCGCGGCGACGAGCTGTTCATCAACGACGGCGCCTATGGCGCGCTGTTCGATGCCGCGCATATCGGCTGGCGCTTTCCGGTCACCTTGCTGCGCGAGCCCGACAGTCGCGCCAAGGACATGCCGTTTTCGTTCTACGGCCCGACCTGCGACGATCTCGACCATATGGCCGGGCCGTTCATGCTGCCGGCGGATACGCAAGCGGGCGACTATCTCGAAATCGGGATGCTCGGCGCGTACGGCACCGCGATGCGCACCGCGTTCAACGGCTTCGGATCGGACGAGACGGTGATCGTCGAGGACGAGCCGATGGCGAGCCTGTACGTGGACGAGGATCGCAAGGTCGCGTCGAACGTCGTCACGCTGTAACAGCGCGCAATCATTTCTATCGTCACCCCGGCCTCCGAGCCGGGGTCCCGCTATCTTGCGTTGAAAAGCGGGACCCCGGATCAAATCCGGGGTGACGAATATTTCACAGGACCGAAACCTATGACCGATGCCCCCACCACCAACCGCAAGGCGGAATTGCTGTCGAAAGTGGTCAAGCACATCGACATCAAGAGCTTCGACGCGCGTCCGATCGTCGATGCGATGAGCGACATGAGCTTCACCAGCCGCGACCTTGGCCGCGCGACGAGCATCTACAACCAGATGCTGGCCGATCCCGATTGCACGATCGTGCTGGTGATCGCCGGATCGACCTCGGCGGGCGGGTGCATGGATCTTTATGCCGATCTGCTGCGCAACAACATGGTCGATTGCGTCGTCGCCACGGGTGCCACCATCGTCGACATGGATTTCTTCGAAGGGCTCGGCCACAAGCATTATCAGGCGCTCGAAGTGCCCGACGACGACACACTGCGCTCGCTCTACATCGACCGCATCTACGACACCTATATCGATGAGGAGCAGCTCCAGGACTGCGACTTCACGATCAACAAGATCGCCAACGAGCTCGAGCCCAGGGCCTATTCGAGCCGCGCGTTCATCCGCGCGATGGGCAAGTATCTGTCGGAGCATGGCAAGAAGGAAAACAGCCTGGTCAAGCTCGCCTACGAGCATGACGTGCCGATCTTCTGCCCGGCGTTCGTCGACAGCTCGGCCGGGTTCGGGCTGGTCAAGCATCAGGTCGATCAGATGAAGGCGGGTAAACCCTATCTGATGATCGACGCGGTCGCCGATTTCCGCGAGCTGACCGACATCAAGATCAAGGCCGGCACGACGGGCCTGCTCATGATCGGCGGCGGCGTGCCGAAGAATTTCATCCAGGACACCGTCGTGTGCGCCGAGATCCTCGGCCACGAGGATGTCGAGGTGCACAAATACGCCGTGCAGATCACCGTCGCCGACGTCCGCGACGGGGCCTGCTCGTCCTCGACGCTGCAGGAAGCGGCGAGCTGGGGCAAGGTCAACACGGGCATCGAACAGATGGTGTTCGCCGAGGCCGGCAGCGTGATGCCGCTGCTGGCCAGTGACGCCTATCACCGCGGTCACTGGAAGGACCGCGCGAAACGCGCCTGGGGCAAGCTGTTCGCCGACTAAGGTTGCGCGCCGCAACCGATTGATGCAGCCTCCCCCGACATAAATCTCGGGGGAGGCTTTTTCATGCACAGCGAAATCCTGAAGCCGGTGGTCGTCCTGATCGCCTGGACCTTGGTCATGCTCGTCTGGATGATCGTCACGCGGCTGCCGGCGCTCAAGAAGCTCGGCGTCGATCTGAGCAAGGTGCGCGGCAGCAAGCCCGGCGCGCTCGACGGTGTCGTGCCCGACAAGACCCAATGGCCGGCGCACAATTACATTCACCTGATGGAACAGCCGACGATCTTCTACGCCGTCGCGTTGGTCATCGCCTTCTCCGGCACCGGCAACGGCATGAACGCATGGATCGCCTGGGGTTATGTCGGGCTACGCGTTGTCCACAGCCTGTGGCAGGCGACCGTCAACCAGATCAACATCCGCTTTATGATCTTCGCACTGTCGAGCCTGTGCCTGATGGCGCTCACGCTCCACGCCGCGATGGCGGTGTTCGGGTGGCACAGTGGCTAAGAGCGAAGGGTTCGAACGCCACCGCCAACCATGGCGTCAGGACGAAATCCAGAAGCTGCACACGCTAGCCAAGAAGGGCATGGCGCTGAAGGCGATCGCCAAGGCGCTGACGCGCAGCGAAGAGTCGGTGAAGCAACGCGCCAAGGAAGACCGACTTTCGATCGTGAAACTGCACTGACGCGTAGAGCCGCATGTATATCGCCATCGTCCTTTGCCTGATGCTAATCTTCCCGTTCGCCGGGATCGGCGTCGAGTATGGCCACGCGCCGTTGATGGCGCTCGTCGGCAAATGGTTCGTGTTCTTCGGCGTCGGCTGGCGGCTGGCGATTGCGGGCATCCGTCAAATCGCCCAGCCGCGCTTCACTGCAGAGCATATCTTCAACGTCACGGGCGGCGGCGGTGTGTTGGTGCTGGTCCGCGAACTGGGGTTTGCCAATTTGGGGACTGGGCTGGTCGGCATCGTCTCGCTGTGGCGCCCTGATTTCACGCTGCCCACGGCGATCGTGGCTGGGATCTTCTACGCGGCAGCCGGTGTGATGCACTCGCTGGAAGCGAATCGCAGCACCAACGAAAATGTCGCGATGGTCAGCGACCTGGGAATCGCGATCGTCCTGGCCGCCTATGTCGTTTGGCGGCTGTGCATCTAGTCGCCAGTCGCCGCCCCCGCTCGATAATGCTGTAATTCGGGGGCGACCATCGACAAATTCCGCTCGCGCAACTGCGCCGCTGCCTCGTCGTAGAAGAACGGGAGGAAGGCGTAGCGCTTGCCCTTGGTCACCGGTCGCGCCTCGTGCAGCAGCGAGCATGAAAAGATCACCGCGCCGCCGGTCGGCGCGCGATAGGTGCGGGGGCCGAATTCCGGAAAGCACAAATCCCCGCCCTCATAATCGTCGGCATTCAGGTTGATCGTGCACGCGAAGCGTCGATGCGCGGTGCCGTTGGTGGTGTTGTCGCGGTGTGCGCGGAAATGCCCGCCGCCCGCCTCGCTGTCGTAACAGGCGACCAGCAGCCGCTCGACGCGCGTGACCTCGAACTGGAACGCGCGCTGAATCGCCGGCGCCAGCAGCCGCTTCAGCCGGGCATGGATCGCGCGTTGCAGCTCGGGATCCGTCACGAGGTAATCCGACCGTCGTTTGTGATCGTGATCGAATTGCTCGACCGTCACGCCGTCGACGTCGCGCATGAACCCCGATTCCTGGCCGCCATCGCGGTCGTATGCCTCGATCAGCGTCCGGCAGAACACCGGCTCGAAAACCCGCGGGGCGATCAGCACCGGCGCATTGGCCGGCTCGTCGGGCGATGCGATAAGGTCGCGCAACGCCGCCATCGCCGCCTCGCCGTTGTCGATCGGATAGCTGCCGATCACGCGGAGCATGCGGTCCAGCACCAGCCAATGCGGGCGATATCCCGTCTTGCCGTCCTTTGCGACCGTCGCGTGATAGGCTTTCGAAATGGCGTGATCGTCGTCGATAAACCAGCGGATGCCGGGCAATTGTTGGGCGATACGGCGGTCGCTGATGTCGCTCGGATCGACGCTGACCCCGAACAGGCTCGCCTGCACATCGTCGAACAGGTCGCGATGCGCCGCCACCGTCGCCAGTGCGGCGGCGCCTGCCGGGTGTGCGCCGCTGGCGTGGAACAGCATCATCACCGGCCGGCCGGCGACGGTGTGAAACGCAAAACGTGGATTGCCGTCGAGTGCCTTGGCGTGAAACCACGGCGCGGGTTCGCCGGGGACGAATCTGACGTCGCTCATGATTCCCGCATAACCGCGCCGGCGTCAGCCGAACAGCCGCGCCAGACTTTTGTCGAGCGTTACCAATTGCCACAAGGTCCGGCCGTGCTCTGCCCTACCCGCCTTGTGGTCGGCGGCGAGTTTTTCAATCGCCGGGCCGTCGAACCATTGCAGCAGACGCTGCGACCGGGCGAGGCTCGCCGCTTCGTCGGCCAGGCTCCCGCGAAACCATGCGCCGATCGGAGTCACGAACCCCATCTTGGGTCGATACAGGATGTCCTTCGGCAGATAGCGCTCCATCGCCTTCTTCATCAGCCACTTGCCCTGCCCGCCGCGCAGCCGCATCGACACCGGCAGCGAGGCGGCAAATTCCATCAATTTATAGTCGAGCAACGGCTCGCGTGCTTCCAGGCTGACCGCCATGCTGGTGCGATCGACCTTGGTAAGAATATCACCGGTCAGCCAATGCTGGATATCGGCATATTGCGCACGGTCGAGCGCATCGCGCGCCGGCGCGCCGCGCATCGTGGCGATGTAGCGATCCTCAGCGCGGTGACCGCCAAGTCGGGCCCAAGCGGCGGCGGTGAAGAGTTGCTGGCGCAGGGCCGGCGTGGTTACGCCGACCGAGCGGGCATAGGCGGTCGCGCCATCGTCGGCGAGCGCGAGCAAAGTGGTCTTGGCGCGCAACGGCCGCGGCGCCCAGTCGGCCTTTGGATAGAGCCGCCCGAGAGTTCCGAACACCGTCGATGACAGGCCGCGCGGCAATAGCGCCCTCACTCGCTCCTCCGCCGTCTGGAACTTGTAACGGCGATAGCCCGCGAACGCCTCGTCTGCCCCATCCCCCGACAGCGCGACCGTCACCTGCTCGCGTGCCAGCTCGCACACACGGTACGTCGCCAGGGCGGAGGCATCCGCGAACGGCTCGTCGAACGCGGCGGTCAGCCGGTCGATCAGCTGAAAATCGTCCGCCGCGACCACGCGTTCACGGTGGTCGGTGTGGTATCGCGCGGCGATAGCATCGGCATAGGCGCGTTCGTCGTGCCCTGCCTCCTGAAACCCGATCGTGCACGTCTTGACCGCTTCCTTCGACGCTTCGGCCATCAGCGCGACCACCGCCGAACTGTCCACCCCGCCCGACAGGAAGGCACCGAGCGGCACGTCGGACACCATCCGCAACCGCACAGCCGCGCGCATCCGCTCGACCAGTTCGGCTTCGAGGTCTTTGACCGACCCGGTAGCGCGACGGGTGAAGTCCATATTCCACCAGCGCTGGGGCTTGCCCATCGGTCGCCCACGTTCGAGCAGCAGGAAGTGCGCAGCGGGCAGTTTCTTCACGCCAGCGACGATGCAGGAATCGTCGGGCACGTAGCCGAGCCCCATGAAATCCTCGATCGCCGACAGATCGGGCGACCGCCGCAGCAACGGATGGGCGAGCAAGCCTTTCAGCTCCGAAGCGAACGCCACCGACCCGTCGCTCAGCTCGACGTAATGAAGCGGCTTCACGCCCAGCCGATCGCGCGCCAGGAACAGGCATTGCCGCCCGGCATCGTGCAACGCGAAGGCGAACATGCCGTTGAGCCGGTCGAGCATCGACGGCCCCCATGCGCGCCATCCGTGCAGCAGCACTTCGGTGTCGCCGTTGGTGACGAACTTCGCGCCCATCGCCTGAAGCTGGCTGCGCACTTCGGCGAAGTTATAGATTTCGCCATTGTAGGTAACGGTCAGGTCGCCATCCTGCATCGGCTGCGGGCTGCCCGCGACGTCGATGATCGCGAGGCGGCGGTGTCCCAGCCCCACGCCCGGCGCGGTCCACACGCCCGACCCGTCGGGTCCGCGATGCGCCTGAGCGTCGGCCATCGCCAGCACGCGCGCGCGATCGACCGGCTTGGGGGTTCCGGGATGAAACACCCCGGCGATGCCGCACATCTAGTTCGCCATCCCCGCGCTGCGGTCGGCCAGCACATCGAGAGAGCCTAGCGCCGCCAAGAACTTCGCCATCGCCGCGCGCGCCTCATGCCCGGGCAGCACCTCCGCCGAGACATGAATCGCGACGGCACGCTGCGGGCCGCCGAACAGTTTGGCCTTGAGGGTCTGGAGCTTCACAATCTTCCCGCTGCTGGTCGTCACATCGCCGACCCGGTACCATGTCGCGACCTGCCGCTCCACCGGCCCCGCGGCAGACATATCGATCACTTGGCCGCCGTCCAGATCGTCGAGGTCCTTGATCCTCACCCAGCGGTCGTCCTGCTGCATGATGCCGATCCCGAACCCGACGATCTCCTTGCCCTGGCGCTGGCTGCCATAGACCGCGATGGCGAGATCGACGGCATTGCCGTCGGCATCGACGTAGCGGCCGAACAGTTGATGGTCCGCCCCCGGATACGTGGGCGTCCACGGCGCGCGCGCGCTGACCGGCGCGCGAGTCCATCCCGCCACTTGCGGCAAGTCGATATGCGCGGGCAGCGCCTGCGCGCGGTTGGCGATCGCCGCGCTCCACACCGGAAACACCGCTGCGGTCGCCAGCACCAATGCGCTCGCCACGACCAGATCGAGCCGCCAGCGGATCGCGCCTTGCAGTTTTGCCGGGTCGAAAGCCGGCGCGTCGGGCGCCCGGTCGAACCACTTCCACCCGATCGCCAGCACCGCCGCCATGACAAGGCCGAAGAACACCCAGCCGAACACGATATGGTCGTACCCCGTCGCCTGCTCGACGCTGGTCAGCACCGCGGCATAGATCGTCCCGAACGCCCGTAGGCCGTTGGCGAGCACCGGCACGACGATCGCCATCGCCATGAACGCCATCCGCCGCGGCCAGGTGCGGTAACACAGGTTGGCCACCAGCACGCCGTACGCGACCATCGCGATCACGAACTTGGAGCCCGAGCACGCCTCCGCCACTTCGAAGTATTTGTCGCCAGCGGTGATCAGCACGCCGTCCACCGTCGCAGCGACGCCGACCAGATGGAGCAAGTGCATGGTAATCCACACGGTGATCGTCTGCAGCGGCGGCTCGAGGAAGTCTCCAAACGGTACCAGGAACAGCGCATAAGCGAGCGGAAACAGCAGCCCCCGCGCGACGTTCGGCCCCAGCGTCGTCACGACGGCGCCTTGCAGCATCATGACGAGTCCCAAGTGCCGCGCGAACGAGACGCCCGCAGCGTCGCCGAGTAGCCAGCCTAACCCGCCAGCCGCGACGAGCGCCAGTCCGGGCGCCCAGCTTTGCGGTGTCAGCTTCGCCAACTCGGCGCGACGGATCCACACCAGCCAGCCGATCACCGGCGCGATGAAGAGGCAATGGCCGAAGGTGGTGTTGGTCCAGTAGAGATCCGCGAGATCGCCAACGTCGTGGCGGAACATCGCCAGCAACACGACTGCGACCAACCCGAGCGCGACCAAAGGACGGCGCCAAGCCGGTCCGACCGAGAAAGCGTGGGGGGCGGTCTGTGCGACGCTATTCATGCCGCGTCCCGGACCGCTGGCGTGCAGCCGATCAGTGCGTCGAGCGGCGCCAGCCGTGCGGCCCAGCCGTACCGCTTGCGCACCTGCGCGCGCGCTTGCCGCCCAAGTTCAGCCGCGCGCTCCGTATCGCCGAGCAGCGCAATAACCGCCTGAGTGATATCGTCCACCCCCTCCCCGGCCAGGATCGCACCGCCATGGTCGATACCCTCGGCCGCCGGACCGCTCGCGACTACCGGGCGAGCCATCGCCATCGCTTCGAGCACCTTGTTCTGGATACCGCGCGCAATCTTCAGCGGCGCAACGACACACGCCGCCGCTGCTAGCCAGCCGCGCACGTCGGCGACTTCGCCGGTGACGAGTACCGCATCGCTTGCCAGCGCGCTGACATCGGCGGTGGGATTGCGTCCGACAATGGCGAAACGCACGTCGGCGTGCGCCGCACGGATCGTCGGGAGGATGTCGCGCGCGAACCAAGTCACCGCCTCGACATTGGGACGGTAATCCATCTGGCCGGTGAACACGATCAGCGGCGCGCTTTCAGCGATCTTGTCGAACGCGGCAGCCGGGTCGAAGAAATCGGTGTCGATGCCGTTTTCCACCGCCGTCACGTTCGCCGCACCGGTTTTCTGACGGAACAGCTCGGCCTCCGCCGCACTGACGAACAAGCTGGCATCGACGCGCTTCGCCGTTTCCGCTTCGAACGTCATCAATTTGGTCGCCTCGCGCGCCATCAGCCAGCGCATCGGGCCACGCGCACCCTTCGCATAGTCCGCGAACTTCAGCGAATCCATGTCGCAGAAATCCATGATGACGCGCGCGGCTGTATCGGCAGGCACGTACTGCGCCATTTGCCCCGAAAAGACATAGATCGCGTCGATCGCTTCGCGTGCTAGCACCTCCGCCACCGCCGTGCGCATCTTGGCGCTATCGAAGGCAGTCAGCGAGGCCGCTTTGCCTTGCGCCAGCGCTTCCAGCGTCGCGACGACACGCGACTTGCCGCGCCACAGCACCTTCCGGCTCGCCGTGAACGGCATCAGGCCATCGCTATCGAGATCGCGCCGATCATCAGCAAACGCGAGCAAATGCACGCGCTTCCCGGCCGACAGATATTTTAGCACGTTGTACGCCCGGGTCTTGTCCCCGCGGTCGGGCGGGAATGGCGATCGATGCGCGAGGAACAGCAAATCGCCCATCAGCCCAAGCCTTTGGCAATCACCGGGCCCATCGTGTTGGCCAGCCATAGCGGCAGCCTCTTCCAAACCGCGACCTGAAGCCGGTACTTGGGGCTCATCGGATTCATTTCGCGGGGTGCTTCCCCCTGCTGGACGCGTTTGGCGTAGCGCAGCGGCACGCCTTCGAACCCCCAATTCTTCTTGAACGCGGCGACTCCAGTACCCGCCTTCGACCGCCCGAAATCGTAGCGAGTGCAGCGCTTGTTGGCCCGCGCATGGCGCATCAGTTCATAATACAGCCGATCGTTCGCTTTCAATGCTCGCGCCTCGCGCGTGCCGCCGCCCCAGAAGGGGTAGACGGTGCCGTTAAGGTAGAGGCTGAACACGCTGGCATGCGGCGTGCCGCGGTGGCTGACGGTCACGATATCGGCGTGGTCGCCGAGTTCCTTTGCCACCTCACGGAACAACGCTGCCGGAAATACCGGCGTGCCGAGGTTGCGGACGCTCTCGGAAAACACCGCGTAATGCATGGCGAGATCGTTCGGCCAATTACCGATCGCAACGTGCAGGTCGCCGTCAAGCGACTTGCGCACCTCGGCGCGCTGCTTGCGCGGGATCGCGAGCAGTTGCGCTTCGTCATCCGCCGCCAGATCGCGCGCGAAACCAAGATAGGTCGTCTCATCGACCAGCCACCCCTCGCCCGGTGCCGGGCCGCCGCGCAGTTCGAGGCTTGGGCAGCCGAGCTTTTCCGCCAGCGCCCAGGCCGACGCCGCCAGTGCGTCCGCCACCGCATCGCGCCGCGTCAGGATGCCGCCATCGACGGCGAACCCGGCCGACACCAACGCCTTGCCGAACAGGGGCGAGCGGATTTCGGTGAGCGGCAGGACGCCGACGATCTCGCCATCGGCTTGCTCGGCGATCAGGCAGTGCGCCGTCTGGCCGCACGCGCGCGCCACCGCGACGTTCCAGCCTGTCAGGTGGAACGGCGTAGCGTCGGGGTGCGCGCGGACGTATTCGTCGATCCGTGCGCGATCACTGGCATCGGTCAGATTAGCAGGCGTGATAGCCACTAGGGTCGCGGGCTGGATCGTCATGATAGCCTCGCCGCTTCGGCGGCAACGACGGCGTCGACCCGACCCCATTCATGGCGTGCCACCAGCCCGCGCAGTTTGCCTGCCATCGCGCCCAATCGGCTATAATGGCGCAACCGCGATTTGAGCGGCGCGTTCGCGACACGCGGCTGGCCGGGATCGACCTCCCACGGATGAAAATAGAATACCGCCGGGCGGGCGTCGCCGTTCGCCTGCGCTATCGCGGCGTCGGTGATCGCCGCAGGGAACAGGCGGAAGAACCCGCCCCCCGTCGTTATCTTGCGCCCCGCAATGCTCGCCAGCGTGATCGGCAACTCGATCAGATCGGACCCCGCGACTGGACGATAAGCATGCTTGGGCGCGTCAGCCCATCCATAGTGGTCGTGCCGCAGCGGCGCGACGCTGGACGAATATCGATAGCCCTCGTCGGCCAGCACCTGGTGCGCCCAAGGCGTCCGCTTGTCGATCGAGAAGCTCGGCGCGCGATAGCCGGTGATTTTCTGGCCCGAAGCCTGTTCCAGCGCCGTCCGGGCGCGTGCTAGGTCGGCGCGGAAGCTATCCGCCGTCAGCGTGAACACCCGATCATGGTCCCAGCCATGGCTAGCGACTTCATGCCCCTCATCGGCAATGCGGCGGATCAGCGCGGGATAGCGTTCGGCCACCCAGCCAAGCGTGAAAAAGGTCGCCTTGACCCCGCTCTCACCGAACAGATCGAGCACCTTGCCCGTATTATATTCGACGCGGCTCGTCAGGCCGTCCCACTCGGCCTTGGCGATCACGCGTTCGAACGCGCCGACCTGGAACCATTCCTCGACGTCGACCGACAGGCCGTTCAACATGGTGGTTCCCCGAGGCGGCGTCAGGCGGCGCGGCCGCCGCGCGCCGCGGCCGCCTCGTTACCCTCTACCCAGTCGACCAGCAACGCCAGCACGCGGCGCAGCGCCGCATCCTGTTCCTCGAGCCGCGCCTCGATCGCGGCGAAGCGATCCGGCGCGATGGCAATCGCATCGTTGGCCGGGCGCGACATCGGCAGCGGTTCGGCGATCGGCTGCGCGGCCGGCGACGGCAGCGGCATGTGCACCACCGGCATGTCGCCGTTGATGTCGGCCGCCACCAGATCGACGGTATGGCCGTCGATCACGTCGATCTTTTCGATCGCGCCGTGCAGCAGGACCCGCGCCGCCAGCTGGTTGAGCCGGCGCGGCACGCCGTCCGACCCGCGATACAGCGCGGCCAGCGCCTCTTGCGTGAAGTCGGGACGCCCCTGCCAGCCCGCGAGCGACAGGCGGTGTGCCATGTACGGCTCGACTTCCTCGGGCCCCATCGGGTCAAGGTGGTGCACGGCGATGACCCGCTGACGCAATTGCTCGAGCCGGTCGGAGCCGTTGAGCGCCGCGCGGAACTCGGGCTGCCCGAGCAGCACGATCTGCAACAACGCATGCCCGCCCGCCTGAAAGTTGGACAGCATGCGCAGTTCCTCGAGCGCGTTCGTGTGAAGCGCCTGCGCCTCGTCGACGATCAGCAACGTGCGCCGCCCCGACCGCGCCATCGCGTGCAGCCCGCGCTCGATCGCGACGAGCAACTGTGCCTTGGCCAGCCCTGCCGTCTCCACGCCGAGTCCGTCCGCGACCATCCGCAGCAGGTCGTCGGCCTCGATCTGGGTCGATACCAGCTTGATGACATGCAGTAGTTCGCGGTCGATCGTCGCCATCAAATGGCCGACCAACGTGGTCTTGCCTGCGCCGACATCGCCGGTGATGACGATGAACCCCTCGCCCAGCGACAGGCCATAGCCGAGATAGGCCATCGCCTTCTTGTGCGTGGCGGTATCGAACCAGAATTTCGGATCGGGCGTCAGCGCGAACGGGCGTTCGCTCAATCCGTAATGGTCGTCGTACATCGTCACCATCCTCGTTGCGGGCGAACCCGCCGAAAAACCTCAGAAGTGATAGCGGGCCCCGAGCGTCGCCTGCGCCTGGGTCTGATCCTGCTGGCCGTCCTGATTGAACGTATAGACCCCGACCGACGCGCTGGTCCCCAGCCGTCCGAAGCTGCGCGACAGCGATCCGGTCGCACCGAGGCTCAGGATGCCGGGCGCCAGCCCGCTGTCGTAATAATTGGCGAACAGGTCGCCGCTGAACGACGTCCGCGCGCCGATCGCGCGCGAATAGAAGAATTGCGCGTAATAGCTGTCGTCGCTGATGCCGTTGATGACGACACCCGGGCTTTGCGGCGAGTAGAATTTGCGCGTGGCATAGCCCGCGCCGAAGCCCATCGACGTGCTACCGCGCGTCAGGCTGACGACGCCATCGACCCCGCGCGAACGATATGTCGCGTTCGACAACGATTGGAACACCGAATTCAGGCACGCCCCCGCGGCACCACCGCCGGTGGTCCCGAAGGTGCAGCCGCTGAATTGTTGCACGAGCATGTCGCGCGTCGCGGTGAATTCCTTGGGCAGGCCACGAAGCCCACGCTGGAGTTGGCCGCCGAAGGTCTCGACCTGGTCGTAGACGCCGATCTGGACGCCGACCCCGGCGCTCGGCGCGTAGCTGAACGATCCGGTATAGGACCACGAATCGTAGCGCCGGCCGACGCGCGCCTGCAATGTCGTGCGTGGGCTCGGGCGCCACAGCACGCCGGCATCCCAATAAATGCCGTCGGTGCGATACGCGATGCGCCGCGGCGACGCCGGGTCGGTGACAAAGCGCCCGTTCTTGTCGAGTACCGGGTTGCCGCCGGCATCGACCAGCGGATCGCGCGAACTCGACGTGATCTTCTCGTACCCGACGCCGCCTTCGACCGCGAAGGTGCCGCTCAACGGCATCACGACATCGCCACGACCGTACAGCCCCTCGAACCGGCCACCCAATTGCCCCTGATCCTCACGCGTCCAGCCGCCGCTCAGCGTCGCGCCGAACGGCGCCACCGTGCCCGACTTGAAGCCGACCGACGCGGTCGCGATCTGGATCTTCGAATCGTCGAAATAATCGAGCGCCGGGCTCCCCGGCGCCACACCGGTCGATCCGGGCTGAGTCACCTTGGTATAGCCGAACAGGTAGGACGCGTTGATGCCGATCGGGCCGCTCCCGGTGGCCAGCGTCGGGCCGATATAGGCCGAATAGACGTTGCTGACGTTACGGTCGTTATTGCCGAAGAACACCGGTGCCGCACCGCGAATGTCGGTCCGCGTCCGTGTCGCCAGCGCGCCGGCGTCGATCGACAGCCCGCGCGTGATGCGGACCTGCGCATTGGCGAGGCCGGTGACGACGTCGGCATCGCTCGACTGCTTGTCGTAGGCGAACTGGTGCTCGTAGCGCGCGCTGATGTTGACCGACACGCGCTGCGTCTCGACCGACGCATCGACCCCGGCGGCCGCCGACGTATAGGTCAGCACGTCGTCCGACTGCGAGTCCCACGTCAGCACCTGGCTGAGCTCGATGTACGGGGAGATGCTGACCCGGCGCTGGCTCTTCGCCGCGCCGCCGTCGCGATCCTGCGCGATTGCCGGCGTCGCCGCCAGCAATGCCGCGATCGCGGCCCCGCCTGAAATCTTGCCGATCATTGGCCTTCGTCCTCCTGGCCGTAATAACTGCCGAAGCGTGCCCCCCCGGGGGCGAATGAGACGCTGTTCAACAAAAGCTGGATGTGCTCGCAGCCGTCGAGCCGATGCACCGCGTCGCGGATGTCGCTTTCCGGGGTGCGGTCGGCGCGCACCACGAGCATCACCTGGCCGACGTGCAGCGCGAGCACCGACGCGGGCGACGCGGCGAGCGCGGGCGGCGAGTCGAAGATCACCATGCGCTCCGGATCGGCGGCGAGCAGCCGCGCGATCAGTTCGGGCGTGCGATCGCTGGCGATCAGCTCGGTGTCGGATGTCGACCCGGCGCCCGCGGGCAACAGGCTGAGATTGGGGATGTCGGTGCCGACGATGCACGATTCGACGTCGATCGCGGAATCGCCCAGCGCATCCATCAGGCCGAGGCCGTCGGGCACGCCGAGACGGCTCATCACGCCGGGCTTGGCGAAGTCGGCATCGACCAGCAGCACGCGCAAGTCGCGCTCCGCCGCCATCGAGATCGCGAGGTTGACCGCGCAATAGGTCTTGCCGTCGCCCGGCTTGGGCGAGCAGACCAGCATCGTGCGCGCTTTGGCCGGATCGCTGACGGCAAGCCGGCGCGCGGTCAGCAATAGCTCGCGCTTGGCGAGCCGGAATTCCTCGGCGAGGACGCCGACCGGCGCGCCCGGCACGAGCAGGCCGTTGTCGGCCAGCATGGCGCGATCGATCACCGCCTGGCAGCTAGGGACTGGCGGTGCGGGGCGCGGCATGGGCGCGAAAGCAGCTGGCGGCGGAGCAACCGGCGGTGATGCCGCGGCCATCGGCTTGGCGACCGGCGCCGGCGGCAGATCGTCGAGCGGGATCGCCGGCGCGCGGAAGTGCGCCGAGAAATCATAGGCCTCGGCCGCGCGTTCGAGCAGTGAGCCGTTCTTGTTGATGATCGGCTTGTTCATGCCGCCAGCCCCCGCATCAGCATTTCGACACCGAGCAACCCGACGAACGCGACCCCCAGCCCCGCCGCGGCACCCGCAAACAGGACGAGTTTGCGCTTGCGCAGGCTGGCTTCGACCCGCGACACGCGCTCGCTGATCGATCCGATAACCGGTAACCCGGTCGCCTTTTCGAGGCGGCCCGCGGTCGGGAACGTCGCCTTGAGCTGCGCCATGCCGAACGCCGTCGCGACGCCGCCGCCGATTGCCAGGAACAGCACGCCGAACAGCAGCACCGGCCGGTTGGGCGCGGCCGGCGCACGCGGCGCCGCCGGCGGATCGATCGTGCGGAACTTGATCGCGTCGGTCTGCGCCTGCGCCTGCGCGCGGACGCGAAGCTCCTCGCGGTCGCCCAGCACCTTGTCGTATTGATCCTTGAGCACCTGATAATCGCGCTCGATCTGGCTTTGCTCGCTGGCGACCGCGGGGTCGCCGTTCAGCTTCGCCATGATCGCGTTCATGTCACCCTGGAGCTGCGCCTTGCGCGCGCTCAGCGCCGCGACAGCGGCTTGCTTGTCCGCCTGCATCGACCTGAGCGAAAGATAGACGGGATTGGGCTGGCCGCCACCACCCGCGCCGAGCGGCTCGCTATTGGCCGCAGCGCGTGCGGCCGCGAGCTGGCTCCTGAGCGCGATCACGTCGGGATGGCTCTCAGTATAACCCTTGGCGCGCGCATCCGCGAGCTGGCCCTCGATCGCCGCGAGCCGCGCGCGGGCCGGCCCGCCGACGACGCCGCCAGCGCCCGCCACGTTGGCTTGCGTTCCCGCCATCTGTCCGTTGATCGCCGCCAGGCTGGTCTGCGCGCCGGCGAGGTCGCCGTCGATCTGCGCCATCTGGGTGCGCGCCGCCGACATGCGGTCCTGTAACGTGCCGGTTCCGGGCAAGGCACCGAGATATTGCGTCTGGAACGCCGTCCGCTTGGCATCGGCGTCGGCCAGCCGGTTTTGCATCTGCTCGACCTGGCTGTCGAGGAAGCGCAGAGTCGTCTGCGTTTCGTTGCGGTCGTCCGACAAATTCTGGTCGACGAAGATCGAGATCAATTTGTCGACGATCTGCTTGGCAAGCTTGGGGCTCGAGGCGGACGCGGTGATCTCGAACAGGTTGTTCTGCTGCGCGACGATCTTGATGTTGGTCTGCAACCCAGCGACGCGGTCGGCGATGTCCTGCGGCCCGGCCACGGTATTGGCGAGATCGGTGCCGCGCACGACTTTTTCCAGATTGACCGCACTGGTCAGCGTCTGGCGGATCGTGTCGACGTCGTTCTGCTGTTCTTGCGCGTTGATGCCGACCTTCGCCGACAGCACTTGCCCCATCTGGACGAAGACGCGTGCCTTGGCTTCGTAGCGGTTGGGCAATTGGCTGACGACCAGCCAGCCGAGGATCGCAATCCCCCATGCCACCGCCAGCGCGAGCCAACGGCGCTGCCAGATCGAGTGCATCGCGATGCGGAGTTCGTCGTAAAGGCCGTTCACGTGCCGCGGCCCCCGTTAAAACATCGACTCTGGGATGATGATGACGTCGCCCGGCTCAAGCCGCACGTTCGCCGACGGGTCGCCGTTCTTCAGCAGCTTGCCGATCTTGACGTTGAATTCCTGCTGCTTGCCGGTGTCGCGGTTGTAGCGGATCAGCCGCGCACGATTGCCGGCGGCGTACTGGTTGAGCCCACCCACCGCGATCATCGCGTCGAGCAGCGTCATGTTGGCGCGGTAGGGCAGCGACGCGGGCTTCTCGGTCGCCCCGACGATGCGGATCTGCTGGCTGAACGTGCTCTGCGCCGACTCGACAATGACCGAGACGATCGGGTCCTTGATATAGGTCGATAGCGAGATCTTCATGTCGTCGGCGAGCATCGCCGGGGTCTTGCCGACCGCCGGCATGTCGCTGACCAATGGCGTGGTGATGCGCCCGTCGGGGCGCACCGTGACCTTCGCCGAGAGTTCGGGATTGCGCCATACGAAGATGCTCAGCTGGTCGAGCGGCCCGATGATATATTCCTCGCCCGGCTGCTCCTTCGACGCGACGAATGCGGCGGGCGGGAGCGAGGCGCGGCCACCGCCACCGCCGAGGCACCCGGTCAGCGCGCTGGCGCTGACGCCGACAAGGGTCAAAGCCCTGGAAAGCTTGATGAAACGCATAACCGGCCTCCTGTCTCGCGCTTGACGGTGCCGGTGACGTCATTCCGGCGCGCGCAGACTTTCAGCGGCGGCTATGCGGTAATGGGGGTAAAGATAGCGTTAGGATTACGCTGGCGTACCGACCAGCAGCTCGGCGGGGCGCGAGTGGCCGAGGAATTCGTGCGGGCTGGCGGTCAGGCCGTAGGCGCCGGCCATGAAGATCGCGATGACGTCACCGGGCCCGGCGACGGGCAATTCGACCTGATCGGCCAAACGGTCGAGCGGGGTGCAGAGCGGGCCGACAACGGTGACGGTTTCGGTGGGAGCACCCGGAGCGGCGGTCGCAACTGCAACGGGATAGTTGCGGCGAACCACCGTGCCGAGGTTGCCGGTCGCCGCGAGTTGATGGTTGAGGCCGCCGTCGCACATCAGGAAGGTCTCGCCACGGCTGACCTTCTTGTCGATCACGCGCGTAAAATACACGCCCGCCTCGCCGACGAGCCAACGCCCCAGTTCGATCGCAAAACGGGTATCCGGGAATTCGGCCAGTCGGGGCAGCAACGCCGCCCCGATCGCCTCGAGATCGACCGGTGTCTCACCGGGGAAATAGGGAATGCCGAACCCGCCGCCGAGATTCACCAGGGGCGGCACGGCGCCCGCCTGATCGCCCAGCCGCGCGACGAGATCGAGCGTATGCGCCTGACTGTCGACGATCGCTTGCGCATCCAACGCTTGCGACCCGGCGAACACATGAAACCCCTGCCAATCCGCCCCCGCCGCGATCAGCCGCTTGACCAGCGCCGGAACGCGATCGGCATCCACCCCGAACGGCGATGCACGCCCGCCCATCCGCATCCCCGATCCTCGTAGTTCGAATTCGGGATTCACCCGCACCGCGAGCCGAGGTGTCTCGCCGAGCTGCTCCCCAAATGCCAGCGCGCGGTCGGCCTCGCCTTCGCTTTCCAGGTTGATCGTGATTCCGCCGCCGATCGCCATCGCCAGCTCGCCATTGGTCTTGCCTGGGCCGGCGAAGCTGATCGGCTGACCGAACGCCGACACCCGACCGACTTCGCCAATCGACGCTGCGTCGAACCCGTCGACCAAAGGCGCCATCGCTTCGAGCAGCGGCCCGAACGGATTGGCCTTGACCGCATAGTGCAGGTCGACGCCCGGAAACGCCGCACGAAAGCGGGCGACACGGTCGGCGACGACGCTGGAATAATAAAAGAACGCCGGTGTACTGTCGGGGATCGTAAACACCAAATCGTTGAAATCGCTCGGGATCGCGCCCATCGGCTTCATGACGTCACTTCCCCTTTGAGCCCCGCGCGGTCGAGCTTGCCGTTGGCGTTACGCGGCAGCTCGGCGCGCCAAATATAGCGCACCGGCTGCATGAAGTTCGGCAGGTCGCGGCGCAAGCGTTCGCGTAGGCGCTCCTCGGTCGATCCATCCCCTTTCGCGACGACGACGATAGCCTGACCAAGCTTCTCGTCGGGCACGCCCAGCGCGACGGCCTCGCCCGTCTCGCCGCCCGCCGCGACCGCCTCCTCGACTTCGGTCGGACTGATCCGGTTGCCCGCCGACTTGATCATCTCGTCGTCGCGCCCGACGAACCGGAGCAGGCCGTCAGCGGCCGCTACCACAGTGTCGCCAGACCATACAGCGATTCCGCCCGACTCGGCCCAATCGGGCGCCGGCCTGAAGCGTTGCCTAGTTCGGTCCTCGTCTCGCCAATACCCTTGGGCGACCAGCGGCCCGGCATGAACCAGCTCCCCTGCTTCGCCCGGCGCGGCGCGGCTTCCATCGGGCCGTGCTACCAGCACTTCGGCGAACGGGATCGCCCGTCCGATCGAGTCCGGGTGGTCAGCGACCAGTGAGGGATCGAGATAAGTCGAACGGAACGCCTCGGTCAGGCCGTACATCGGATAGAGGTCGGCTTGCGGGAAGCGCGCGCGCAGCCCATCGATCATTCGAGGCGTCAATGCGCCGCCCGAATTGGTCATTGTCTTCAAGCTACTTACATCAATGTCCTGCGGATCGACCTCAAGTAGCTGCGCCCAGAGCGGCGGCACGCCGGCCAGTGTCGTAAT
Source organism: Sphingomonas bacterium (assembly GCF_028289855.1). Taxonomy (GTDB): domain Bacteria; phylum Pseudomonadota; class Alphaproteobacteria; order Sphingomonadales; family Sphingomonadaceae; genus Sphingomonas. The sequence goes on along the minus strand of NZ_JAQGKZ010000054.1, from coordinate 5,747 downwards.
CCCCTCACGCCCGATCCCGCGATAGACGTCGCGCGGCAGCAGATAGTCGAACGGTACCACGCGCGCGCCGGCCGCCCAGGTCGAGAACAACTGGTTCTGCCCATAGTCGAAGCTTAGCGGCAACACGCCGAGCACACGATCAATTGGTGTCAGCTTGAGATAATGCGCGACGCTGATCGCCCCGAGCCAAAGATTGGCGTGGCTGAGCATCACCCCCTTGGGCTGCCCGGTAGATCCCGAGGTATAGAGCAAGGCCGCCAGTGTATCGGGATCGGCGTCCGACGGCGGCAAGGGCACGCCATCTAGCGGGGAATCGTCGGTCACAATGCGGCATTCGCCGGGCTCCAGCGTTTCCGCCCGTGCGGATTGGGTCATCAGCAGCCGTGACCCACTATCGGCAAGAATATGCCGGACCTGCAGATGCTTCAGCAGCGGGTTGATCGGAACATGCACCAATCCCGCGCGTGCCGCCGCGAGAGGCATCAGGCACGCTATCCGCGTCTTGGGCAGCCACGTCGCCACGCGATCGCCCGGCGCCAGCCCATGCTCCGCCAGCCAGCCAGCCAGCACACCCACCGCCGCTTCCAGCGCGGCATAATCCAGCGCGCCCTCACGCCCCGCCAATGCGACATCGCCCGGCGCCCCGCGCAACGTCAGGTGGTCGATCGGGCGCGGCACGGGATCGAGCGGGATCATGCCCCCTGATAGCCATGTCCCGCGCTTCCCCCAAGCGCCCCTTCCCATCGCGTCGCACGGAAGCTAACCCGCCGACACGATGACCACGCACCATCACGCCACCGCTATCGACAAGACCCTGCGCGCCGTCCTTCGCGACGTTCTCGCGCTCGGCGACAGCCGCGTCGCGGCATTCGACGATGCCACGCCCTTGTTCGGTGCGTTGCCCGAGCTCGACTCGATGGCCGTGGCCGGCGTGTTGACCGAACTCGAGGACCGGCTGGGCTTCCTGATCGAGGACGACGAGGTCGATGGCGAGATGCTGGAGACGTTTGGCGCTTTGCGGCGCTTTGCCGAAACCAAAGCCGGGGCAAAGACTTGAGCGAGTTCTACGATTGGCCGGGCGGACGCGAAGCGATGACACGCTTCGGCCATGCCACCGGACCGGTCGTCGTGCTGGCGCTGCCACTGTTCGAGGAAGCCAACCGCACCCGCACCTTCACGGTCGGGCTGCTCCGCAAGCTCGCCGATCGCGGTATTGCCAGCGTCCTGCCCGATCTGCCCGGCCAGAACGAGAGCCCGGTCGCGACCGAACATGCCATGCTCGCCGGCTGGCGCGCTGCCTTTGCCGCCGCGGCGAAAGCCGTTGGCCATCCGGTGCACAGTGTGACCATACGCGGGGGGTCGCTGGTCGATCACGACGCTCAGTTGGTGTCGCGCTGGCAATTGGCCCCGGCCAAGGGCGAAGCGCTGATCCGCGAACTGTTCCGCACCGCGCAAGCGGCCGGCGAGCCGATCGAGATCGACCTCAACGCGTACAATGACGAAGGCGGCCCAGTGACCATCGCCGGCAACCGCATCGCGCGGCCGTTGCTTCGTGACCTGAATGCCGCCGATTGTGCGCGCGAAGGCAATGTCCGAGTGGTTCGGCTAGATACCGACCCCGCCGTCGCCGACCGCAAGGTGGAGGGCGCGCCGTTATGGCGCCGTAGCGAACCGGGCGACGACCCCGCGCTCGCCGTCCTCCTCGCCGACGACATCGCCGACTGGATCGCCAAATGCGCGAGCTGATCTCATTTCCCTGCCAAGGCGACGCACTCGCCGGGACGCTCGACGACGCGGCGGGGAGCACCGGGCTGCTCATCGTATCGGGCGGCAACGAGATACGGTGCGGTGCGCATCGTGGAATGGCCCTGCTCGCGGCGGACCTGGCAGCGAGCGGCATTCCCGTATTTCGCTTCGACCGCCGCGGGATCGGCGATTCGGAAGGCGCCAATCACGGTTATGCGGATAGCGGCCCTGACATCGCCGCCGCTGTCACCGCGTTTCGTACAGTCGCGCCGCAGGTGAAACGGATCGTCGGCTTCGGCAATTGCGACGCGGCAACCGCGCTCGCACTGTTCCACCGGGAGGCGGGTATCGAGTCGCTGGTACTCGCCAACCCCTGGGTCGGCGATGAAGGCGACGATCTGCCCCCCGCGGACGCGATCCGATCGCACTATGCCGATCGCGTGCGCGACCCGAAGCAATGGCTGCGGCTGGTCAGCGGTGGGATAAATATCGGCAAGGTAATCAAGGGTTTGCGAAAAGCTTCTGCTGCAATACCGGAAGTCAGCAACCCGATCGCCGAGCGCATGGCAACGGCACTGGGCGATACGCCACACCGCTTCCTGCTGGCCAATCGCGACAACACCGCGATCCGGTTCGCCAGCGCTTGGCCGCATGGCGGCGACAAGCGCGAATGCGCGACTGACAGCCACAGCTTCGCGCGCGCCGGCGACGCGGCCTGGCTCGCCAACCAACTCCGCGAGGCGCTCGCCTAGCCTATTCCGCCGCTTCGGCGATCTTCTCGAAATCCGCTTCCGCCAGAAACTTCTCGGCATCGAGCGCGGCCATGCACCCCGTTCCCGCCGCGGTCACTGCCTGGCGATAGATTTTGTCCATCACGTCGCCGCACGCGAAAACGCCAGGCACGCTGGTCCGCGTCGAGCCGGTCTCGACCTCGATATAATGGTCGGAATCGAGCTTCACGTGCCCGCGAAACAACTCAGTCGCCGGGTGATGCCCGATTGCGACGAACCCGCCCTCGACATCGAGCCGCGACAACTCCCCCGTCACCGTGTCTCGCAATTCGAGCGCGACCAGCCCGGTCGTACCGCCACCATCGACGAAGCTTTCGACTTCCTTGTTCCACAGCATGCTGATCTTGTCGTTGGCATGGAGCCGGTCCTGCAGGATTTTCTCCGCGCGCAGCGAATCGCGGCGGTGGATCAAGGTCACGTCGGGCGAATGGTTGGTCAGGTACAGCGCTTCTTCGACTGCAGTATTGCCGCCGCCGATCACCGCGACCTTCTTGCCGCGATAGAAGAAACCGTCGCACGTCGCGCACGCGCTGACCCCCTTGCCCTTCAAGGCCTCCTCGCTGTCGAGCCCGAGCCACTTGGCCTGCGCGCCGGTCGCGATGATCAGCACCTCGCCCTCGTAAATATCGCCGCCATCGCCGACGAGCCGGAATGGGCGCTGGGTCAAATCGACTTCGACGATCGTGTCCCACATCATCCGCGTGCCAACATGCTCGGCCTGCGCCTGCATTTCCTGCATCAGCCACGGACCCTGGATGACGTCTCGGAAGCCGGGATAATTCTCGACGTCGGTCGTCGTTGTCAGCTGGCCGCCGGGCTGAATGCCCTGCACGACGATCGGCGACAGGCCCGCGCGCGCGCCGTAAATTGCGGCGCTCAGGCCGGCGGGACCGGAGCCGAGGATGAGCATGCGGGTGGTGTGCGTCGTCATGGATCGCGTCCTAAGGGCGAAGGCTGGTTGCGTGCAAATGTGGTCGCCGATTTATCCACAACAAGCTGCGGCGGCGCGCAGAAAAGCTTGCGTCGGCCCAAGCGCCGAAGGATGTTCGGACGATCCGCTCGATGAGGGAGAATCTTGTTGCGCCACGTCGGGTTGCCGCTCCTAGGTGCGCTGGCGCTGACCAGTCTTGCGTGCAGCGCCTCGACCGCGCCGCAGCCTGACAAGCCGACCCCTTCCCCAATTGCGAACGCGCCGCCGGTGCGCACTACCGGCGTCTGGCAACCCGCCGCCGGGCTGACGCAGCAGCCCATCTGGCCCGGCAGCCCGCCCGACGGCACGCTCAACCCGCAACCGCCCGAAAGCGTGGACACTTACAAGGAACCGGCGGAGTTCGGCGGCAAGTCGGAAGCGGTGCTCGACATCGCCATCCCGACGATGACGGTCATGCCGCCCAAGGGTCGCAATACCGGCGCCGCGGTCATCGTCTTTCCCGGCGGCGGGTTTCAAAAGGTGTTCATTACGCTCGAGGGCACCGAAATCTGCGACTGGCTGACCGCCAAGGGTATCACCTGCATCGTGTCCAAGTACCGCGCGCCCGGTGGAAACGACTATTGGGACAGCACGCTCAAACGCCAGATCACGCCCAAAATTCCCCGCGCACTGCAGGATGCGCAACGGACGATTCGGCTGGTGCGATCGAAGGCGAAGGAACTAGGGATCGACCCCGGCAAGATCGGCGTCATGGGCTTTTCGGCGGGCGGTTATCTGGTCGCGCAGGCCAGCAACATCCTGACGCCCGCCTACAAACCGGTCGATGCGATCGACACGATCAGCAGCCGCCCGGACTTCGCCGTCGCGCTCTATCCCGGCCATATCTGCCGCAACGGCGGCACGACGTTCGATCCCAAGCTCCCGATCATCAAGACCGCGCCGCCCACCTTCATCGCGCAAGCATGGGACGATCCGACCGACCCGATCTGCAACAGCCTGATGTACGCCAGCGCGCTCGACAAAGCGGGAGTGTCGACTGAGGTTCATTTGTTCGCGAAGGGCGGGCATGCGTTCGGGCTGCGCAAGAAGGACCAGCCGGTCGGCGTATGGCCGGAACTCGTTGAGCGGTGGCTCAAGCAGATCGGGACGCTTTAGATCGGACCACCCCACGGCCTAATTAAGAAATCGCGCCGCGGCAAAGCGGCGGCGTCGGACGGCGCTCGTCGCGCCACCGCCCGTTCGCGATTTGTGGGGGCGATAGCTTCGCTATCTTGCCCAAATCGTGAAATGGTGGAGCCGAGGGGGATCGAATTCGACCGGCGTAACCATTGGAAACTAAGGGCTTTTTTCTTGTGCCTGTAACAACCGCTGATACGTGATGTAAAACAATAGTCAATGCTCTTGGAGGTGCTGAGGCCAGCACAGGTAGCTGGCTAGGAAAGGGGCAATTGGTCGCTGGCTGGCCACTCGCCATATCTCGGCTTGGCGCAGGATCAGATTGCGTATCTGAGGACACAGTTGAGGGCTGCTAGGCTGGCGCGTGATGGCCAGCTATCGGGTGGCGGGCTTGGTTCTGCCGCTTGCGGGGTAACGATGGGCAGGAAGCCTCTGTCGAAGGAAGTTGAGACAGCTAGCTCCTTGAGCACATTACGCAGGCCGCAAGAATGATCGGTGTCCGGATGCGTACTAATTACATCTGAGACGACGGACTCCGCACCAAATTGCGTCTTGATATGCTCAACAATCGCAGAGCCTGCTCGTGTGCCGCCCACATTGCCTCAGCTTGTGGCGACATCCGCCTAGCGGGCTTCTGAGGGGACTCCGAGGCGGCATCTGTTTGGCCGCTCGCTAGCGCGGCGGCTGCCCGGTCAATCTCTGCCTGGGTGGCCACCGTCCAACCCGGCAGTTCGCGCTTGGCCGTCTCACGGTCTTTCGTTCGGAGAGACAGCTTCCATTCTGTGCGCGATGCACCAGACGACGTGAGGATGTAGCGCCGCAGCTCAGCGGGGACGACGCGCCTAAAATAGTAGGTCGCGCCAACTTGATCGAGATAGGTACACATAGGCCTTTGCTCCTATTACAAATGTAACAGGCACCTGTAAAAAGCCTTGGTTTTCCAACGATGTTCCGCGTTTTTAGCGGCTTAAAAAGGTTGGTGGAGCCGAGGGGGATCGAACCCCTGACCTCTGCAATGCCATTGCAGCGCTCTCCCAGCTGAGCTACGGCCCCACACCCTTGGGAAGGCGCCGCCCCTAAACGAAGCGGCGCCCCTTTGACAA
>NZ_JAQGKZ010000014.1 GCF_028289855.1 Sphingomonas bacterium | reverse complement strand
GGCGGTGCGGCGGGATCGGTCGGCTGCGGCGTGATCGGTGCGGGCGGCGTCGCGGTCGTGGGCGCCGTCGTAGTCGGCGTGGCAGGCTTCGCCTGATCGCCGGTCGGCGCGGTCTGCGCCAGTGCGGGGGCGGCAATCAGCATGGCGCCGGTCATCAACACGTGTTTCAACACGATCATTCTCCTTTTTCGATCGTTCGGGTTCTGCGACGCGCTCGTTCAGCACGTCGCTCGCATGGGTCGATAATAGAACCGCCGGCGGTCGATATGGGTCCGTATCTGCCGCGTCCGAACCATCGCTTCGTCCCTGTCAGGCCGCGGTCCGCCGCAGAGTCGAGCCATTCGTGCGACGAACCGACTCATGCTTTTCGGGAACCGTGGCCATGCGGCCACACCAGCGCGCTGGACCTGCTTATGTCGCAGGCGCATGATCGACCGGATGTCGCGGAGAGAATTCTCGATGCTCGATCGCCGGTCGCTTTTGCTCGGCATGGGAGTCTCGCTGGCCGGATGCCGGGCGGTGTCGGCACCCGCGATCCAGCCGCTCGCCGCCACCCTGCGAGCGGCCAGGCTGATCGCCGCGGCGCGAACCCAGGTCGGCCAGACCGTGCGCTACGATTCCGCCTATACCACTCTGCCCTTCCCCAACGGCGACGTGCCACGCGGCAAGGGGGTGTGCACCGACGTGGTGATCCGCGCGTATCGCGATGCCTTCGCGCTCGACCTTCAGGCGCTGGTCAACGCCGACATGCGCGCGGCATTCGACGATTATCCGCGGAGATGGGGCCTGAGCGCGCCGGACCGCAACATCGACCATCGCCGCGTGCCCAATCTGCGCACGTGGTTCGCGCGGCATCATCTGGCGCTGGCCATCCCGCGCGACGGCTGGGGCTGGCAACCGGGCGACATCTTCACCTCGGCGGTGGCCGGCACAGGCACGCATATCGGCATCGTGTCCGACCGGCGCGGGGCGCGTTCACCGCTGATCGTTCACAATATCGGATCGGGTGCGCGCGAAGAGGATGCCTTGCTCGATTGGCCGATCACCGGACGCTATCGCTGGTCACTATCATGACGTCGCATTGAAGCCGGGCGGTGCGCTTGCTATCGGCGGCGCTCCCTCGAAAGCCTCGCGCCGAAAGACACACTATGGTCCCGCGCTATTCCCGCCCCGACATGACCGCGATCTGGACGCCCGAAGCGCGCTTCCGGATCTGGTTCGAAATCGAGGCGCACGCGACCGATGCGCTGGCCGAGCTGGGCGTGGTGCCGAAGCAGGCGGCCGCCGCACTGTGGGCGTGGTGGCATACCGATCCCGTCATCGATGTAGCGGCGATCAATGCGATCGAGGCCGTCACCAAGCACGATGTCATCGCCTTCCTGACCTGGGTCGCCGAGCAAGTCGGAGACGACGCCCGGTTCATGCATCAGGGCATGACCTCGAGCGACGTGCTCGACACGTGCCTGGCGGTGCAGCTGCGCGACGCCGCCGACCTGCTGATCGCCGACATCGACGCGCTGCTCGCGGTGCTCAAACGGCGCGCGGTCGAGCATAAGCTGACACCGACGATCGGCCGCAGCCACGGCATCCATGCCGAACCCGTGACGTTCGGATTGAAACTTGCGCAAGCTTATGCCGAGTTCGACCGCAACCGCGCGCGGCTGGTGGCGGCACGCGCGGATATCGCCACTTGCGCAATCTCGGGCGCGGTCGGCACCTTCGCCAATATCGATCCGCGCGTCGAGGCGCATGTCGCCGCACGGCTCGGGCTGAGCGTCGAGCCCGTCTCGACCCAGGTCATCCCGCGCGACCGGCATGCGATGTTCTTCGCTACACTGGGCGTGATCGCCGGGTCGATCGAGCGCCTCGCGACCGAAATCCGCCATCTCCAGCGCACCGAAGTGCTCGAGGCCGAGGAATATTTCGCGCCGGGGCAAAAGGGCTCGTCGGCGATGCCGCACAAGCGCAACCCGGTGCTGACCGAAAACCTCACCGGCCTCGCCCGCATGGTGCGCGGCTACGTCACCCCGGCGCTGGAGAATGTCGCCTTGTGGCACGAGCGCGACATCAGCCAGTCCTCGGTCGAGCGCTATATCGGCCCCGACGCGACGATCACGCTCGACTTCGCGCTCGCGCGGCTGACCGGGGTGATCGACAAATTGCTGATCTACCCCGAGCGGATGGCGAAGAACCTCAACAAGATGGGCGGCCTCGTCCATTCGCAGCGCGTCTTGCTGGCGTTGACCCAGGCCGGGGTCAGCCGCGAGGACGCGTACAAGCTCGTCCAGCGCAACGCGATGAAGGTATGGGAATCGGACGGCGAGTTGTCGCTGCTCGACTTGCTCAAGGCCGACCCAGAGGTCGCCGCCGCGCTGTCGCCCACCGAGATCGAGGACAAGTTCGACCTCGACTATCATTTCAAGCACGTCGATACCGTCTTCGCGCGCGTGTTCGGGCAATCGTAGTTACTTGAATCTCCACTATTTTCGTTGCGATTCCGCTGCGCCCAAGCGGGCAGTTTCCGCGATAGGGCCATATCGGGACGGACTGGTGAAGGGTTTGCCGTTGCCGTACGTATAGGGCTCGACACGCGGGGGAGCGGGCCGGTGGACACTTTACTTTTCGACGAACGCGACGGGGCGCTCGATCACGACATTCAGGACGACGCGGCTCCGATTGCCGACCGGCTGCCGACGGTAATGGTGCTCGGCTCCGCGCTGGCGCTAGCCGCGTGCGGCGAGGGCGGCAGCGGTGGCGGGACGTCGGTCACGCCCACGCCGCCGCCAGTCGTGGTCATCCCGCCGAGCGATGCGCAGGCCAGCCGCTTCCTGGGCCAGGCGACAATGGGTGCAACGCGCGCAACGATAGACGCGACGATTGCCCGCGGATTCGACGGCTGGCTGACCGATCAGTTCGCGATGACCCGCGCGACCTCGCACTTCGACTGGCTGGTCGCCAACGGCTATAACGCCGCCGCCAACATCAATGGCCAGGCCGGGTTCGACACGACGATGTGGCGCCAGCTGATCGTCGAGCCCGACCAGTTGCGTCAGCGCGTCGGCATGGCGTTGCTCGACATGCTGGTGGTCGGAATCAACGGCGTGAACACCAGCTGGCAGGCATTCGCGACCGCCGCCTATGTCGACGTTCTGCTCGACAATGCATTCGGCAATTTCCGTACGCTGATGGACGGCATTACAACCAACCCGGCGATGGGATCGTTCCTGACCTTCCTCGGCAACCGCAAGGCTAATGCATCGACCGGCGCCGAG
>NZ_JAQGKZ010000136.1 GCF_028289855.1 Sphingomonas bacterium | reverse complement strand
CCGGATCGAGGAGGAATTGGGCGACGTCGCCGTCTATGCCGGCCGGAGCGTTTTGCGGGCCTGACGGCGAAAGTTCCGGCGCTCCGATTCGCTTCGCCGCCAATCGGACTCGATTCACCGATATATGGTTAATTACTGGCTTGCTCGATCGGCCTGCTTGCGCAAAAGATCATGTCCACGATGTCGCGCACCCAAACCACCTTCCGTTACGTCTTCCGCCGTGCCGCATTTCCCGCGCTCGCGCTGGGTGTCATGGCGTTTTTCGGCATCTATGCGGTGGTCGGATCGAACGGTGCGCTGGCGTACGGCGACTACCAGCGGATGCTGACGCAGCAACAGGCGCACCTTGCGCTGCTCAAGCAGCAGCAGGCGGTGCTCGCCAACCGTGTCCAGTTGCTCGACCCCAAGAAGGTCGATCCGGACATGGCCGACGAGTTGACCCGCAAGAACCTGAACGTGGTCAATCCCAACGAAGTCGTCATTCCCCTTAAATAGCGTGAGCGGCGCGTTTTTCCGCGCGTTCAGCCACTGGCGTCCACCCGCGCAATCTGGCAGCACTCCGCCCGCAAAGCCGTGGAGAGACTGATGAAGGTTAAGCTGTTGAGTGCGGTCGCCTGCGTGGCGCTGGCCGCGTGCAATTCGTCCACCACCACGAACAATACGACCACGGGAAACACCACGACGGTCGCCGCGACGGCCAAGCTCGCGCCATGGGCGCAGTTCCGCGACGGCTTCATCAACGACCTGTTCAAGCTCGACCCTGCGTTCGCGGTGTACGAGGGCAAGCACGATTTCGACGGCGGCATTCCCGACTGGAGCCCCGCCGGCCTCAAGGCACAGAGCGATTTCTTCCACAAGGCGATCGCCGACGCGGGCGCCTATGACAAATCGACCATGTCCAAGCAGGACGCGTTCGAGCGCGATTACCTGATCCAGGTCGCCAAGGGTAAGCTGTTCTGGCTCGAGGATGCCGACCAGCCGCACAACAACCCAGCCTATTATGTCGGCGGCGGGCTCGACCCCAACGTCTATATCGCGCGCAACTATGCCGACGCGCCGACCCGGATGAAGGCCGTTATCAAGTTCTTCCGCCAGATACCGTCGGCGGCCGCTAACATTCGCACCAACCTCAAGACGCCGATGCCGGCGAGCTTCATCAAATACGGCGTCGCCGGGTTCGGCGGGTTCGCCGATTACTACACCGGCGACGCGAAGAAGGCGTTCGCATCCGTCAAGGACAAGACGCTGCAGAAGGACTTCGACGATGCGGCGGGCGCGGCGTCGAAGGCGATGGCCGACCTGGCGAAATGGCTCGACGGGCAGAAGGGATCGGCGACGCAGGATTTCGCGCTGGGCGCCGACAAGTTCCAACGCATGATCCTGGCGACCGAAGGCGTTGACACGCCGCTCGATCAGCTTGAGGCGGCAGGGCGCGCCGATCTCAAGAAGAATCAGGACGCGCTTAAGGCCGAGTGCGACCGCTACGCGCGCGGCAAGACGCTTCAGCAATGCATGAACAAGATGGCGGCCAACAAGCCCGCGGGTAACGACCCGGTCGCCGAGGCGCGGCGGCAGATCCCGATGTTGAAGGCGTTCGTGCTTGCCAACGACATCGTCTCGGTCCCCGGCACCGAAGCGGCGCTGGTCGAGGAAAGCCCGCCCTATAACCGGCAGAATTCGGCCTATATCGACCCGCCGGGGCCGTTCGATAAGGGCATCCCGTCGGTCTATTACCTCTCGCCGCCCGATCCGAGCTGGCCCAAGGCGAAGCAACTCGGCTTCGTGCCGGGCAAGATGGACCTGCTGTTCACCTCGGTCCACGAAGTGATGCCGGGGCATTTCGTCCAGTTCCTCCACGCCAACCGCTCGCCGTCGCTCTTCGGGCAATTGTTCGTCGGCTACGCGTTTGCGGAAGGCTGGGCGCATTATGCCGAGGAAATGATGTGGGACGCCGGGCTCGGCCGCGGCGATGCGGAGACGCATATCGGTCAGATCAGCAACGCGCTGCTGCGCGATTGCCGCTTCCTGTCGGCGATCGGGATGCACGCGCGTGGCATGAGCCAGGCGGACTCGCTCAAGATGTTCCGCGAGCAATGTTATCAGGACGACGGCAATTCGGAGCAGCAGGCGGCGCGCGGGACGTACGACCCGGCGTACCTCAACTACACGATGGGCAAGCTGATGATCCGCAAGCTGCGCGACGACTGGATCGCGACGCGCGGCGGGCGCAAGGCGTGGAAGGCGTTCCACGACGAGTTCCTGTCGTTTGGCGGGCCGCCGATCCCGTTGGTGAGGGCGGCGATGATGGGGGGCGAGGCGAAGGCCGTTTTCTGAGCGATCTTCTCCCCTCCCGCTTGCGGGAGGGCAGGGGGAGGGCGTGTCCCTCACCCGCCAAACGCTCTCGACAAGCCCTCCCCTAACCCTCCCGCAGGCGGGAGGGGAACTGTCAGCGTGTCGTCTTCAGCGTCGGCACCTCGTCCTGCACCTCGGTCCGCGCCGGGTTGCGGATCGAGGGGCGTAGCCGCGCGATGCTGCATAGCCCGGCAATGATGGCGAGCCCTACCGCAACCAGCGGCGGCACGCGCCCGGCGCCGACGCCCAGCGCCAGCAACATCGCCACCAACGTCGCGCCGGTAGTCTGGCCGACCAGCCGCACGGTCGATACCATCCCGCCCGCCGCCGCGGCGCGGTTGCGCGGCGCGCTGCCGATGATGAGGCGTGCGTTGGGCGGCATGAACGTGCCGAACCCCGACCCGCACAATGCCATCCGCCACGCCACGTCGAAATAGCTGGGATGCGCGGGCAGGAAGGCGAGCAGCAGCAGCGCGACGATGCTGATCGCCATGCCGATCCCGCCGAGCAGCCCGGCGGGGATACGGTCCGACAGCCAGCCCGACAGTGGCGCGACGATCATGTTGGTCAGCGGCCACGGCGCGATGCACGCGCCGACCATCGCCGCACTGAACCCGAATTCCTGCGTCAGCCGGAACGGCGTCGACAGCAGCAGGGTCATCGACGCGATGAACGCGGTGTATGCGCCGATCGCCGACAGCGCGAGCACGGGGCGTGAGAGCAGATCGATCGGGAGTATAGGGCTTGCTTCGCCGCGTTCGCGGCGGACGAAATAATAGCCGATCAGCAGCCCTGCGATCACGATCGCCACCGACACCACTGGGCTGTTACCGTGCACTGCGCTCTCCGCGCCGCCGATGACCAGCCCGAACATCGCCGCGCACATGATCGCGCCGAGCAAGTCGAAATGGCGGTCGCGCGCCGGCGGGTTGGGCAGCGAGCGGCCGAGGATCAGGCTCAATATCGCGAACGGCACCGCGCAGGCGAACACCCATGGCCACGGCGCCACCGCGAGCACCAGGCCGCCGATCGTCGGCGCGGCGGCGGCCGAGCTCGAGACGATCACCGAATTGATGCCGAGCCCGCGCCCCAGTTGCTTGGCCGGATAGGTCGAGCGGATCAGCGCCGACGACACGCTGAGCGCGCCCGCCGCGCCGATCGCCTGTGCCGCACGGACGATGAGCAGGAAGGGCAGGCTATTGGCGAAGAAGCAGAGTAGCGTGGCGACGGTGAAGATCAGCTGGCCGGTCTGGTACATCCGCTTGAGCCCGATCCGCTCGCCGAGTCCGGCGAAGGGCAGCAGGAGCATCACCAGCATCAGCTGATAGATCGTCACGATCGACACGACCGAGCTCGAATCGACATGAAGATCGCGCGCGATACTGGGCAAGGCGACGTTGGCGATACCGCCGTCGATGATGATCAGCGCCGTCCCGCAGCATAACGCGCCGATCGCGCCGTAGCGGCGGGGCAGGGGCAGGCCGTCCTTCACGCGACCCTCATGCCGATTTCCCGGCCCCGCGCAACGCCGCGGCTTGATCTGAATCAGTCACATTTCACGGAACGCGAAGCCGCATCGCCGGTTGTGCCGCTACCGAAACCAAAAAGAGAGGATTTGGGTCATGGGTAAGGGAATCCTGATGTGGCTGATCGGCATTCCGATCCCGATCATCATCCTGCTGCTGATATTCTGGCACTAAGCGATACACCGGCCGCCTTGGCCAGAGGCGGCCGGCATGCTTTGATGCGGGGATGCTGAGCCAGACCCTGCGCCGCCTGCCCGCGATCCTTGCCGGATTGGGGCTGATCCTGTCGCCGATCGCCGAGGCGGGGACACTGACGCCGACGGGCGCGGTCGATCCGTTCATCGGCACGGGCGGGGAGGGGCACACCTTTCCCGGCGCTGTCGCACCGTTCGGCATGGTGCAGCTGTCCCCAGACACCGACGCCGAGTGCGTCATCCGCAAATGCTATCCGCATGCCGCGGGTTACCGGTTCGAAGACCGGACGATCCAGGGGTTTTCGATGACGCACTTTTCGGGTGCGGGGCATTCGGACCTCGGCGATTTCCTCGTGATGCCGGTGTCGGGCGACGTGGTGCCGCTCGAGCCGGGCGATGCCGCCAAGCCGGGGAGCGGATATCGCTCGCGGTTCAGCCACACCAGCGAGGTCGCCGGCGCTGGCCACTACGCCGTCACGCTGACCGATCCCGGCGTCCGCGCCGAAATGACCGCGGGGACGCGGATCGGCGTGCAGCGCTACACTTTCCCCAAGGACAAGGCCGCGCATCTGGTGTTCGACTTGCGCTCCAGCCTCTACAATTACCCCGGCAAAGTGTCGTGGTCGTCGATCCGGCTGCGGCCCGACGGCACGATCACCGGCGGGCGCGAAACGCGCGGTTGGGCACCGGGTCGCAAATTGTTCTTCGCGATGCGCTTCTCGCGGCCATTGGTTGGGCACGAGTTCGTGAATCGCGAGACAGACGTGCCGTATCGCGGGTTCAAGGGACCGGGGCGGAGCGGCAGCGACATCGCCGAACTGAAGGGCCGCGCGCTGGTCGTGCGGCTCGACTTCGGTCGGCTCGACGCGCCGCTCGAGGTCAAGGTCGGCATTTCGACGGTCGACGAGGACGGTGCGATCGCCAATCTCGCCAGCGAACCCGGCAATTTCGACGCGATCCGCTACAAGACCGAGCTCGCCTGGGACAGGGCGCTGTCCGTGCTCGACGTCCAGGCCGACGAGGCGATGCAGCGCACGGTCTATACCGCGCTCTATCATTCGCTGATGGCGCCGAGCGTGCTGAGCGACGCCGACGGACGCTATCGCGGACCCGACGATCAAATCCACAAGGCCGACGGCTTCACCTTCCTCTCGACCTTTTCGCTTTTGTACACGTTCCGCGCCGAGCATCCGCTGCTCACCATCGTCCAGCCGCCATCGACCACCG
>NZ_JAQGKZ010000066.1 GCF_028289855.1 Sphingomonas bacterium | reverse complement strand
AAGCGGCGCCGAGGCGCTTGGGATCGTCGCTGTCGCGCAGCAGGCGATCGAACGATTCCGCCATCCGATCGATGGCGCGCGGGATATTGTCATAGAGCCATTCGACCACGCCGCCGGCACGCGGCGGACGTGCGGTGCCGGCCTCGCCGCGCACGCGGCGGTGGAAGCGCGCGCGTTCGGCCTCATAGGTGCTCGACTGGATGATGTGCGTGCCGCCGGCGGCCAGCGCCAGCGCCCAGCCTTCGCCGGTGCCGATGTGAGTGGCGATCAGCACATAGATCAGGATGAACACGCCATGGTCGCAAATGCCGTCGAGCAGGCGGCCGAACGGGCTGGCGGTGCCGGTGGCACGGGCGACCATGCCGTCGAGTCCGTCGGCAATCAGCCAGGCGACCGACAGCACTAAGCCCAGCACCGCCGCGGCAGGGGTGGCCCAGTTCCAGTAGGAAACGGCCGCGCCGATGCCGAGCGCGAGGCCGATCAGCGACACCATATTGGCCGATACGCGCCACGCGAGCGCGACCGGCAGCAGTCGACGCGCCGCGGGATGGATCACCCAGAGGTTGGTGGGGTCTTCAATCCGCCTGTCTCGGGATCCGTCGGGCGGTGGTGATGTCATCGGGCTGTCATGATGCCAATATGGATCAAATCACGCAAGGTATTCGGCGCATCGGCGACCGGATTCGGGACGAGTTGTGGCGCGCGTAACACGCCGCCATGACATTAGTCACTGAAAAATCGTCGATTTCCTTACAGGCTGCGACCGATCAGTTCCTTCATGATCTCGTTGGTGCCACCATAGATTCGGCTGACCCGCGCCGCGCGCCACATCCGTGCGATGGGATATTCGTTCATGTAACCGGCGCCGCCATGCAGTTGGAGGCACTTGTCCATCACCTCCCATTGCAATTCCGTGTGCCATAATTTCGCCGCGGCGCCTTCGGTTGCGGTCAACTCGCCCTTGAGGTGGCGCTGGATCGCCCAGTCGAGATGCGCCCAGCCAACCTGCAGCTTGGATTTGAGGTCGGCCAGGACGAATCGGGTGTTCTGGAAATCGAACACCATCCCGGCGAAGGCCTTGCGGGTCTTGGTGAATTCGACCGTCTCGTCGAACGCCTTTTGCGCCGACGCCTGCGTGCCGACCGCGATCGACAGGCGCTCCTGCGGCAATTGGCTCATCAGGTAGATGAAGCCCTTGCCCTCCTCGCCGAGGCAATTGGTCATCGGCACGCGAACGTCTTCGAAGAACAGTTCCGAGGTGTCCGCGGCGTCCTGACCGATCTTGTCGAGCTTGCGCCCGCGCTTGAAGCCCTCGCGGTCCGACTCGATCAGGATGATCGACATGCCCTTGTACGCAGGCTTGGCGTCGGGATCGGTCCTGGCGACGACCAGGATCAGGTCGGCATTCTGGCCGTTGGTGATATAGGTCTTGGAGCCGTTGACGACGTAGTGGTTGCCGTCCTTCTTCGCCGAGGTGCGGATCGCCTGCAGGTCGCTGCCCGTCCCCGGCTCGGTCATCGCGATCGCGGTGATCGTCTCGCCGCTGACGAGCCGCGGCAGCCACTGCTTCTTCTGCTCTTCGGATCCGTAATGCTCGATATAGCCGCTGACGATGTCCGACTGGAGCGTGAACCCGGCGGGGACGCCGTTATACGCCATTTCTTCGTTGACGATCGAATTGTAGCCGAAGTCGAGCCCCAGCCCGCCATATTCCTCGGGCACCGTCGGACACAGCATGCCGACCTCGCCCGCTTTGCGCCAGAATTCCTTGGGGACGAGGCGATTCTTTTCCCAGTCGTTGACGTTGGGCACACCTTCCTTTTGCAGGAACGACCGCACGCTTTGGCGGAACGCCTCGTGATCCTCGTCATACGCGAAGCGGCCGGGCACGCTGTCGGGGGTCATATCAGTCCTCTCCTGCAACCTTTTTCGACGTGTGGCGGGCAAGCGGGCGGCTGGTCAATCCCCCGCCGGTGCGGCTAAGGCTGGCGGCAACGAAGGAGAGCGCATGAAACTGGCCAGTCTGAAGCAGGGACGTGACGGCAAGCTCGTCGTGGTGTCGACCGATCTCGCCTGGTGCGCCGACGCATCGCATATCGCGCCGACCTTGCAGGCGGCGCTCGACGATTGGGACCGGGTGTCGCCCGACCTGCGCAACCTCCAGACCGACCTCGACCATGAAGTCATCCCGCGCGAGCGGTTCCACGAGCATGACGCCGCCTCGCCGTTGCCGCGCGCGTACCAATGGGCCGACGGATCGGCGTACGTGAACCACGTCGCCTTGGTGCGGCAGGCGCGCAACGCCGAGATGCCCGAGACGTTCTGGCACGACCCGCTGATGTATCAGGGCGGGTCGGACGGGTTCCTGGGGCCGCGTGATCCGATCCCGTTGGCCGACGAAAGCTGGGGCTGCGACCTCGAGGCCGAAGTGGTGGTGGTGACCGGCGACGTGCCGCTCGGCGCGACCCGCGAGCAGGCGCTCGACGCGATCCTGCTGGTCGGGCTGACCAACGACGTGAGCCTACGCAACCTGATCCCCGGCGAGCTCGCAAAGGGGTTCGGCTTCTTCCAGTCGAAACCGGCCAGCGCCTTTTCGCCAGTGTTCGTCACCCCCGATTCGCTGGGCGACTGGTGGCGGGACGGCAAGCTCCACCGCAAGCTGATGGTCGACCTCAACGGTCAGCCGTTCGGTCGCGCCGAGGCGGGCGAGGACATGACGTTCGATTTCGGCACCTTGGTCGCGCATGCCGCCAAGACGCGCGCGCTCGGCGCGGGGACGATCGTCGGATCGGGCACCGTGTCGAACCGCGACGCGGGGGGCGGGCCGGGCAAGCCGATTGCCGAAGGAGGCGTCGGCTATTCGTGCCTCGCCGAGATTCGCACGATCGAGACGATCGATGGCGGCAAGCCGGTGACGCCGTTCCTCAAGGCGGGCGACACCGTCCGCATCTGGGCCGAGGACGACAGGCACCACCCGATCTTCGGCGTGATTGAGCAAATCGTCGGCGGTTAGCTCGCGGCGTGCTGCGCCAGCGACAGGACGTTGCCGTCGGGATCTTTGAACCACGCGACGCGATGGCCGCCCGGCGCCGACCAGATGCCGCTGGCATCCTGCTGCTCGCCGAAAAAGGCGTAACGCTCGAACGCTACGCCCTTGGCGGTCAACGCCGCGACATCGCCGACGATGTCGGGG
Organism: Sphingomonas bacterium; assembly: GCF_028289855.1. GTDB lineage: Bacteria > Pseudomonadota > Alphaproteobacteria > Sphingomonadales > Sphingomonadaceae > Sphingomonas. Next base: position 4,594 of record NZ_JAQGKZ010000066.1, on the reverse strand, counting down.
GTCACCCAGCCGAGCACGGTGTAATCGGCCTGCACGCGCTGCGGCGGCTTGACGATCCTGAGCGTGTTAGGGCCGGCGCGGAACGAATGCGCGAACCCGTCGAAGCCAAGATACGGCAGTCCGAGCGTATCGGCATAAAAGGCTCGCGCGCGGTCGGGATCGTCGGTGGCGATGAACAGTCCGGGGATATGGTTGGCAAGCATGAAAGCCCCTCCCGTCGTTGTGCGGCCTCTATATCCGTTGCGGTGAGCGTCGCCTAGACTCGCCAAGGCCATTGAAATTTTATAACAACGGGACAAAGCCCGCGCCCGAGCGTTACGCTTTCGAGTCGAACCTGGAGAGAGCATGGCCAGCGATAGTCCGCGCGCCAATCTGAAACCCCTGTCGCTGCACGTGCCGGAACCCAAATTCCGCCCCGGCGACACGGTCGATTTTGCCGAAGTCGATATCCCCGCGGCGGGCGCCGCGCGGCGGCCCGACACTGCGGCCGACGCGCAGTCGTTCACCGATCTGGCCTATTCGATGGTCCGCGTGCTCGACGAGAATGATCGCGCTGTCGGCCCGTGGGACCCCAAGCTCACACCCGACACGCTGCGCCGGATGCTGCGCAACATGGCGCTGGTCCGCGCGTTCGACGAACGCATGTTCCGGGCCCAACGGCAAGGCAAGACCAGCTTCTACATGAAGTCGCTGGGCGAGGAGGCGGTGTCGATCGGTGCCGCCGCCGCGCTGGCCGACGACGATATGTGCTTTCCGTCCTATCGCCAGCAGGGCATCCTTATCTCGCGCGGCTGCCCGCTGACCGACATGATGAATCAGATCTATTCGAATGCGGGCGACAAGCTGCAGGGCAAGCAGCTGCCAATCATGTATTCGGAGCGGCGGTTCGGCTTCTTCTCGATCTCGGGCAACCTCACCACGCAATATCCGCAAGCGGTGGGCTGGGCGATGGCGTCGGCGTCGAAGGGCGACACGCGGATCGCGGCGACGTGGTGCGGCGAGGGATCGACCGCGGAGGGCGATTTCCACTCGGCGCTGACCTTCGCGACGGTCTACCGCGCGCCGGTGATCTTCAATGTCGTCAACAACCAATGGGCGATTTCGAGCTTTTCGGGGTTCGCCGGGGCGGAGGCGACGACCTTCGCGGCGCGCGCGGTGGGCTATGGTATCGCCGGGCTGCGGGTCGACGGCAACGATGCGCTGGCGGTGTACGCCGCGACCGAGTGGGCGGCAGAGCGCGCGCGGACCAATCAGGGGCCGACGCTGATCGAGCATTTCACCTATCGCGCCGAGGGCCACTCGACCTCGGACGATCCGACGCAATATCGCAGCGCGGGCGAGCCGACCGCGTGGCCGCTTGGCGACCCGGTCGTGCGGCTTAAAAATCACCTTATCGCGCTTGGCGAATGGGACGACGAACGCCACGCGGCGCAGGATTTGGAACTCGCCGAGCAGGTGAAGGCAGCGCAGAAGGAGGCCGAGAAGAACGGCATCCTCGGTCACGGCCTGCACCAGCCGCTCGACACGTTGTTCGACGGCGTGTTCGAGGAAATGCCGTGGCATCTGCGCGAGCAGCAGGCGCAAATGATGGCGGAAGAGGAAGCGAGCGGACGGCCATGGGCGCGCAAGTGATGAGGGCTGGTCGCCACAAGCTCAACCGTCACCCCGGACTTGTTCCGGGGTCCACTGTGCCGCGTATTCAGCGGCGTGAGGTCGTGCGGCACGGTGGATGCCGGAACGAGTCCGGCATGACGGAGTGGGTGTGGTGAGCGACGTGATCGAAACTGAACCCACCGCTGACACTGGCGACACCACGCGCATGAATATGATCCAGGCGATCAATTCGGCGATGGACGTGATGATGACGCGCGACCCGAACGTGATCGTGATGGGCGAGGATGTCGGCTATTTCGGCGGGGTGTTCCGCGCGACCGCGGGGCTGCAGGCCAAGCACGGCAAGACTCGCGTGTTCGACACGCCGATCACCGAATGCGGGATCATCGGCGTTGCGGTCGGGATGGGCGCGTATGGGCTTCGTCCGGTCCCCGAAATCCAGTTCGCCGATTACATCTACCCCGCGCTCGACCAGCTCGTGTCGGAGGCAGCGCGGCTGCGGTACCGCTCGGCGGGCGAGTTCATCGCGCCGATCACGGTGCGCAGCCCATTCGGCGGCGGCATCTTCGGTGGGCAGACACATAGCCAGTCGCCCGAGGGTATCTTCACGCACATATCGGGCACCAAGACGGTGATCCCATCGACCCCGTACGACGCCAAGGGCCTGCTGATCGCAGCGATCGAGGATAACGACCCGACGCTCTTCTTCGAGCCCAAGAGAATCTATAACGGCCCGTTCGACGGATACTGGGATCGCCCGTCGAAGAACTGGTCGGCGCACCCCGCGGGCGAGGTGCCGACCGGCTATTACAAGATCGAGCTGGGCAAGGCGAACGTCGTCCGCGCGGGCGAGGCACTCACGATCCTGGCGTACGGCACGATGGTCCATGTCTGCCAGGCGGTGGTCGAGGAAGCCGGGGTCGATGCCGAGATCATCGACCTGCGCACGCTCGTCCCGCTCGACATCGAGACGATCGAGGAATCGGTGAAGAAGACCGGCCGCTGCATGATCGTCCATGAGGCGACGCGCACCAGCGGGTTCGGCGCGGAGCTGTCGGCGCTGGTCCAGGAGCGCTGCTTCTACCACCTCGAAGCGCCGATCGAGCGCGTCACCGGGTTCGACACGCCGTACCCGCACAGCCTCGAATGGGCGTATTTCCCGGGTCCTGTCCGCATCGGTCAGGCGCTCAAGAAGATCATGAAGGACTAAGGCCGATGGCTCGTTTCGTCTTCAAACTGCCGGACATCGGCGAAGGCATCGCCGAAGCCGAGATCGTCGCATGGCACGTCAAGGTCGGCGACACGGTGAGCGAGGATCAGGGCCTCGCCGACATGATGACCGACAAGGCGACGGTCGAAATGGAGAGCCCGGTCGCGGGCGTCGTGGTCGAACTCGCGGGCGAGGTGGGCGATCAGGTGCCGATCGGGTCGGCGCTGGTAGTAATCGAGGTCGAGGGCGATGCGCCGGCGGTCGAGGAAGCAGTTGAACGCCCGCTCGACGAGACCGATCGGCCGACCAGCGCGGAGGAAGCCGCCGAGCAACTTGGCGTGACCGAAGAGGCGGAGACGCCCGGGCTGAAGGATGCCGAAGGCAAAAAGCCGGCATACGAACAACCCGGTTCCCCGGCGAAGGCCGGGGCCCAGTCGGGGGACGTTGCAACTGGGGCCCGGCCTTCGCCGGGGAACGAAGGCGGACAAGGTCGCTCCGTTCTTGCCTCTCCCGCCGTGCGCCAGCGCGCCGGCGAGCTCGGCGTCGATTTGTCGCAGGTGCAGGCCGACGGCGACCGCATCCGTCACGCCGATCTCGACGCGTTCCTGCGCTACGGATCGGGCCAGGGCTATCACGCCCCGCACGCCAGCCGCGCGCGCGAGGACGAGACGATCAAGGTCATCGGCATGCGCCGCCGCATCGCCGAGAATATGGCGGCGTCGAAGCGCAACATCCCGCATTTCACCTATGTCGACGAGATCGACGTTACCTCGCTCGAGGACATGCGCGCCGACCTCAATGCCAATCGCGGGGCACGGCCGAAGCTAACGATGCTGCCGCTACTGATCGTCGCGATCTGCCGCTCACTCCCCGATTTCCCGATGCTCAACGCGCGCTACGACGACGAAGCGGGCGTGGTCACGCGGTCGGGCCGCGTTCATCTCGGCATGGCGGCGCAGACCGACGCCGGGCTGACCGTCCCCGTCATCCGTGACGCGCAGGACAAGAACGTCTGGCAGCTTGCAAGCGAGATCGGCCGCCTCGCCGAAGCGGCGCGTAGCGGAAAGCTCAAGCCCGACGAGATGGGCGGCGGGACGATCACCGTCACGTCGCTCGGCCCGCTCGGGGGGATCGCGACGACCCCGGTGATAAACCGCCCCGAAGTCGCGATCATCGGCCCCAACAAGATCGTCGAGCGCCCGGTGTTCGTCGGTGACGAGATCGTCCGCGCAAAGCTGATGAACCTGTCGATCAGCTGCGATCACCGCGTCGTCGATGGCTGGGATGCGGCGAGCTACGTCCAGGCGCTCAAGAAATATCTCGAAACGCCGGTTTTGCTGTTCGCCGACTGAACGCCACACGCCGACATATTTGTGCGACAAAGCGGGCCTAGCGCCACACCCGGTTAGGTGGAGTGCGGGCGATGATCGGAGCGATGCTGGGCTTGGCGTTGATGGCGGCGGCGCAGGACAAGCCGCCGCTCGCGGGCACCTTGCCGCCGATGCCGGCGCCCCTGCCGCGCGAGGAATCCCGCGCGAGGGGGAAACTGTTCGTCAGTCCGATGGGCGAACCGTTTCGCGGGCCTGACCCGGTTCGGGCGTGGTTCGACGGTGCCGATACCGATCGTGACAATGCGATCAGTGCGACCGAGTTCGTCGCCGACGCCATGCGGTTCTTCGCTGTGCTCGATCGTAGCCATGACGGCGAGATCGATCCCGACGACATCAACCATTACGAGACCGTGCTCGCCCCCGAAATCCGCACCGGCGG
>NZ_JAQGKZ010000090.1 GCF_028289855.1 Sphingomonas bacterium | reverse complement strand
GCCGTTCTCGTGCTGTACGACGCGCTGCTCGACTATCGTGACGAACCGATCACGCGCCTGAACCTCGCGGTGGCGCTCGCCGAAGTGCGCGGTCCGGCGGCGGCGCTGGCGGAAGTCGAGGCGCTGGCGCATGCCGGCCTGGCGGACTTTCTCCCCTATCGCGCGCTTCGCGCCGACCTCCTCGCGCGTACCGGGCAAGACGCAGCGGCTCGCGACGCCTATGATGCCGCGCTGCGCTTGGCTCCCGACGCCGCGGAGCGGCGTTGGCTAGAGCAACAGCGCGTTCGTTGCACATGACCCTAAAAGGCTAGTTGCAATGCGGTTCACTTCATCTGCCGCCTCGCCGACGCCGTCGTCGTCTTCCCGTAAGGCGGCATGATCCCCGCGAGCTTGGCGATGTTGATGCTCGGCTGGCGGTAGACCGCCTTGGCGTGGCTGAACGTCTTGAACCCGTCCGCCCCGTGATACGCGCCCATCCCCGACGGGCCGACGCCGCCGAATGGCAGTTCCTCGTTGGTGATGTGGAAGATCACGTCGTTGAGCGTCACCCCGCCGGAGATCGTGCGGTCGAGCACGCGGCGGCGTTCGGCGTCGTTGTCGCCAAAATAATAGAGCCCGAGCGACCGGTCGCGGCGGTTGACCTCGGCGATCGCGGCGTCGATCCCCGTATAGCGCCGCACCGGCAGGATCGGGCCGAAGATTTCCTCCTGCATGACGGTCATGTCGTCGGTCGCGTCGCGGACGATGTGAAGCGGCATCTTGCGGTTGTTCGACCCGCCGAAATCCTCGTTTGCCGGATTGACTGTTTCGATCGTCGCGCCCTTGGCGCGCGCGTCCTCGAGCCAGTCCTGCAAGCGCTGGTGGTGCCGGTCGTTGACGATCGAAGTGTAATCGGGGTTCGCCAGCAGTGTCGGATACATCGTCGATACCGCCGCCTTCAGCCCGTCGACTACCGCTTCTTCCTGGTCGTCGGGCACGAGCATATAATCGGGCGCGAGGCAGATCTGGCCGGCGTTCATCATCTTGCCGAGCGCGACACGTTCGGTCGCTTGGCGAATGTTGGCGCCCTTGCCCACGATCACCGGCGACTTGCCGCCGAGCTCGAGCGTCACCGGGGTCAGATTGTCGGCGGCGGCGTGGAGGATGTGGCGGCCGATGCCCGTCGCGCCGGTGAAGATCAGGTGATCGAACGGCAGTTCGGCGAACGCCTTTCCGACCTCGGGCCCGCCCGAGAAGAACGCCAGTTCCTCTGCGGCGAAATATTGCGGGCAAATCTCCTCGAACAGCGCCGCCGTGCGCGCGGTGAACTCGCTCGACTTGACCATGGCGCGATTGCCCGCGGCGAAGATGTTGGCGATCGGCGCCATCACCAGTTGCACCGGAAAATTCCACGGCGCGATCACGCCTATCACGCCCTTGGGCTGATATTCGATCCATCCCTTCGCGCCGAGCAGACCGAGCGGGAAGGTCACCGGGCGGCGCTCGGGACGCATCCAGCGGTCGAGATGCTTGATCGCGTGCTTCATCGGCGCGATCGACGCGGCGATATCGGTGACCATCGACTGTTCGCGGCTGCGATGCCCGAAATCCTCGCTCAGTGCATCGCAGAAGGCATCGGCATGATCGCGGATCATCGCGGCGGCGCGCTTCAGCCGGTCCTTACGAACCGCTGCCGGCACCGGCAACTCGGCTTGAAACGCGGCGCGTTGCGCGGCAAGCGTCTGGTCAATTTCCATTATGCGCATCCAATCAATCCGCCCGCCGGGATGATCAGGCTATCCTTGCCCGGCCGGTCGATCCGCAGCGTAGCGTCGCCGATCCGCGCACCGTTCTTCAGGTCGGCGCTGTCGATGATCGTCAGGTCGAGCGTCGCGGTGATGTCGCCGCCTTTATATTCGGTGCTGTGCGAGAAGCCGTAGCCGCCCGCGCCGTTTTGCGCGCTCAGCGCGAAATCCTGAACCTTGCCGTCGATGGTCAGGCGGATCGTCGCTGGATCGGCCACCGCCATCGCGATCAGCGCCTGACTCGGCCCGCGCGTCCACAAATAGGCGGCGCAGCCTGTGGCGGGTAAATCCTGTTTGGGCAGCGCGCCGATCGGCAGGCCGTCGACGCTGACGACGATCGGCGCGGGCGGCGGCGGGGTCTTGTCCCTGGCGAGCGCCGGCGCGGCGATGGCCAACAGGGCGAGCGAAATCCTCTTCATCCGCCGAACGCTATCATGACCAGCCACACCGGGTAAGCCGCGATCGCCATCAGCGCGCCGAGCGGCAAGCGGTCGGTCGCGCTCACGCGCCGGCCCCGCGCCATCGCGGCGAGCACCGCCGCCAACCCGACTAGGCAAGCGAGCAGTACCACGAACGGCAGCATCGCCCAGCCGACCCATAAACCGATCGCGCCGAGCAACTTGGGGTCGCCCCCACCTAGTCCTTCGCGCCCGCGTAACCGGCGATAGGCAAACCCGATCAGCCACAATGACGCGAATCCCACGACGCCGCCGATCAGTCGGTCGGGCCAGCCGGGCGGTGCAACGGCGATGGAGGCAAGTCCGACGAGCGCCAGCGTTGCGGTCAGCGCATCGGGCAACCAGAATTCGGCGACATCGAGCGCCGCGAGAGCCAGCAGCAGCCAACCGAACACCGCACCGGCGATGCCGACCGCGCCGGGCACCGCGATACCGCTGATAACGCCCAGCACCGCGCACCAGAGCTCGATCTGCCAGTGCCGCGGGTCGATCTTCACGCTGCACGTCCGGCATTGGCCGCGAGCCGCCAGCGCGCTGACCAACGGCACCAACTCCCAAGCCTTGAGCGTCCGTCCGCATCCGTCGCACATCGACCGCCCGCCGATCACCGACCGCTCCTGTGGCCAACGGATCACCAATGTCGCGAGGAAACTCCCGGCGATCGCCCCGAGGACCCCCAGCCCAACCGGCCAGACCCAGTCAGCCATCGGCCTTCTTGCGGATCAGATACCGGTACACGCCGAACAGGTTGATGAAGAACAGCGCCGCGTTCTGCGTGCCCAGCGCCCCATCCTTGGCCAGCACCGCGCCCGCGATCCAGGCGAGCGAGGAGGCGAGGAACAGCACGAACCCCCAGCCGGTGATGCGCCGCCCCGAATCGAGCGAAACCATCAGCGCGGCGATCATGCCGCTGCCCGATGCGAACCATTTCAGAACGGTGGTGAGTGTTTCCATTCCCACCCTCTACCGTTATTCCCGCGAGCGGGAACCCAGCTTCACTAACCATGATCAGTAAGCTGGGGCCCCGCTTTCGCGGGGATAACGGATTGGGAAAGTTTGCGCCGACCGCGCCGCCTCCCTACATCGCCCCCAACCAATCCGGAGCTCCGTCATGACCGCCGATCCGATCGTCATCCTGTCCTATGCCCGCACCCCGATGGGCAGCTTTCAGGGGTCGCTTACCGGTGCATCCGCGACGCAACTCGGCGCGGCAGCGGTCAAGGGCGCGGTCGAGCGCGCCGGGGTCGATCCGAAGGATATCGAGCGAATCTATATGGGCTGCGTCCTCCCTGCGGGCCTCGGCCAGGCGCCCGCGCGTCAAGCCGCGATCGGCGCGGGACTCGGCGATCATGTCGAGGCGACCACGGTCAACAAGATGTGCGGATCGGGGATGCAGGCCGCGATCATGGGCGCCGAGGCGCTCGCCGCAGGGTCGGTCGATCTGCTCGTGGTCGGCGGGATGGAGAGCATGACCAACGCGCCGTATCTGTCGCTGCGCCACCGCAGCGGCGCGCGGATCGGGCATGACGTGCTGAAGGATCACATGTTCCTCGACGGTCTGGAGGATGCGTATGAACCCGGCCGGCTGATGGGCAGCTTCGCCGAGGAAACCGCGCAGGAATATCAGTTCACGCGGGCGGCGCAGGACGATTACGCCATCGCCAGCCTCGAACGCGCGCAGCAGGCGCAGACATCGGGCGCGTTCGACCGCGAGATCGTCGCGGTCGAGGTGGTCGGGCGCAAGGGCACCGACACGATCACGCTCGACGAGCAACCTGCCAAGGGCGACGCGTCGAAGATTCCCACGCTCAAACCCGCTTTTTCGAAGGACGGTACGATCACCGCAGCCAACGCCTCGTCGATTTCCGACGGCGCGGCCGCGCTCGTGCTCACCCGTCAGTCGGTCGCCGACAAGCTCGGCAAGACTCCGGTCGCGCGGATCGTCGCGCAAGCCGCGCACGCCCACGCCCCGGCCAAGTTCACCACCGCCCCCGTTGCCGCAATGCAAAAGGCGCTCGACAAGGCCGGCTGGACGGTCGCCGATGTCGACCTGTTCGAGGTCAACGAGGCGTTCGCCGTCGTCGCGATGATCGCGATGCACGACCTCGGCATCCCGCACGAGATCATCAACGTCCATGGCGGCGCGACGGCATTGGGCCACCCGATCGGAGCCAGCGGCGCGAGGGTGCTCGCGACCCTGTTGTCGGCGCTCGAGACCCGCGGCGAGAAGCGCGGCATGGCGTCGTTGTGCATCGGCGGCGGCGAAGCGACGGCCATGGCGGTGGAGCTGGTGGACTGACGGCGGAGCCGTCGTCCCGGCGCAGGCCGGGATCTCGGCTCACCCGTAGTGACCTTCCGATACTATACCCCGGCATTCGCCGGGATGGCGAGCAGGGCTCAGTGACCGTCGCCAGCCCCGCGCGAGCCCTCCAGCGCGCTCACGAAGTTCCTCCGCCAGACCAGCACATCCTCGCGCTTGACGATCTCGTTGAGCGCCTGCCAGCGGCGGATCCTTTCCTCGCGCGGCATGTCGAGTGCCTGGAGGATGGCGTCGCTTATCTCGTCCTTGCTGTAGGGGTTGACCAGCAACGCCTCCTTCAGCTGCAGGGCGGCGCCGGCGAAGCGCGACAGGATCAGGACGCCGGGATCCTCGGGGTCCTGGGCTGCGACATATTCCTTGGCGACCAGGTTCATGCCGTCGCGCAGGGGGGTGATCAAGGCGATCTGCGCGGCGCGGTAGAAGCCGGCGAGATCCTCGCGGCCATAGCCCTGGTTCACATAGCGGATCGGCACCCAGTCCACCTCTGCGAACTCGCCGTTGATCCGGCCCGAAAGCTCGTCGAGCCGCTCGCGTATCTCCTCGTAGGTCGCGACCTCCCCGCGCGACGGCGGGGCGATCTGGAGCAGGAAGAGGCGGCCGCGCTCGTCGCTATGCTCCTCGAGGAAGCGGCGGTAGCCCAGGAAGCGCTCCTCCAGCCCCTTGGAATAATCGAGCCGGTCGACCCCGATGATCGTTGTCCGACCCTCCGCGCTGCGCCGCATCCGGTCGAACGCCTGGCTGGCGCGATGGCTCGCCACCGATTGCTCGAATTCGGCATAGTCGATTCCCCTCGGGTACGCCGCGGCGTGGACCACGCGGTCTCCGACTCGGATCGTCCCGTCGGGATCGCATTGGCCGCCGAGCTCGCGCTCGACATAGTGGCGGAAGCTGTCGAGCCATTCGACGGTCTGGAAACCGATCACGTCGTAGGCGAGCATCGACAGGACCAGTCCCTCGTGGAACGGAAGCGACACCAGCAGGCGCGACGGAGGCCACGGAATGTGGAGGAAGAATCCGATGCGGTTGCGGATGCCGCGCTCGCGCAGCTGCTGACCGAGCGGGATCAGATGGTAATCGTGGACCCAGACGAGGTCGTCGGCGTCGATCAGCGGCGCGACGGTCTCCGCGAAGCGAGTGTTGACCCTTTCATAGCCGCCGGCGAAGCTGCGGTCATATTCGGCCAGGTCGATCCGATAGTGGAAGAGCGGCCACAAGGTGCGGTTGGCGTAGCCGTTATAATATTCGTCGACATCCTGCGCCTCCAGGTCGATCGTCGCCGTGGTCACGCCGCCGTAGCGCTGAAGGTCGATATGGCCGGTGAAGGTCTCGATCTTCTCGCCCGACCATCCGAACCACAGGCCCTTATGGTCGCGGAGAGCCGCTGCGAGCGCCACCGCGAGGCCGCCCTGGGCGCCGTTCGGGCTGTCCGCCCGGGGTGCCGAGACCCGGTTCGAAATGACGATCAGCCGGCTCATCTTATCGCGCTCCACGGCTTCGACAGCAGAACCGCGCAATTGATCAGCCCGACCAGGGAATAGGTCTGCGGGTAATTGCCCCACAATTCGCCGGTGGCGAAATCGCTGTCCTCCGAGAGCAATCCAGCCGGAGTCAGCCGCCGAAGCGTAGCTTCGTACAGGTCGCGTGCCTCGTCGCGGCGGCCGGCGAGGTGAAGCGCTTCGATCAGCCAGAATGTGCAGAAGTTGAAGGCGGTCTCGGGAAGCCCGAAATCGTCCTCCTCAGCGTAGCGCAGCATATGGTCGCCGCGCCGCAGCCCCTTCTCGACCGCGTCGAACGTGGCGAGAAAGCGCGGATCGTCTGGCTCGAGGAAGCGCATGTCGACGAGCTGGAGCAGGCTTGCGTCGAGATCGCCGCCGCCGAAGGACGCAGCGAAGCGCTGCTCGGGAGCGTACCAGGCGTCGCGTTCGATCCGCGCTCGGACCGAATCGGCGCGGCCCCTCCACAATTCGGCCCGCTCGGCCAGGCCGAGCGCCGCGGCGGCATTGGCGAGGCGATCGCACGCGGCCCAGC
>NZ_JAQGKZ010000075.1 GCF_028289855.1 Sphingomonas bacterium | reverse complement strand
CAGCCGCGGGATGTGTTCGGGCGCGATACCGTCGCCTTCGTCGCCGACCGACAGCCGGACCATCCAGTTGGGGTAGCGCCATAGCTTGATCGCGACGGGCGTGCCCGGCCGGCCATATTTCATCGCTTTGCCGATCAGGTTGTGCAGCGCCTGGCTCAGCTGGACTCGGTCGCCGGGCACGAGGGGCACGTCGTCGGCGAGTTCGATCGCAACGTCGGCGGCACGCGGGTCGCGGGTGTCGATCAGCTCGGCTGTCACTTCCTCGAGCAGCGCGCCGAGATCGACCGAGGCATCCGGCAGCCGGTATTTCTCCGCCTCGATCCGGCTCAGCGAGATCAGATCCTCGACCAGCCGCTGCATCCGCCGCGCCTCATCGACCATCACTTTCAGGAAGCGCTGGCGCATGTCCGGATCGGCGCCGTCATCCTCGCTCAGCGTCTCCGCAAAGCCGAGGATCGAGGCGAGCGGGGTGCGCAATTCGTGGCTGGCATTGGCGACGAAATCGACTCGCATCCGCTCGGCGGCGTAGCTGCCGGTCTGGTCGATCAGGTGGACGACGCGGCGGCCATCGGGAATGTCGGTGACGCGCAATTCCCAGCGCTGGTCGAGCGTACCGAGCCCAACCAGGTTGATCGGTCCCGAGGCACCGCTACCCTGCGGCGCGGTCAGCCGCTCGGCGGCGGCGGGGTGACGGATCGCCAGCCGCACATCCTGGCCCAAGATGTGATGGCCGAGGAGTTCGCGTGCGGCGGCGTTGGCTTCCTCGACCCGCCCGTCGGCGATCACCAGCACCGGCTCGACGATGCCTTCGAGCACCGTCGCGATCGGCGGCGTGGAAGGTTGGGGAGGCAGGTCATCCATCGCCGGCCGCCGTATCCCACTCGCGGCGGCGGTGCCACCCGCAGATGGTGCGTGCCCATATCCGCGCTATAGTCAGGGCCGACTCGGGGGAGGGCGCGATGAAGCGGATATTTATGCTGGCGGCGCTTGCGCTTGGCGGCTGCTCGATGGGGCAGGATCTTACGTCGGGCGGAGCGGCGGTGGACGATTTCCATCGCCGGATGGATGCCGGCCAATTCGCCGAGATAGATGCCGCGGCCGGTCCGGAAATAAAAGCTACGCCGGGCGGGTTCGCGCCGATTCTTTCGGCTGTCCATGCCAAGCTGGGCAACGTGAAATCGTCCAGTCGCTCCGGCTTCAACGACCGCTATGACAATGGCGATCACCGGCTGGAGCTGGTCTACGATACCAAGTTCGACAAAGGCGACGGGGTTGAGCAATTCATCTATCGCCTGGTCGATGGCAAGACCGTGCTGATCGGCTATCACGTCAACTCAAATGCATTGATGACGAACTAGGATTTTGTGGCAATGGCGGGGGCGTCGTGGCAGGGCATGTCCACGGAGACGCCGACACAATGACCAAGCCGATCGCCGCGATCATCCTTGCCGCCGGCATGGGCACGCGGATGAAATCCGACCTGCACAAGGTGCTGCATCCGGTTGCCGGGCGGCCAATGCTGCTCCACCTGATCGACGCCTTCGACGCCGCCGGGGCGAGCGAGCGCGTCGTGGTGGTCGGCGCGCTGCGGGCGCAGGTCGAGGTCGCCGTGACGCCGCTGGGCGTCAGGATCGCCTCGCAGGACGAGCAACTCGGCACCGCGCATGCCGCATTGATGGCGAAGGACGCGTTGGCCGGATTCGATGGTGTCGCGATTGTCTGTTTCGGCGACGTCCCGTTCATCACAAGCGAGACGATCGCGGCGATGACTGCGCGGCTCGACGCGCCTGACAAGCCCAGGATCGCAGTGCTCGGCTTTCGACCGCCCGACGCGAAGGCCTATGGACGGATCATCGCGGGCAATGACGGTGCGATTGCCAAGGTTGTCGAGTTCAAGGACGCCACCGACGACGAGCGCGCGGTCGATCTGTGTAATTCGGGGGTAACTGCGGTGCGATCCGCCGATTTATGGCCGTTGCTCGAACGCGTCAGCAACGACAATGCGGCGGGCGAATATTATTTGCCCGACATCATCACGCTGGCATTGGCCGACGGCGACCGCGCGGTGGTGGTCGAAACCAGCGCGGACGAGGTGATCGGCATCAACAGCCGCGGCGAGCTGGCCTATGCCGAAGGCCGCTGGCAGACGGCGCGGCGCGAGCGCGCGATGGTCGATGGTGCGACGTTGATCGCGCCCGAGACGGTGTGGTTCGCATACGACACGCAAGTCGGCCGCGACGTGCTGATCGAGCCCAATGTGTTCTTTGGCCCCGGCGTGATGATCGCCGACAACGCCGTGATCCGCGCCAATTCGCATATCGAAGGCGCGACGGTGGGCAAGGGGGCGGAAGTCGGGCCCTATGCGCGCCTTCGCCCGGGAGCGGTGCTCGGCGAAAAGTCGAAGGTGGGCAATTTCGTCGAGGTAAAGAAGGCGACCCTCGGCAGGGGCGCCAAGGCCAACCATCTGTCCTATCTGGGGGATGCCGAGATTGGCGCGGGCGCGAACATCGGCGCGGGGACGATCACCTGTAATTATGACGGCTTCTTCAAGTACAAGACGGTGATCGGCGAGGGGGCGTTTATCGGCTCGAACTCGGCGCTGGTTGCGCCCGTCACGATCGGCGCGGGAGCGATCGTCGGCGCGGGATCGACCGTGACGAAGGACGTCGAGGCGGATGCATTGCGGCTGGTGCGGCCCGCGCAAGAGTCCAAAGCCGGTTGGGCGAAGCGGTTTCGCGATATGATGACAGCGAAAAAGGCGGAAAGGAAATGATGCGATTGGTCATGCTGGCGCCGTTTGCCGCGGTCAGTGCGTTTGTGGCCGCCGCACCGTCCTTCGCAACTGGCCAGGACATGCCGTCCCCCTATTTAACGCCCGCCGACGCGATCGAGGCCGCCGCCGCCGATTCCAAGCACGGCTTGCGCGGCACAAGCTGCTGGTCAAGGCCTGGGGCGTCGACGGCGATGTCGTCTACCTCAATTCGGAAGAGGATTATCGCGCCGACACGAGCATCAGCATTGCGATCCAGCCCAATGCGCAATTGGGCATGACACGGCGGTTCGGCTCGCCCGAAGCGTTGAAGGGAAAGACCATCTTCGTCACTGGCGTCGCCAAAAAGCAGAAGATCCTGCTGCTCACCAACGGGCGGCCGAACGGAAAATTCTACTTCCAGACGCACATCGTCGTGAAATTCGCCAATCAGATCCAACTCGCGCCGTGATGAGATGTTGACATGATATCATGATATGATATCAGTATATCATGCGGTTTTTGGTCGACATACCTGAAGACGATCTCAATTGGCTCGACGACCGTGCCAAAAGCGAGGGCAAGTCGCGCGCGGCGGTGCTGCGCGAGGCGGTCTCGAACTATATTGCGGCCCAATCCAAGGATGGGTTCGAGAAGTATTTTGGCCTGTGGGAGCGTCACGGCTCGACGGTCGATGGCCTCGAGTACGAGCGCAAAATGCGCGATGAATGGGTTCGCGAATGGGATCCTGACTATGATCCTGCGTTGCACGACAAGCCCACGAACGATCCGGATCGCAACGCTGCGTGAGCAATATCCACTTCGACACCAACATAGTGATCGATTGCCTGCATAATCGCCCGCAGGCTTGGGCGGAGGTGCGCCGTGCCTCGCGCGCCTGGATCAGCCGGATGAGCTGGATCGAGGTGCTGGCCGGGGTGCCCGACGGCACGGATGTTGAGACCGAGGAATTCCTCCGTTTGTTCGCGACCAGCGAGATCGACGAGGAAATTGCGCGCCGTGCGGCTGCGATCCGGCATCAGCGCAAGTCGATGAAAGTGCCCGACGCCATTATTTTGGCGTCAGCGCAGGTTAGCGGCCGCATTCTCGTGACCCGAAACACCAAGGACTTCCCGGCCAGCATGCCGGGTATTCGTATTCCCTATGTTTTGTAAGAAAGCCACGTAACCATGTGCGGTATCATCGGAATTGTCGGCAAGGATCAAGTCGCTGACCGGTTGGTTGAGGGGCTGCGGCGGATGGAATATCGCGGCTATGATTCGGCCGGAGTCTGCACGGTCAAGGACGGCCAGCTGATCCGTCGCCGCGCGGAGGGGAAGCTAGCCAACCTCGTCGCGGTGCTCGCCGGCGATCCGGCGCCCGGCACCACCGGTATAGCCCACACGCGCTGGGCGACCCACGGCGCCCCGACCACGTCGAACGCGCACCCGCATGCGACCAGGGAAGTCGCGCTGGTCCACAACGGCATCATCGAGAATTTCAAGCCGCTGCGTGAAGCGCTGCAGGCGCGGGGCCGGGTGTTCGAAAGCGAGACCGATACCGAAGTCGTCGCGCAACTCGTCAGCGAGCATGTCGAGGGCGGCAAGTCGCCCGAGGATGCCGTCAAGGCGGTGCTTCCGACCTTGCGCGGCGCGTTCGCCTTGGCGATCGCGTTCCGCGCGCATGACGACATGCTGATCGGCGCGCGGCTCGGCTCGCCGCTGGTGGTCGGCTATGGCGAAGGCGAGACCTATCTCGGCTCCGACGCGCTGGCGCTGGCCGGGTTGACCCAGAACATCGCCTATCTCGAGGAAGGCGATTGGGTCGTCATCACCCGCAACGGCGCGACGATCTACGACGCCGACAATAACCCGGTCGAGCGCGAGATCACCATTTCCGGCGCGACCGGCGCGATGATCGAGAAGGGCAATTACCGCCACTTCATGCAGAAGGAGATTTTCGAGCAGCCGATCGTCG
>NZ_JAQGKZ010000010.1 GCF_028289855.1 Sphingomonas bacterium | reverse complement strand
CGCCGGCGGCGTAAAGGGGGTCGGCGGCGCGGCCGGACGCGGCCGGCCGGTCCAGCCACCCTGCCCCGGACCTTGCCCCGCTCCCGGGCGCCGGCCCGGATCGGTGCCGGGCGACGTGTTCCATCCGCCGTTGTTCTGCGGCGGCGCTCCGCGATAGCCGTCGCGCCGCCAGCGATCGAAGCGGTCGGCGCGATCGCGGCGCTGGTTGCTCTCGTCGCCCAGCCGCACGCGCCAGTCGCGACGGTGGCGCGCGCCGGGCCCGGTGCGATAAAGCGACCAATCCGATTGCCCGCGCCAGCTGTCGAAGCGCTGCCCGAGGTCGCCGAAATACCACATACTGTCCGCCCAGTCGGTCGCGACGACAGGCGCGCGGCTGCGGATCGACGCGCGCATCGCGCGGCCGCGCTCGGCCAGCCACTGCGCGCCGTCGGCGATCGCGTCGCCCGGCCGCCACGCGACCAGATGCGCGTCGCTGCCGTACACCGCCGCCAGCGCGCGGCCGGCAAAGCCGTACGAATAGGCACCGTCGCCGACGAAGAACGGGTACGGCGCGTCGCCGTCGAAGGCATAAAAGCGGTAATGGTCGCCGACCGGCTCGGCCAGCATCAGCTCGCCGCCGCTCAATTGCCACGCCCAGCAATCGATCCCGTCATAGCGAAAGCCGTAATCGGGCGGCGACGTGCCGACCGTGTCGAGCAACGCGTCGGCATCGTCGATATAGCGATAGAGCGACGGGTCGGCGTAGGGCGACGGCGCGGGGGGTGCGGGCGGGAAATATGCCGGGGCCGGCGGTGCGGGTGGGGCATAGATTATCGGCTGGAAGATCGGCGCCGGCGCGGTCTTCTTGGCCGCCTTCTTCCCGGTCGCCTTGCGGACGACCTTCTTTTTGGCGGTCTTCTTTGTGACGACCTTCTTCGCCGCGACCTTCTTGGCCGCGGGCGGCGCGGCGACGGCGGGGGTGCCCGCCATGCCGGCCAGCGCCAGCAGTGCCGCGATCGCGCTGCCGTTTGCCAATCCGCGTTTACGCTCGCCCATCCCTACCCCCTGTCGGTTCGTGTCCAGCGCGATCGTTCCACATCCGGGATGAACCCCGGCTGTCGCGCATCGTCAGCCGATGTGCAGCATCGTGGCGGATCGCCGACCCAAGTCAATCGCGGCGGGAAAACGCGCTATTTGGCGAGCACGATCAGCTCTACCCCGGACCCGCCGCGCGCTGGCGTGCGCGCCGCGCCGGTCGCGATGCGATACTCCGCGACGCCATAAGCGACCAGCGCGCGCTTGATCGCCGCCGCGCGGCGCAGCGCGAGCCCGCCGCCCGATGCCGCCAGCTTGATCTTGGTGTTGAGGTGCGTCGCCATCACCCCGGCGATGCCGCGCACGCTGGCCTCGCCGCCCGCGCTCAGCGTCGCCGATCCGCCGGCGAAGGCGGTGTCGAGCGCGAAGCGTTGCGCCGCCGGCGCGTCGGACGCCAGATAGGCGTTCAGGCTTGCCGGGTTCGCCTCGGCCGGGCCGGTCGCACGCGGCGGTGCGGCAGGCGTGGGCGCTGTCGATTTCGTAGCGGCAATCGTCGCTCGTTCCGGGCTCGCCACCGGCGTGGGCGCAGCCGATGCTTTGGGGGCGGGCGGTCCGCGCATCATCATGCTCGCCCCGCCATAGGCCAGGGCGATCCCGAGCACCCCGACACCGAGCCAGACGAACGGAAAGGATCGCCGCGCGCCCGCCGCCGCCGTGCGTTCCGGCCCGGCATCCGCGGCGGGGCAGTCGAGCGTAACTCGGTCGGTCACTTCCGCGACACGCGCGAGCGGGATGGCATGCTGGTCGGTCTCGCTCGCGCCGACACGGTTGACGATGATGCGCACGCCCGACACGCGATGCACCGTCCCGACCAGCGCGCCGTCCGACCCGAAGATCGGCATATCCGGAATGATCGCGGCGCGGTCGGTCATGGTCGCTCTCCCCAGAGGTCGAGCGCATCCTATCGCCGCCGGCGTCGTTGCGCCAGCGTTACGGTTGCCTTTCCGGGAAACGCTGCCGGCCACGCTAACCGGCCACCCTCGCGTCAGATGGGAAAATCGCCGCGCAGGTCGGCCGTCCCATTCAGATTGGATGCGCTATACCTTGTCATGAAGGGCGGCTGGCTTACAAATTGCCCGGCGGGCTGCCGCCCTGGAGACGGGGGCTGCTGCAAAAGGGGGATCATGGGAGACGCAACCGATAGCGGGAAGCCGAAATCGATCGTGCTGTTTTCCGACGGAACCGGAAACGGCAGCGGGAAACTGTTCAAGACGAACGTCTGGCGATTGTATGAAGCCACCGATTTGGGGCCGAATCCCGAACAGGGCGAACGGTTGCAGGTCGGCTATTACGACAACGGCATCGGGTCGCAGGCATTCAAGCCGCTGGCGATCCTGACCGGGATTTTCGGCATCGGTTTGAAGCGCAACGTCCTCACGCTCTACCGCTACGCCTGCCGCAATCACAATCGCACCCAAGGCGACTCCATCTACGCATTCGGCTTCAGCCGCGGCGCCTTCACCATTCGGGTCGTCATCGCGTTGATCGCGTCGCAGGGGCTGGTCGAGTATGAGGATGAGCGCGAATTGCTGCGCAAGTCCGCCCAGGCCTATCGCCAAATGCGGCGCGAGGCCTGGCCCAGGGCGAAGATCGCCCAAGGGGTCTATTGGGTGGCACGACAGATCGGCGGCACGCTGGATACCGTCTGGCAACGTACGTTCGGCATCGAGCCCTACAAATCCGACGATAATTTCAAGCCGACGATCGAATATGTCGGACTGTGGGATACGGTGTCCGCCTATGGCGGTCCGATCGCCGAATTGACGCGGGCGATCGACAATTGGATCTTCCCGCTCAGCATGCCGAACTACGCCCTGGCGAAGGAAGTCCAGTCGGCGCGGCATGCCCTGTCGATCGACGACGAGCGCGATTCCTTCCATCCGCTGCTGTGGGACGAGGTGGCGGAAAAACGGCTGGTCGATGCGGAGGAGGTTCCTGCGGGCCGGATCCAGCAAGTGTGGTTCGCCGGCATGCACGCGGATGTCGGCGGCGGCTATCCCGACGAAAGCCTCAGCTACGTTTCGCTCGCCTGGATCATCGAAGGAGCGATCGAGCGGAATCTGCGCCTGCACGAGGACGCCAGGCAACGCATCCACGACATGCAAAACAGCTATGGCCCGATCCACAATTCGCGCAGCGGTACGGCCGCCTATTACCGTTATCAGCCGCGCCGGATCGCCGCCTGGCTGCATCCGGTCGATCCCGCCACGTATATCTTGCGCGACCCCGCGATCGTCGAAACGGAAGACGGGCCCGACAAGGGCAAGCAGCGCGGGCTCCTGCTGAAATGCCACGTCCACGAAAGCGTCATCGCGCGGGTTCATTCGGGCACCGACGACTATGCGCCGATCACATTGCCGGCGTCGTTCGACATCGTGCCGCCGTTGCCGCCCGGAAAGAACATCGCGCCGATGGTGAGCGCGGCGGTGCGCAAACGGCTCGCCAACCCGGCCGTCGCGACCGCGCGGGCCGAGCGCCAGGCCACGTTGTTCGACGAGGTGTGGAAGCGCCGCGTCCTGTATTTCTCGACGGTGCTGGCGACGACGTTGCTCATGGCGATGCCCGTATTGCCGCTCGATTATTTCCGGTTCAGCATGCTCAAATGGATCGGCGTGATGATCGGCGCGCTGGCGGATGTGCTCCCCGGTTTCACCCGTCCGTGGATCGACGCCTGGTCGAGCAATCCGCTCGCCGCGCTGTTGTTGATCCTCGCTATTCTCGTCCTGCTTGGGCGCAGCAACGCCGTCGAACTGCAGCTGCGCGACGGGACCCGGCGCCTATGGCGCGAAGCGTTCGGCGAGGAAGCGGTCGATCGCAGGCAGGAAGGGGTGAAGAAACCGCCGCTGCGGCTCAACTCGCCGCTGCGTCGCGTGCGGGAGAGCAAGACGTATCAGTTCGGCCTTCAGACTTTCAAATGGAAGGTGCTGCCCAATGTCCTCGGGCCGATCATCCTCATTGTCGGGGCGCTCGTCGGCCTGGCGCTAATCAGCCAGACCACCAGCGCGATCAAGGATAGCGCCGGCAGCTTTTGCCAGGACAAGATCGGCCGCCCGCTACCGACCCATGCCTTCACCGTCGGCGATACGACCTATGTCGATTTCAAGGCTGCCGACGCGTGCACGCCGACCGGCGTCACGGTCAAAAAAGGGCGCCACTACGCCATCAACTTCACGGTCGTCGACAAATGGAAGGATGGGAAAAGGCGCCGGTCTCGATGCCTCGCCCGATGGCCTCCTGCTGACGCCGGCGGCATTCGGCACGCAATGGCCGCAACGTACCCAGCCCAGCCCGCCATGGTATGCGGATTGGATCGGCACGTCGTGGCGGCGCATCGTCGCGGCGCGGTGGCTCCAGCCGCTTGCTGCGGTCCGATCGACCGAACTGACCAACGCGTTTCTGCCGCAAGTCTATCTCGAAGCGCTCGACGTGAAACGCGTTCGGGGTTTGGCCAACGTGTATACGGCGGAGTTCGTGGCGCCCGATGACGGGCCGCTCGAACTCTTCGTCAACG
The DNA here is from genome assembly GCF_028289855.1 of Sphingomonas bacterium. Classification (GTDB taxonomy): domain Bacteria; phylum Pseudomonadota; class Alphaproteobacteria; order Sphingomonadales; family Sphingomonadaceae; genus Sphingomonas. The sequence goes on along the minus strand of NZ_JAQGKZ010000010.1, from coordinate 2,691 downwards.
ACGCGGTGGCGCCATTGATCCCGTCGCGGCATTTCTACGACAACAACCAGGGCACCGCCTGCGTCAGGATACGCGCGCTCGACGAAGACCCGACGGTGGCGGCGCCCGCGACGACACCACCGGCCGTCTTCGGCGCCGCGCTGAAGCCGCTGGAGATCTGCTACTTGCTGGTGCGTAAGACTGCGCCCGTCGGGACGGCGGCGGGCAAACGCTGATCATGCCTGGCTGACATCCGCGGTTTCGTTCCTATTTTGGGGGCGAAGGGATGCAATCCCGTCCCTTGCCCTGCTCGAACAAATATGGAACAAACACCCCGTCATGTTAACTCACATAAGCGTCCGCGGCGCCCGCGAGCACAACCTCAAGGATGTCTCGATCGACATCCCGCGCGATACGCTGACGGTGATCACGGGGCTCAGCGGCTCGGGGAAATCGAGCCTCGCGTTCGACACGATCTATGCCGAGGGGCAGCGGCGCTACGTAGAGTCGCTGTCGGCCTATGCGCGCCAGTTCCTCGAGCTGATGCAGAAGCCCGACGTCGATCATATCGAGGGGCTGAGCCCCGCGATTTCGATCGAGCAAAAGACGACCAGCCGCAATCCGCGATCGACCGTCGCGACGGTGACCGAAATCTACGATTACATGCGCTTGCTCTGGGCGCGGGTCGGGGTGCCCTATTCGCCCGCGACCGGGCTGCCGATCGAGGCGCAGCAGGTCAGCCAGATGGTCGATCGCGTGATGACCTTGCCCGAGGGCACGCGGCTGTACCTCCTCGCGCCGGTCGTGCGCGGGCGCAAGGGCGAGTATCGCAAGGAGATGCTCGAGTGGCAGAAGGCGGGGTTCACCCGCGTCCGGATCGACGGCGAGCTGTACGAGATCGACGAGGCCCCGGCGCTCGACAAGAAGTACAAGCACGACATCGAGGTGGTGGTCGACCGGCTGGTGGTCGGGCCCGATCTGTCGACGCGGCTGGCCGACAGTTTCGAGACCGCGCTCAAGCTGGCCGAGGGGCTGGCGTTCGTCGATCTGGTCGACGGCGTGGTGCCGGGGCGCGAGGATGAAGTCGATGACGGCGGCGCGATGAAGGGCGCGGGGATTCCGCCCAACCGCATCGTCTTCAGCGAAAAATTCGCCTGCCCCGTGTCGGGCTTCACCATCGCCGAGATCGAACCGCGGCTGTTCTCGTTCAACGCCCCGCAGGGCGCATGCCCGGCGTGCGACGGCCTCGGCGAAAAGATGATCTTCGACGAGGACTTGGTGGTCCCCAACCACGACCTGACGATCAAGAAGGGCGCGATCGTGCCCTGGGCGAAATCGAACCCGCCCAGCCCCTATTACATGCAAGTGCTCGGCAGCCTGGCGCGCGAATTCGGCTTCAGCCTCGAAACCCGCTGGGAGGATCTGCCGCAGGAATATCGCGACGTCATCCTCCACGGCACCAAGGGCCGCCCGGTCACGCTGACCTTCGTCGACGGCCGCAAGTCGTACGATGTGCGCAAACCCTTCGAGGGCGTGATCGGCAACCTCAACCGCCTCCTGCTCCAGACCGAGAGCGCGTGGATGCGCGAGGAGCTGTCGAAGTACCAAAGCTCGCAACCGTGCGAGGTGTGCCACGGCGCGCGGCTCAAGCCCGAGGCGCTCGCGGTCAAGGTCGCGATGAAGGACATCTCTTACGCGACGCACCTCTCGGTGGTCGACGCGCTGGCGTGGTTCCAGGACTTGCCCCGTCACCTCGGCGCGCAGCAGAAGGAAATCGCCGAGCGCATCCTCAAGGAAATCCTCGAACGGCTCGGCTTCCTTAACAATGTCGGGCTCGACTATCTCAACCTCGACCGCACCTCCGGCACCTTATCCGGCGGCGAGAGCCAGCGCATCCGCCTCGCGTCGCAAATCGGCTCCGGCCTGTCGGGCGTGCTCTACGTCCTCGACGAGCCCTCGATCGGCCTCCACCAGCGCGACAACGATATGCTGCTCAAGACGCTGCGGCGGCTGCGCGACCTCGGCAATACCGTGCTCGTGGTCGAACATGACGAGGACGCGATCCGCACCGCCGATTACGTCATCGACATGGGCCCCGGCGCCGGCGCCCATGGCGGCGAGATCGTCGCGCACGGCACGCTCGATCAGGTGCTCGCGCACAAGGACTCGATCACCGCCGATTACTTGAACGGCGTCCGCGAAGTCCCCGTCCCGCTGCTCCGCTCCAAAGGCAACGGCAAGAAGCTGACCGTCGAAAACGCCACCGCGAACAATTTGCGCGGCGTCACCGCGAGCATCCCGCTCGGCACCTTCACCTGCATCACCGGCGTGTCGGGCAGCGGCAAGTCGAGCTTCACGATCGACACGCTCTACGCCAGCGCGGCGCGGCAATTGAACGGTGCGCGCATCCTGTCGGGCACGCACGACAAGATCACCGGCCTCGAATATCTCGACAAGGTCATCGACATCGACCAGTCGCCGATCGGCCGCACGCCCCGGTCGAACCCGGCCCCCTACACGGGGCTGTTCGACGTCATCCGCGACCTGTTCGCCAAGACCCAGGACTCGCGGGCGCGGGGCTACAAGCCGGGCCGCTTCTCGTTCAACGTCAAGGGCGGCCGGTGCGAGGCGTGCACCGGCGACGGGCTGCTCAAGATCGAAATGCACTTCCTCCCCGACGTCTATGTCACGTGCGACGTGTGCCACGGCCAC
>NZ_JAQGKZ010000001.1 GCF_028289855.1 Sphingomonas bacterium | reverse complement strand
AGCGGTCGCGGCGTTCGGGGCCGTGCTTGCCGGAACGGGCGCCGCTGGCTAAAGGCCGCGCTTCCTTCGTTCCAAGGCTATCCCATGAAGATCAACGCGGTCGAGATTCGTCCCGGCAACATCCTCGAATATGAAGGCGGCATCTGGAAGACCGTCAAGATCCAGCACACGCAGCCCGGCAAGGGCGGGGCGTATATGCAGGTCGAGATGAAAAACCTGATCGACGGCCGCAAGAACAACGTCCGCTTTCGTTCGGCCGAAAGCGTCGAGAAGGTGCGGCTCGACACCACCGATTTCCAGTTCCTGTTCCGCGACGGCGACACGCTGACGTTCATGGCCAAGGTCAACTACGAGCAGATCTCGCTCGACGCGGGCATCCTGGGCGACGCCGCGGCGTTCCTGCAGGATGGCATAGATGTCGTGATGGAGCTGTGGGAGGAACGCCCGATCTCGGTCCAGCTGCCCGACCAGATCGAAGCGACGATCGTCGAGGCCGATGCCGTGGTGAAGGGCCAGACCGCCTCATCGAGCTACAAGCCGGCGATCCTCGACAATGGCGTGCGCATCATGGTCCCACCGCATATCGGCGCGGGGACGCGGATCGTCGTCGACGTGTATGAACAGACGTACGTCAAGAGAGCGGACTAGCCATTCTTAGCCCTCTCCCGCCTTCGCGGGAGAGGGTTGGGTGAGGGTCTTCCTTCTTTTTAGAGCGATTTGAAGAAGAAAGACCCTCACCGACTTCGACTAGGCGGCAAGCCGCCAAGTCTCCGTAGCCTCTCCCGCGAAGGCGGGAGAGGGCAATTGGAGTTTCGATTTGCCATCCCATTCCGGCATCATGACCGTCATCGAACGCGCCGCGCGCAAGGCGGCGCCGCGATTGCGTCGTGACTTCAACGAAGTCCAGCACCTTCAGGTCAGCCGCAAGGGCCCGGCCGATTTCGTGTCGATGGCCGACAAGCGCGCTGAGCAGACGCTGGTCGAGGAATTGCGCCACGCTAGGCCCGATTGGGCGATTCTGGCGGAGGAGGGCGGGGAACTGCCCGGCGATCCCAACAAGCCGCGCTTCATCATCGACCCGCTCGACGGCACCAGCAATTTCCTTCACGGCCTGCCGCACTTTGCGATCTCGATCGCGGTCGAGGAGCCGATGGCGGGCGGCAAGCGCGAGGTTACGACGGGGCTGATCTATCAGCCGTTGACCGACGAAAGCTTCTGGGCCGAAAAAGGCCGCGGCGCATGGTTGCAGGACCAGCGGCTGCGCGTGTCGTCGCGGCGCGATATGTCCGAAGCGCTGATCGCGACCGGCATCCCCTTCATGGGGCATGGCGACTTCGCGCAGTGGAGCCGCATTTTCGGCGCGGTCGCCCCTGAAGTCGCCGGAATCCGCCGTTTCGGCGCGGCATCGCTCGACCTCGCCTGGGTCGCGGCGGGACGGTATGACGGCTATTGGGAATCGAACCTGCAGCCGTGGGACGTCGCGGCGGGCATGTTACTGGTGCGCGAAGCCGGCGGTTTCGTCACCGACTTCCGCGGCGGCGACAAGATGATGGAGCGCAGCGAATTCCTCGCCGCCAACGACGTGCTCCAGTCGAAGCTGCACAAGTTGGTCGCGGGCGCGCTGCGCTGATGCGCGGGCTGGCGGCGTTGCTGCTGGCCGCCACGACCGCCGTGCCGTCGGTCGAGTTCACTATTCCCGCTACTCACCGGCTGGTCGAAGGCATCGCCAGCGACGGCCGCACGATCTGGGTGTCGAGCGTGCTCGACCGCACCATCATCGCGCGGCGCGATGGCCGGGTACGCGAATGGACATTGCCCGGCGACGTCGGCCAGCCGCTCGGTGTGGCGTGGGACGCCAAGCGCGGGCTGCTGTGGATCGCGACCGATTGTCTTGATGTCGCCGGCCTGACGCCATGCGACCGCGGCGCGCTGATCGCGATCGACCGGGCGGGGAACGTTCGCCAGCGGCTGGCGGTACCCGCGCCGTTCCATGTCGGCGACGTGTCGGCGCGCGACGGGCAAGTATTCGTCGCGGATTCGCGGAATGGGGCGGTTTACCGGGTTTCGGGCGGTGCGCTGACCCCAGTCGTCGCACCGGGGGTGGGCAAGAGCGCACAAGGGTCCGCGCTGTCGGCCGACGGCAGATCGTTGATTGTCGCGGATTATTCGCAAGGCATCACGCGGATCGACCTGGCATCGGACAAACGCGAATTGGTTTTGCTCGACGGCAAGCCGGTGCGCGGCGTTGATGGCTTGGCGCGCGCGGGCGACTGGTATGTCGGCATCCAGAATGGCGGTTCGGTCGGACGGCTGCTGGCGTTTCGCATTGTCGATGGCGCTCTCGACCTGAAAGTGCTCGCCGAAGGTGGCACACTAGCCGACCCGACTCAGCTTCTCGTCACGCGGGACGCGATCCTGGTGGTCGCCGATTCAGGCTGGGCGACGATCGACAAGCCCGGACCGCGCCCCACGCCCGCGACCATCGCCCGCTTCGCGCTGCCTGATTAGGCATAACTCGGCCTTAACCAGGCTGGTCGTACGCGCGGAGGATGGCAATTGCCGCACCCTCGCCGATCGACGATGCCTTGCTGCGGACACGGGTCGGGGCGGTGTATGCGCTGGCCCTTCCAACAATCGCGATGGACTTGCTCGGCTCGGCGCTCATGGCCGGCTATTTCTGGAGCCCCGAGCGTGCCGCATGGTTACTAGCTTGGCTTGGCGCGACCTTCATTTTGTGCTCCGCGCGGAGTGGCGCGGCTTTGGCTTTCCACACCGGGCGAATGGCGGCAATGCCCGCGCAGTCGATCGCGCGATTGCTCGTGCTGTTCGCCGGAATGTCTGGGATGCTGTGGAGCGCCGCGGTCGCCGGGATGCTGGCGGTCGGCACCGACAATCAAGTGATGTTCGTCGTGTGCATGGCGCTCGGCGCGGTCAGCCTGACCATCGCCAACGTCTCCTATTGGCCGGTCTATGCGGTCTTTGCGACGCCGGTGTCGCTCGCCGCGGCGCTCGGCCTGGCGGTCTCGGAACGGTCGGGGCACCTCGTGCTGGCGGGCGCCGGTCTCGCGCTGACGGTGGCGATGTTCGGGATCAGCCGCCGTCTCGCGGCCAAGGTGCTGCACGCTTACCGTCTCGCCACGACCAACCAGGCGCTGGTCGATTCGCTCGGTGAGCGCGGGCGCGAGCTCGAGCAAGCCTGCGACGCGCTCGAACGCGTCAGCCGCACCGATCCGCTGACCGGGCTCGCCAACCGCCGCTCGCGCGACATGCGGCTGGGCGACGAATGGACGCGGGCGGTGCGCAACGGCGGATCGCTCGCGGTGGTCGCGATCGACGTCGACCGGTTCAAGCGCTTCAACGATACGCATGGTCATGACGAGGGCGACCGCGCCCTGAAGGCGGTCGCCGACATGCTTCAGGCCGGCATCCGCGTGCCGATCGATCTCGCCGCGCGGCAGGGCGGTGAGGAATTCATGTTGATTTTGCCGGGGGTCGATCTGGCGGGCGCTGCGTCGATCGCCGAGCGCGTGCGCGTGATGGTCGCCAAATGCAGCACCGACCCCGCTTATGCCCTGCCCGAAAAGGTCACGATCAGCCTCGGCGTCGCCGCGATCGAGCCCGCACCGGGCCGGTCGGTGCACGAACTGACCATGACCGCCGACGCGGCGCTATACCAGGCCAAGCTGGCTGGGCGGAACCGGTACGAAATCGGCACGATCACGGCCGTCGCCGACGCGGCCTGAAGACCCCCAAGACTCGCTAATTGCGAGTCATTCTCACACCTCTCGCCCTTGCCCGATTTGGGGTGCCGTCCTAGAGACGCGCCAGTGTTTCGCACCTGCGAGAGAGAGTAAGTGGTCGACCTGTCGGAATATCTGCCGATCCTGCTGTTCCTAGGGGTCGCGCTCGCGCTGTCGAGTGCGTTCGTGTTCCTGCCGATGATCGCCGCGCGCTTCACCGGCGCGCACCAGCCGAATCCGGAAAAACTGAGCGAATATGAGTGCGGCTTTCCCGCTTTCGAGGACCCGCGCAGCCAGTTCGACGTGCGGTTCTACCTGATCGCGATCCTGTTCATCGTCTTCGATCTCGAAGCGGCGTTCATCTACCCGTGGGCGGTCAGCGTGTTCGAGCTCGGCTGGGTGGCATGGGGGTCGATGATGATCTTCATCGCCGAACTGGCGCTCGGACTGGTGTACGCCTGGAAGAAGGGAGCGCTCGATTGGGAATGACCCCACATTCCGGCCCGGTCGAGTTGCCGATGAATGCCGCTGGTTCGAGCATTTTGCCGCCCGACCAGACGTTCTTCGACGGCCTCAACGGTGAGCTGACCGACAAGGGCTTCCTGGTCACCTCGACCGAGGATCTGTTTCAGTGGGCGCGCACCGGCAGCCTCTGGTGGATGACGTTCGGCCTGGCGTGCTGCGCGGTCGAGATGATGCAGGTGTCGATGCCGCGATACGACATCGAGCGCTTTGGTTTCGCGCCGCGCGCCTCTCCGCGGCAGTCCGACGTCATGATCGTCGCGGGCACGCTGACCAACAAGATGGCGCCGGCGTTGCGCAAGGTCTACGACCAGATGCCCGAGCCGCGCTACGTGATCTCGATGGGGTCGTGCGCCAATGGCGGCGGCTACTATCACTATTCCTATTCCGTCGTGCGCGGCTGCGACCGCATCGTGCCGGTCGACATCTACGTGCCCGGCTGTCCGCCGACCGCCGAGGCGCTGCTCTACGGTGTGCTGCTGCTGCAGAAGAAGATCCGGCGCACCGGAACCATCGAACGCTAAGGTTTTTTGGAATGGATGACGTCAGGCTCGACGCCTTGGGGCAGACCATTGTTACCGCGCTCGCCGGTGCTGCGACCGGTCATGCCGTGGCGTTCAACCAGCTCACGGTGAGCGTGCAGGCCGACAAAATCGTCGATGTCGTGCGG
>NZ_JAQGKZ010000132.1 GCF_028289855.1 Sphingomonas bacterium | reverse complement strand
AAAGGCGAAACGGATCCTCGAGCTGGTCGAGCCGCTCGCCGGTCATTTCGTCGCGGCTGTCGGCGAGCCAGCGATACGCCTGGAGCAGGATCGCGGGGCCGAGGAACTTGTCGCTGTTCCACCAATAACTCGGGCAACTGGTCGAGCAGCACGCGCACAGGATGCATTCGTACAGCCCGTCGAGCTTCTCGCGGTCGGCGGGAGATTGCAGCCGCTCCTTGCCTGCGGGCGCCGGGGTAACGGTCTGCAGCCACGGCTTGATCGACGAATATTGCGCGTAGAAATGGGTGAAATCGGGGACCAGATCCTTGATGACTTCCATATGCGGCAACGGCGTGATCGTCATCTCGCCCTTGCAGTCCTCGATCGCCGTCGTGCACGCTAGGCCGTTCTTGCCCTGCATGTTCATCGAGCACGACCCGCAAATCCCCTCACGGCACGATCGGCGGAAAGTGAGCGACGAATCCTGCTCGGACTTTATCTTGATCAGCGCGTCGAGCACCATCGGCCCGCAGGTGTCGAGGTCGATCTCGAACGTGTCGTAGCGCGGGTTCTCGCCGGCATCGGGATCGTAGCGATAGACTTTGAACGCCTTGACGTTCTTCGCGCCCGCCGCTGCTTTGTGAACCTTGCCCTGCTTCTTGATACGGCTGTTCTTGGGCAGGCGGAATTCGGCCATCGAAATGGTATCCCCGGTGGATTGCTGCGCTGCGGCTATGCCTTTCGCCCGCGTGGTGCAACCCCTTGCGGGCACTGGCGCTTGCGTCCCGCCGCGGCTAATCCGGCGACGCCAAACTATCCGTTCTCAAAGGTATCGTATGTCTGTCGGTCGTTGGTGCGTCGTTTTCCTGTGTCTCGGCCTGGCGGTCCCCGCCATATCCCAGCAGACCCGTCCCGACATCGTCATCAACGGCGTGGTCGGCAGCAAGAAGCAGATCACCTGGAAGCGCGCCGAATCCGACCATGTCATCGTGTTCAGCCAGGGCAGCGACGCCGAGCTCGCGCGGGTAACCAAGAGTCTCGAACGGCTCTATCATTTGATGTCGCGCATCTATCGCCGCGGCGACCAGAGCGACACGACGGTCAAGGTGCAGGTCACGCTCGTCGATTCGGGCGCCGATTTTCGCGCGATGGCGCTCGACAATGTGCGCTCGCGGGAGGGGCCGTACGTTACCGCCTTTACTGACGCGGCCTATTACGACCCGCGCGAGGACGGCGCGGTGATCGCCGTCTCGCGGTCGAGCCAGATCGTCGATCTCAACACCAACCGCGCCTATAATCTCGATTGCGACGACCAGATGGCCGAGGGCGTGCCCGACTGCACCGAGTCCTACCACACGCCCGCGGTGCAAACGTGGCAGCAGCGGCTCTACGCGGCCTATGCGCGGCATTTCATCCTGACCTACGCCCCCGCGGCCTATCCGCGCTGGTATCTCGACGGGGTCGGCGTGCTGTTCTCGACGATGAGGGTGCGCGACAATGGGGCGATCGATTACGCCCAGCCGCCGGAAAATTACGCGCAAGTGTTCCGCGCCTATGGCAACCTCGACGTCGGCAAGGTGCTGGCCGGGCGGTATCTCGATGCCGAGCCGGGCAAGACCGGCTGGACGCCATATCACGCCTGGCTGCTCACGCATTATTTCGTGGTGTCGCCGCTCAAGCCCGAGCGCATGCGGCAATTCCAGGCATACATGACCGCGATCCACCAGGGCACGCCGATGGCCGAGGCGGCGAAGGCGTTCGGCGACATGGGCGCGCTGCAGCGCGAGCTCGCGAGCTATGTCGATCGCGACAAGGCGTTCGCCCGGACCGCGCCGCAGACCGCCGACGCGGAGCCGCTGATCAGCGCCTTGTCGCCCGCCGCCGCGGCGCTGGTCATGGCGCGGGTTGAGCTCGGCTCGCGGCTAGAGGCGGGCGACGCCCAAGCGGCGCTGCGCCGCGATGGCTGGATCGCGCAGTTGCGCGATACCGTCGCCAAGCTGCCTTACGATACCGAGGCGCAGCTCCTGCTGACCGAAGCCGAATGCCGTGCAGGTCACGCCGTGGAATGCCAGGCCGACGCGGAGCGGGTGCTTGCCAAGTCGCCCGACAATGTCCGCGCGCTGGCGTGGAAGGGCGTCGCGCTGACCGACCGCGCCGTGACCGGCGCGCCGATCGACCGCGCCGCCCGGCTGATCCTGGCGCGCGCTGCGATCGAGCGCGCGATCGCGATAGACGACGAGGCGCCGTTGCCGCCGATCGCCTGGTTCCAGAGCTACACCAAGGCGGGCGAGCCCGTCCCCGATGCGGCAATGGCGGGAATGGCAAAGGTGATCCGCGAAATGCCCGCCGCGCCGGCGCCGCGGCTCTACCTCGCCGAGGAATTGAAGCGCCAGGGCAAGGGCGACCTTGCGCGGCGGCTGGTCGAAGTCATCCTCTACGGCGCCTACGATTCGCCCGAGAAAAGAGCGGCGGTGACGCTGTTCGAGTGACCGCGATCAGATCACGTCGAGCACCAGCCCCAGGTCGCGCGCTTCCTCGGCCTCGATATACCAGTTGCTCGGCGCGCGGTCGCGCATGTCCTCGAACGCGACCTTCGATCCGGTAACGAGGTCGCGGAAACCCTCCTCCTCGATCAGGATCGAATGCTCGATTTCGTGGAGCTTGGCCTTGAGCGTCGCGGGCAGCGTCTTGAGCGGCCCGTCGAGCGCGATCGTGTCGGTCAGCTTGCGCTCGTGCACCATGATCCGCGTGCGCTTGGTCAGGAAGCGGTGCTCGACCGGGAACGCCGACATGAAGGTCGCGCCCGCCGAATAGACCGCGACCTTGCCGAGGAACAATATGTCGCGGCCCTGGAATTCGCGGATCAGGCGGATGTCGTCGCCCATCGCGCGCGCCACTTCGGGATCGCCGCCCAGCGTGGTCAGCGTCACGACCAGCATGCCGTCGGCCGGGCATCGCGACAGCTGATCGCAGAAATTATTGTACATCGCATAGTCGACGGTGCCGTGCAGCCGGACGTGCGGGGTGGCGAGAAGCGGATATTTCTGGGCGGTGCTGTCGGTCATCGCGCGGCTAACTGCCTGTTGGCAATGAAGTTCCAGGGAGCTTCCAATTCATTTAAAAACGCCTCCCCGGCGAAGGCCGGGGCCCAGGTGTGAGCCGATTATTGGTGAGTGTTGCTTTAGTTACCGTCGCATCGATACTGGGCCCCGGCCTTCGCCGGGGAGGCGTAAAGGCTGGAAAGCTCAGCCGATCACCGCCTTCAGGTTCATGAATTCGTGCAACCCCCACGGCCCGAGCTCGCGGCCATGGCCCGAGCGCTTGACCCCGCCGAACGGCGCTTCGGGGGTCGAGGCGAGCATGCGGTTGATCGCGGTCATCCCGGCCGCGATGTCGCGGGCGAAGCGCTCCTGTTCGGCTTTTTCGGTTGTCCAAACCGACGAGCCGAGGCCGAACGGCACGTCGTTGGCGAGTGCGATCGCTTCGTCGATGTCGGCGACCTTGAACACCATCGCGACGGGGCCGAAGATTTCCTCCTTCGCGACATCGGCTTCCGGATCGACATCGACCAGCACGCCGGGGGTCAGATAGGCGCCGGGCAGATCGGGCTTTTCCGCGCCGAACAGAAGCGTCGCGCCCGCATCTCGGAACTTGGCGAGCTGGCCGAGCACGGTATCGCGCTGCTCCTCCGACGATAGCGGCCCCATGTCGGTGCCGGGATCCATCGGATCGCCGGTCTTGACTGCCTTCATCCCCGCGACGAATTTTTCGATGAAGGTGTTATAGACCGCTTCGTGGACGATCATCCGCTTGGCGCAGATGCACGATTGCCCGGTGTTCTGGACACGCGCCGTAACCGCGGTCTTGGCCGCCAGGTCGATATCGGCGCTGGGCATCACGACGAACGGATCCGACCCGCCGAGTTCGAGCACGACTTTCTTGAGCGCTCGCCCCGCCGCCTCGGCGACCTTGGCGCCCGCGCCCTCGCTGCCGGTCAGCGTCACCGCGACGATGCGCCGGTCGGCGATCAGGTCGGCGATCTTGTCGGACTTGAGAGGCAAGTTCTGGAACAATCCTTCGGGCGCACCGGCCTTGCGGATCGTTTCCTCGATCGCCGCCGCGCAGCCCTGCACCGACGACGCGTGCTTCAACAGCCCGACATTGCCCGCCATGATCGTCGGCGCGGCGAAGCGGATGACCTGCCAATAGGGGAAATTCCACGGCATGACCGCGAGTACCGCGCCCATCGGCAGCCACCGCGCGGCGACGTGACCGGCGGGGGTCTCGACCTCGCTCGGCGCGAGCAAGTGGGATCCGTGTTTCGCATAATAACGGAACGCCGACGCGCATTTCTCGACCTCGGCGATGGCGGACTTGAGCGTCTTGCCCATTTCATCGGTGGCGATGCGCCCCAGCCGCTCCTTGTCCTCCTCGAATGCTTCGGCGATGCGGCGGAGCAACGCCGTGCGCGTGTCGAGCTCGCTCTCGCGCCAGTCGAGAAACGCGTCCGCCGCCTTGGCCAGCCGTGCCTCGACCTGCGCGTCGGTCAGTTCGGCATGGCTCTGGCCGGGCTTGCCGGTCGCGGGGTTGATGCTGGTGAACATGTGCGATCCTTTTCGTCGGATACCCCAACGCGTCAGCGCGTTACGCGTATCCGGGCGAGTGCAACAATCATTGTGCAACCGGAACAAGCGTGCAAAGTCTGCCGCACCTACAACGTGGGAGAGGAATAATGGGTATCATCCGCATGATCGTCGTCGGCTTTATCGTCGGCGGCTTGGCTCGCTGGTTCTTTCCAGGGCCGGTTCCGATGCACTGGTACTGGAGCATCTTGCTAGGTATCGCCGGGTCGTTCCTGGCAGGCTTTGTCGTGCAGATGCTCAGCCCGTCGCAACGCCAGCAACCGCTTCATGCTGCAGGGTGGATCGCATCAATTCTAGGCGCGATGGTCCTCATCTTGCTCAACAATCACTTTCATATTTTGACTTGAACAACGCGGCGGATCGGCGGGTTGCTCCCGCCGGTCCGCTGACGCATAGCTCTGGCATGGATATGCCGACCGATAGGCCGATTGAAGAATTGGCGTTCGAGGACGCGCTGAAGCGCCTCGAAGAGATCGTCCACACGCTCGAAACGGGCGAGGCGAAGCTGGGCGACGCGATCACGCTTTATGAGGAAGGCACGCGGTTGCGCCAGCAGTGCAGCGCGCGGCTCGACGCGGCGCAGGCGCGGATCGAGGCGATCCGGCTCGGCTCGGATGGCCGTCCGGCGGGCGTCGCGCCGTTCGACGGCGGATGAGGCCTGCGGCGATGGTCGCTTCGCTCTCGCTCCAGGCCGCGCTGACCGAAATCGGGGCGGAGATCGACCGCCGCTTCGACACGCTCCTCGCCATTCCCGATGATCCGCGCGCCGATTTGTATCGCGCGATGCGCCACGCCGCGATCGGCGGCGGCAAAAGGCTGCGGCCGCTCCTCGTGTTCGCCACCGGCAATCTGTTCGGGGTCGACCGCGACTGCCTCGCGCGCGCCGCGACCGCGATCGAGGCGATCCATGTCTACTCGCTGATCCACGACGATCTGCCGGCAATGGACGACGACGACCTGCGCCGCGGCAAGCCCACCGTGCACAAGGTGTTCGGCGAGGCGACGGCTGTGCTGGCGGGCGATTGCCTGCATGCGTTGGCGTTCGAATGGCTGGCCGATCTTGCGACGCATCCCGACCCCTTCGTGCGGTCCGAGCTGGTGCTCGAAGTGGCGCGCGCGTCCGGGCCGAACGGCATGGCGGGCGGGCAGATGATGGACTTGGAGGCGGAGAAATCGCGCTTCGACCTCAACACTGTGACCAGGCTTCAGGCGATGAAGACCGGCGCGCTGATCGCTTGTTCGGTCGAGGCCGGGGCGATCCTCGGCCGCGCCGCGCCCGACGCGCGCACCGGTCTGCGCGGCTATGCCCGCGACATCGGCCTCGCGTTTCAGATTGCCGACGATCTGCTCGACGTCGAGGGCGACGAGGACAAGGCGGGGAAGAGACTGCGCAAGGATGCGGGCGCGGGGAAGGAAACCTTCGTCTCGTTGCTCGGCACCGGCCGCGCCAGGGAACAGGCGGCGATGCTGGTCGACCAGGCGGTCGATCACTTGCGCGGGTTCGGCGCCGAAGCCGATCTGCTCCGCGCGGTCGCACGGTTTGTGCTGGAGCGGGACCGCTAGATGATGGGGGATACGGCATGACCATTCGCACGGGCGTCTATCCCGGCACCTTCGACCCGATTACCCTTGGGCATATGGACGTGATCCGGCGCGGTGCGACTTTGGTCGATCGGCTGATCATCGGCGTCACCACCAATGCGTCCAAATCGCCGATGTTTTCGACCGAGGAACGCATCGCGATGGTTGAGCGCGAGACCGCGGGTATCGCCGGCGTCAGCGTCATCAGCTTCGATTCGCTGCTGGTGGATTTCGCCCAGAGCCTGGGCGCGAGCATGATCATCCGTGGCGTGCGTGGCGTGACCGATTTCGAATATGAGTATCAATTGACCGGCATGAACCGCGCGCTGAACGACCGTATCGAGACCGTCTTCCTGATGGCCGACGTCGCACTCCAGCCGATCGCCAGCAAGCTGGTCAAGGAGATCGCGATGTACGGCGGCGACATCGGCAAATTCGTGCCGCCCAGGGTGCGCGACGAAGTGGCGGCGCGGGTCGAGCAACTGGGGCGCAAGGGAAGCTAGTGTTTGACGCGCTCACGCGCGGCCAAGCGAATGCTTGCCCCAAAAGCGCCTTCTTATCTTCGCATTGGCGCGCCGAATGATTTGCTTTAAGCGGCCATTCGAACCCTGTTTCTTCCGGAGTCACCATGCGTTTCATTCTCGGCCTGATCGCGACGATGTGCCTCGCGGTCACCGGCACCCCGGCGATGGCGGCCAAGAAGAAGCCGGTCGCGGCAAATCCGGTTGCTGAGCGGCTCGCGCCGCCGCCGCTGACCGACAAGGAAAACCTGCTTTATCTCGACCTGTCGACCGGCGGTCGCGTGGTGATCCGGCTCTATCCCAATGTCGCGCCCAAGATGGTCGAGCGGATCAAGATCCTGACTCGCCAGCATTTCTATGACGGGCTCAAGTTCCACCGCGTGATCGAAGGCTTTATGGCGCAGACCGGCGATCCCAAGGGCGACGGCACCGGCGGGTCGACGCTTCCCGATCTGCCCGCCGAGTTCAACTGGATGCCGCACGTCCGCGGCGCGGTCAGCGCCGCGCGCGAGGGTTCCGCGCCCGACGCCGATGCCGAGACCAGGACCAAGGCCGAGAACAGCGCCAACAGCCAGTTCTTCATCGTGCTCGACCCCAAGCTCGCGCTCGACAAGAAATACACCAACTTCGGCCGCGTGATCTCGGGCATGGAATTCGTCGATACCATCGAGCGCGGCGAGCCGCCGGCCAATCCGTCGACGATCCTTCATGCCTATATCGCCGCAGACAATCCACCAGCGTACACGCCCCCGCCACCGCCCCCGCCGGTGGTGCTGCCGGCTGTGACGGCCGTCGCGCCGGGGCCTGCGCCAAAGCCGGTGGCCAAGCCCGCGCCGAAGAAGCCGGTCGCGAAGAAGACCAAATAACCCGTTCGGCCCCGGACTCGATCCGGGGCTGTCGAAGCCCGTTTGGGAGACACGCCCTTCGACAGGCTCAGGACGAACGGGCGTGGGATTCGATCATCATGAACGTCGATCTGTTCGACTTCGACCTGCCCGCCGATCGCATCGCGCTGCGTCCCGCGTCCCCGCGCGACGCGGCCCGGATGCTCGTGGTCGACGGTGAGGCGATGCGCGACCGGCTGGTCGGCGATCTTCCTGGCGAGCTACGCGCGGGCGATTTGCTCGTGTTCAACGACACGCGCGTGATTCCGGCGCAGCTAGAGGGGCGGCGCGGCGACGCGGCGATCGGCGCGACGCTTCACAAGCGCGAGGGGCCGCGCCGCTGGCGCGCCTTCGTGCGCAACGCACGCCGGCTGCGCGACGGCGACAGTATCGATTTCGGTGCGGGCGTTTGTGCCATCGCGTCGGACCGCGGCGAGGACGGCAGCTTCGCGCTCGACTTTGCCGGGGATGAGCCGGTCGAAACGCTGCTCGAACGCTGCGGGCGGATGCCGCTCCCGCCGTATATCGCCTCGAAGCGACCGACCGATGCGCGCGATGCGGACGATTACCAGACGATGTTTGCCGACCAGCCCGGCGCGGTCGCAGCGCCGACGGCTGCTCTTCATTTCACGCCTGAGTTGATGGCGGCGCTCAACAAGGCGGGAATCGGCTACACGACGCTGACGCTGCACGTCGGCGCGGGCACCTTCCTGCCGGTCAAGGCCAACGACACGGTGGATCACAAGATGCACGCCGAATGGGGCCGGATCGACGCCGCCGCAGCCGAGCGGATCAATGCCACGCGCGAAGCGGGCGGCAGGGTGATCGCGGTCGGCACGACCAGCTTGCGGCTGATCGAAAGCGCGTGTGACGCCAATGGCCGAGTCCAGCCGTTCGAAGGTGACACCGCGATCTTCATCACGCCGGGGACGCGGATCCGCGGGATCGACGGCCTGATGACCAACTTCCACTTGCCGCGCTCGACGTTGTTCATGCTCGTCAGCGCACTGATGGGGCTCGACGTCATGCAAAAAGCCTACGCGCAGGCGATCGAAACCGGCTATCGCTTCTACAGCTATGGCGATGCGTCGTTGCTGCTGCCGTCGAAGGAATGACCATGCGCACCGCCATCTTGCTTGCTTTTGCGCTGATTGCCGCGCCCGCCGCCGCCCAAGACCTCGGCCGCGTGCCGGTCCCGCTCGGCACCAAGGGCCCGGGGCCGGTCGGACCTGTCGCGCCCAGCCTGGTGGTCGAGCCGGTGGCGATGATGATCGCGGCGTGCGATGCCGACGGCGACGGCCGGGTCAGCCGTGACGAACTGCACCGCTGCCTCGCGCGCAGTTTTGCCGCGATCGATACGGGGAAGACCGGCGCGCTCGGCTATATCGCGTTTGCCGACTGGGCCGAGAAATGGCTCGGCGACCGCACCGCTTTGCCGAGCCCGTTCGAGACCGATGCCGATGGCGACAACAAGATCACGCTCGCCGAACTCGATGCCAAGTTCGACTCGATCTTCGCGCGGCTCGACAAGGACAAGGACGGATTCCTGACCCGCGCCGAATTGCTGACGATCCGCGCCAACATCGCGCCCGATTTCGAGCGGCGAAAGAAAGCGAAGCCGTGACCGCAGCGCGCTACAAGCTGGTCATTTTCGATTTCGACGGGACGCTGAGCGATAGCGGCGAGTGGCTATTGTCGATCATCGACGAACTGGCCGACCGCTTCCGTTTCCGCCGCGTCGATCCCGATGAAATCGAAGCGCTCCGCCGCCGCCCGACGCGCGAGGTGATCGAGCATCTCGGCATCCCGCGCTGGAAGCTCCCGCTGATCGCGCGTCACGTCCAGGCGCGGTTCGGGCGCAGCGCCGCCGACATCCAGCTGTTCGGTGGCGTCCGCACGATGCTCAAGGCAATGTCCGACGCTGGCGTGCGGATGATGCTGTGCTCGTCCAATGCGGAGGCCAATGTCCGCGCAGTGCTGGGGCGCGAGGACGCGGCGCGGTTCGAAGCGTATTTCTGCGGCTCCGGCCTGTTCGGCAAGGCGCGCAAATTCCGCCGCGCGATTCGGGCGAGCGGTGTCGCCGCGCCGGACATCCTGGCGATCGGCGACGAAACCCGCGACATCGACGCTGCGCGCGAAGTCGGGCTCGTCGCGGGCGCCGTGCTGTGGGGCTATGCCAATCCGGACACGCTGCTCGCAATGAAGCCCGATGTGGCGTTTGCCGCGCCTCAAGAAATCGTCGCTTTTCTCACTTGAACGCAGTAGCTTGGCGCCCTCTCGAAGGGGTTCGCGATGCGTCTGCTATTTTCGTTGCTGATCATGGCATTGCTGACCGCGGCCGGGCCGGCCGACGATTGGAAGGCATTGCTCAAGGCCGGCAAGGATACCGAGGCGCTGGCGCAGGTGCGTAAGGCGGCCGATGCAGGCGACGCGATAGGGCTCGACTGGATGGGGTGGTTCTACGACGTCGGCCGCGCGGTCGCCGCGGACAAGCCCAAGGCCGCCGGCTATTATCGCCAGGCGGCCGAAAAAGGCGAGCCCCACGCGCAATGGCGCTACGGCGTGATGCTCGACACGGCCGAGGGCGTGGCACTCGATTCGACGGCGGCGATGGGCTGGTTTCGCAAATCGGCGGCCCAGGATTTCAGCAGCGCCTATGTCAGCATGGGCGTGATGTATTCGGGCGGGCGCGGGGTGACGCGCGATTACGCCAAGTCGCTCGATTATTACCGGCAGGCGGCAAAGCTTCATAACGTCCATGCCTTCAACGAGATCGGCGTCGTTTTTGCCGCGGGGGAAGGCGTCCCGCCCGACAAAATCGAGGCAATGGCCTATTTCATCATCGCGGCGGCCGCCGGCGACGATAGCGCGCAGCGTCGAGTGCAAGCGATCGGTAGTGAGCTGGGCGAGGATGGCATGAAGCGCGCGGTGGGCCGCGCCAACGTGCTGTCGAAGGAATACAATCTGAACGGTGCGCCGGACAGGTCCGGGCTGACCACCTGACGCGCGGAGGTGACCCGCGCGGCGACTGCCGCTAGAGCCCCGCACCATGCCTCCCCGTTTCGACTTCACCATCCACGCCACCGACGGTGCCGCGCGCACGGGCGAGATCGCGATGCGGCGCGGGGTCATCCGCACACCGGCGTTCATGCCGGTCGGCACCGCCGCCACCGTCAAGGCGATGAAGCCCGCCGACGTGCGCGCGAGCGGTGCGGACATCATCCTCGGCAACACCTATCATTTGATGCTCCGCCCGACCGCCGAGCGCGTCGCGCGGCTCGGCGGGTTGCATGCCTTCATGGGGTGGGGCCGGCCGATCCTGACCGACAGCGGCGGGTATCAAGTGATGAGCCTGTCGGAGCTGACCAAGCGCGACGAGAATGGCGTCGAGTTCAAGAGCCATCTCGACGGCACGCGGCACCTGATGAGTCCCGAACGATCGATGGAGATCCAGCGGCTGCTCGGGTCGGACATCGTCATGGCGTTCGACGAATTGGTGCCGACCACCTCGGCGAAGGAAGTGCAGTCGGCGGCAATGGCGCGGTCGATGCGCTGGGCGAAGCGCAGCCGCGAAGCGTTCCTGAGCGGCGGCGAGCATGCCGACAACGCTGCGCAGTTCGGCATCCAGCAGGGGGCGCTCGACGAGGCTCTTCGCGGGGAGAGCGCGTCGGCGCTGACCGAGATCGGTTTCGACGGCTATGCGATCGGCGGGCTCGCGGTGGGCGAAGGGCAAGCGGCGATGTTCGGCTGCCTCGACTTCGCGCCGGGCCAGCTTCCGGCCGACAAGCCGCGTTACCTGATGGGCGTCGGCAAGCCCGACGATATCGTCGGCGCGGTCGAGCGCGGGGTCGACATGTTCGACTGCGTGCTGCCGACGCGTAGCGGGCGGACCGGGCAGGCGTTCACGCGCACCGGCCCGATCAACATCCGCAACGCCAAATTCGCCGAGGACCGCGGACCACTCGATCCCCAGTGCGGCTGCCCGGTCTGCGCGAGTTGGGAGCGCGCGTATCTCCACCACCTGGTTCGCTCGGGCGAAATCCTCGGCGCGATGCTGATGACCGAGCATAACCTTTATTTCTATCAGGCGTTGATGGCCGACCTGCGCGGCGCGATTACGGGCGGCAAGCTCAAGGTATTTGCCGACCGATTCCGCGCGCGCTACGCAGGGGCCAAGGAGAGTGATGCGTGACCGACGAACCCGAAGAGAATGAAATCATGGCTGCCGCGCGCGAGGCCAAGGCGCGCGAAGAGGGCGCGGCGCGCACTACCGAACCCGCCAGACTGAGCAAATGGGGGATCGCCGCGATCGGCGCGGGCGTGGGATCGGCCGCGGTGGCGGCGGCGATGCTCTACGCCAATCGCAACAAGAAGCGTGGGTGACCGGAACCGCCTGATCGCCGAGGCCTATCGCTGGCAGCGCCGGCTGGGGCATCGTGTGATCGCGCTGCCGCACTGCGGGATCGTCGCCGATCCGGCCAAGCCCGATCTGTGGGACGCCAACCACGCCGATGATGTGACCGCGCAGAGCGACGCCGAGATCGATGCGGTGCTTGCGGCGATGGAGGAACACCTCGCGCACAGCGGCTGGCGCGTCCTCCATACCGACGGCTTCACGCCGGACCGTTTCCTAGCGCGGCTGGCCTATCTCGGGTTCGCGGAGCGCCCGGTGGTTGTCCAGATGACCTGCGATCAACTCAGGCCGACCGGTGGTGCGCCGGTCGATCTGGTGGAGATTGCCGACGCCACCGGCTGGGCCGCGCTGACCGCGCTGGTCCGCGCCGACGTGACCGAAGGCAAGCGCACCGGCGGGCTCGATCTCGACGATGCGTTTGTCGACGACATGGTCGCCAATTATCGTGCCAAGGCGCCTGTCTACCGTTTCCACCTCGCCTTGCTCGATGGCGAACCCGTCGCGTACGGCGCGATGATCGCCGCGCCGAACGGGATGGGGATGATCGAGGATTTGTTTACCTTGCCCTCGGCGCGGCGGCGCGGGATCGCCTCGACGATGATCGCGCATTTCGACGCGGCACTGCGGGCGGAAGGGTCCACCGGCGTGTTCCTCGGCGCGGTGGCGGAGGAAGAGGCCAAGTCGCTCTATTACAATCTGGGATTTCGCCCCGCGATGCTGTCGCGGTGCTGGGTCAAGCAGGTCACGTAACCGGCTTTCGCCCGGTCAGGATATCGACCGGGCCGAGCGAGCGCTTGCTGTTGAGCGGCCATGGCACGCCGAGCGTCGCCACCAGTTGCTCGCGGCGCAGATCGGTGGTGGCCGCGAGCAATGTGTCGAGTGCGGCCGGGTCACCATAATCGGACGCATCGCGAAACCGGTCGATCAGCACGAACCGCCCGCCGGGCTTTAGCACGCGGAACGCTTCGCTCACCGCGGTCAGCGGCTCGCCTACCTCGTGGAAACACATCACCGAGGTCACGCAATCGAAGCGCGCATCGGGGAAATCGAGCGCGCCTGCATCCATGCGGCGGAAGGTCGCGCCGGGCAGGCGCGCCTCACAGGCCGATTGCGTATAGTCCCAGCCATCGCCCCAGAAATCGACACCGGTCACGGCTAGGCCGGGCGTATTGGCGAGCAACGTCGCGATCAGGCTGGCGTCGCCGCAACCGATGTCGAGTATAGTGGCGCTGGCATCGGGCATCAGCGCCAGCCGGTCAGCAACCGCGTCATGGATGCGCTGCTGCCACCCACTCGACAGCTGTCGCCGGATGCGCAGCATAACGAACGCCGCGAACCCTGCGCCGGCGGCGGGGATCAGCAACACCAGAGAGAAGAGCGACCACAGGCTACCGATGATCGCCAGCGCCACGAACCCCAGCGCGAGCAGGACAACGAAACGAATGCGCCTAGACGGGATCCAGTTCGAGGTTTCGTGGTCCATCGTAGTCCTCCCCGATTGACTCGTTGCGTCTTAGCACGACACAACACCGCCGCCCTCACTCCCTCCCGGAGACACCGATGCGCCTGACTCGTACCGCCCTGCTGTTGGGCGTTGCCCTGCTCCCCCTCGCCGCCAACGCCGCACCCAGGAAGGTGCCACCCCGCGCCGCCGCGAAGGCCGCCACGGTCAAGCCGATCGCCTTCACCACGCGCGCGCTTCCCAATGGGCTGCGCGTCTACGCGATCCGCGACACCAAGACCGCGAACGTGTCGGTGCAGGTCTGGTACAATGTCGGGTCGAAGGATGATCCCAAGGGCAAGTCCGGCTTCGCGCACATGTTCGAGCATCTGATGTTCAAGGCGACGCGCAACCTGAAGTCGGAGAATTTCGACCGCCTGACCGAGGATGTCGGGGGCTACAACAACGCCTCGACCAACGACGATTACACCAATTATTACGAGGTCGTCCCGGCCAACCACCTCCAGCGGCTGCTGTTCGCAGAGGCCGACCGCATGGCGTCGCTGGTGGTTGAGCCGGTGAGCTACGCGTCGGAGCGCGACGTGGTGAAGGAGGAATTGCGCCTGCGCACGCTCGCGACGCCGTACGGCAAGCTCTATTCGATCTATTATCCGGAGATCAGCTACCGCGTGCATCCCTATGCGCGGCCCGGCATCGGCAGCCTCGACAACCTCGAAGCCGCGACGATCGACGACGTTCGCGCGTTCCACGCGACCTATTATCGTCCCGACAATGCCGTGCTGGTCGTCGCGGGGAATTTCGATCCGGCGCAGCTCGATGCGTGGGTCGATACCTACTTTGCGGGGATCAAGCGTCCCGACCGCCCAATCCCGCGCGTGACGGTGACCGAGCCCGAGCGGACGGTCGCGACGAACTACACCGTCTACGAGCCCAACACGCCGCTGCCCGCGGTGCTGATCAGCTATCCGGTGCCGAGCGATAATAACGCCGATATCCCGGCGCTGACCTTGCTCGACGCGATCCTGTCGCGCGGCGATTCGTCGCGGCTGTACCAGGACCTCGTCTATCGCGATCAGCTCGCGCAGTCGGCCAATACCTTTCTCGACAGCAAGCAAGGCACCGGATCGTTCGTCGTCGTCGCGACGATGGCCGACGGCAAGGATGTGAGTGCCGGTGAGGCCGCGTTGCGCGCCGAAGTCGCGCGTGTGCGTGACGGGCTAGTCACGCCGGCCGAACTGGCGCGTGCCAAGAACCAGTTGCTGACCGCGACGATCGAAAGTCGTGAGACCGCCGACGGCAAGGCATCGACCATCGCGCGTTCGGTGATCATCGATGGCGATCCGGCGGCGGCGGACAAGCAGCTCGCGGCGATCCAGCGCGTGACCTCCGCCGACATCCAGCGTGTCGCACGGCGATATTTGACCGATAACCGCTCGGCCGCGATCCGCTACATGCCCGCCGAGATGGCGCCCAAAAGCGGGCCCAAGGGCGACAAGATCGCGGTCGCCGACACTGTCCGGGTCGCCGAGCTCAAGACGCCCGGCGATGTCGCTGTGATCAAGCCTGCTAGCGATGCCGATCGCGTTGCCGTCCCCGACCCAGGCAAAGCGGTTGTCGCCGCGCTCCCCGCGCCCGTGACGATGAAGCTCGCCAACGGCATGACGCTGATCGTCGTCGAAAAGCACGATCTGCCGCTGGTAAGCGCGTCGATCGTCGCCAATGGTGGTGGCGCTGCCGACCCGGCGAACCGTGCGGGGCTCAACAATCTGACCGCCGACCTGATGACCAAGGGCACGCGCACGCGTTCGGCAACGCAGATCGCCAACGAAGTCGAAAAGCTTGGCGGGTCGATCGGATCGGGCGCCGGCTGGGATTCGGCCGAGGTGTCGCTGCAAGTCAAATCCGACCAGATCGCCCCGGCGCTGGCGGTGCTCGCCGATGTGACGCGCAACCCGACATTCGCCGCCGACGAACTCGAGCGCGACCGCGCGCAGACGATCGATGGGGTGCAGGTGCAGCTCAAGAATCCCGCGCGGTTGGCCAGCTATGTCGCGACCAAGTTGGTAATGGGGGCGGGGCCGTACGGGCACCCGTTGGCGGGCACGCCCGGTTCGCTGAAAGCCATCACCCGCGCCGACGTGCAGGACGCTTATCGCAGCACGTGGTGGCCGATGAACACGACTTTGGTCATGGTCGGCGACATCACCCCAGCGGCAGCCAAGGGGTTGGTGGAAAAGTCCTTCGCGACATGGAATACGCCGCCGTGGCCGCCGTTCCCGATAACGCCGCCGGCGGCTCCGCAGTCCGCCTATGTACCTCGCATATTAGTCGTCGACATGCCCAATGCCGGGCAGGCCGGAGTCGTCATCGCGCGTCCCGGCATCGCGCGCAGCGACCCCGATTTCTACGGCGCGGCGGTCGCCAACGCGACGCTCGGCGTGGGGTTCTCGTCGCGGCTCAACCAGGAAATCCGCATCAAGCGCGGGCTGGCGTACGGCGCGGGCAGCGGGATCGCGGCGCGGCGCCAACCGGGTTATGTTTCCGCCAATACCCAAACCAAGAACCCGTCGGCGACCGAAGTCGTCGGGCTGATCGTCGACACGATGCGCGGGATGGGGTCTGCGCCAGTGCCGGCGGGCGAGCTCGCGTCGCGCAAGGCGGTGCTGATCGGCGATTTCGGCCGCGATACCGAGACGACGAGCGGCATCGCGAGCATCCTGGGCGATTACGTGATCGAGAACGTCCCGTTGAGCGAACTCAAGGCGTTCACCCCCAAGATAGACGGCGTGGACGCCGCAGCGGTGCAGCGCATTTCGCAGCGGCTACTCGACCCGACCGGCGCGAGCATCATCGTGGTCGGCGATGCCAAGCTGTTCCTCGAGGATCTGCGCAAGAAATATCCCAACGTCGAGGTGATCGCGGCGGACAAGCTCAACCTCGACAGCCCGACATTGAAGTGACGATGCTGGGGCGGTGGTAAGCCCCGCCCCGGTCGTTACAGCGGCGCCGGCAGCCAGCTCAGGTCGAGCCCCTGGTAGCGATCGACATAGTTCGCCTCGCGCAGCAGCGCGCGTTCGTTGATGAAGGCGATGTGGCCGTTCGCGCGCGCGATCAGCCCTTCGTCCTCCAACTGCCGCAGCATGCGGTTGACGTGGACCGCGGTCAGCCCGGTGGCGTCGCCAATCTCTTCCTGCGTCAGCCCGAGCACGAAGCTGTCGGTGATCGACTTGTCCATCATCCGCAGCCGATTACGCATGTCGATCAGTACCGCAGCGACTCGCGCCTTGGCCGAGGTGCGGCCGAGCGCCGCCAGCCGGTCGGTCAGCGCCGCACGCTCGATCTGGCTATAGACCATCATCAACGCCGCGAGCCGCGGATGCGCCGTCAAGATACCGCTCAATGCGGAGCGTTCGAACGGGCACACCACGCAATCCGACAGCGCGGCGATCGTCTCTGGCGCTTCGCGATAGACCAGGCTCGACAGCCCCATCATATCGCCGGGGAACAGGAAGCGCAGGATCTGGCGGCTGCCGTCGTCGAGCAGCATCGACGACATCATCACGCCCTTGCGCAGGACGAACATCTCGCCGACGCGGTCGTTCTCGCGCTGGATCGTGGCGCCGCGCCGCACCGGGCGCTCGCGCTCCTCGATCCGGGCCAGCGCATCATGTTCCGCCGGGGTGATCGATACAAGATCGCCCAAACGCTCGGCGAAGCAACTCCCTGACACGCTACGCTTTCCCCCGTACACTTGGGTTGCACAAAGCAGTGCGCGGGCGGGCGCGCATTAAAGTCGATCAATGGTCGTTGCGAACCCGTTGCAATACGCCGGCGCTTGCGCGGTTGCGTGGGGTCGATAGAAGCTCGGTCATGGACCGTATCCTCATCCGCGGCGGCAATCGCCTGACCGGCAAATTGCCCATTTCGGGCGCGAAGAATTCGGCGCTGACGCTGATGCCGTGCGCGCTACTGACCGAAGAGCCGGTGACGCTGCGTAATTTGCCGCGATTGGCCGACGTTGACAGTTTCGGGCATTTGCTCAACCAGCTTGGCGCTTCGACCCAGATCGAAGGATCGCGGCCCGAGGATTTTGGGCGCGTGATGACGATGCGCGCCGGCAAGCTGACCTCGACCGAAGCGCCGTACGATATCGTCCGCAAGATGCGCGCGTCGATCCTGGTGCTCGGACCGCTGGTCGCGCGCGCGGGCGAGGCGACGGTGTCGCTGCCGGGCGGATGCTCGATCGGCAACCGCCCGATCGACCTGCATCTGAAGGCGCTCGAAGCGATGGGCGCTGATATCGAAGTCGCCGCCGGCTATGTTCGCGCCAAGGCGCCGGGCGGACGCTTGCCCGGCGGGCGCGTGACCTTCCCGATCGTATCGGTCGGCGCGACCGAGAATGCGGTGATGGCGGCGGTATTGGCCAAGGGCGGCACCGTGATCGAAAACGCCGCGCGAGAGCCCGAAATCGTCGATCTGTGCAATCTGCTGCTCGCGATGGGCGCGTCGATGTCGGGCGTGGGGACCGAAACGCTGGAGATCGAGGGCGTCGATCGGCTCCACGGCGCGACGTACCGCGTGATGCCCGACCGGATCGAGGCGGGCAGCTATGCCTGCGCGGTGGGGATCGCCGGCGGCAAGGTCGAGCTGGTCGGAGTCAAGATGGATGACATGCGCGCGACGGTCGCGGCGCTGATCGATGCCGGGGTCGGCGTCGAGGAGAAGGGCCAGTCGCTGCACATTTCGTCCGACGGCAAGTTGAAGCCGCTGACGCTCTCGACCGCGCCGTTCCCGGGCTTCGCCACCGACATGCAGGCGCAATTCATGGCGATGCTGTGCAAGGCGGATGGCGCCAGCGTACTGACCGAGACGATCTTCGAAAACCGCTACATGCACGTGCCCGAACTCGCTCGGATGGGCGCCGACATCCAGGTGCGCGGCCGCACCGCGGTGGTGCGCGGGGTCGACCATCTGGTCGGCGCGCCGGTGATGGCGACCGACCTGCGCGCGTCGATGAGCCTGATCATCGCGGGGCTCGTCGCCGACGGCCAGACCGAGGTCAGCCGCGTGTATCACCTCGACCGCGGGTACGAGCGGCTGGAAGAGAAGTTACAGGCGGTCGGCGCGGATATCGAGCGGGTGGGGGACGGCTGAACCACGAACCGGTTCAGCCGTCGCCCGGTCAGCCACGCGACAGTTGGAAGCCCATCGACGTCCATGCGCTCATCGAATGGCACTCGCTCCGGTACAACGCGATACCGAGCCGCTCGGCTTCGCTCGCGCGTAGCGGCGTGACGCAATAGTGACCGCGCTCGGCGACGTAGACGACGCGGTAACCCTTTGCGGGATTGGCCGCTGCCGGTGCTGCGGCGGACATCGCGCACAATGCCGCGACCGCGACATATCCCGTTTGCTTGATCATAACGTTCAACTCCTTTGGACCGGTAAGGCCGGCAAAGGAGGCTATGCATGGAGTGTGCCAGTTGAGTAACACACCTGGAGGAGGCCGGCGTTCGGGATTCGCCGCCAATTGCGACCGTCAAATCACGCCATCAATCGGCGGTAGGTGCTAAATCGCGTCGAGCGCCGCCGCGAAGTCGGCGATCAAATCGTCGGCGTCCTCGACCCCGATCGAGATGCGCACCAGATTGTCGGTGATCCCCAGCGCCTGCTTGCGTTCGTCCGGCACCGACAGATGCGTCATCGCCGCCGGCGCGCTGGCCAGCGTTTCGGTGCCGCCCAGCGACACGGCAAGCTTGGCGATCTTGAGTGTGTCGAGGAACGCGAACGCCTCCTTCTCGCCGCCCTTGAGATAGAGCGAGAAGGTGCTGCCCGCGCCGGTGCAATGGCGGCGATAGATGTCGGCCTGCCGCGCATCGCCTTGCGCTTCGAGGAAGCCGAGATAGCCGACCTTTTCGACCTTCGGGTGGTTGTTGAGGAAGTTGCACACCTTGACCGCATTCTCGCCCGCGCGGGTCATGCGCAGTTCGAGCGTTTCGAGGCTGCGGAGCAGCATCCACGCCGTGTGCGGGTCGCAGATCGTGCCGATCGTGTTGCGCATCATGCGGATCGTATTGATGTGCGCCTTCGTACCGAGCACGCCGCCCGCGACCAGATCGCTATGCCCGCCGGCATATTTGGTCAGGCTGTAGACGACCAGATCGGCGCCTTGCTTGAGCGGTTGTGCCCAGACGGGGCCGAGGAAGGTGTTGTCGATCGCGATCGGCGGCTTGTCGGCGCGGTCGGCGAAGATCGCGTCGCGCGATGCTGCGACTGCTTCGACATCGACCAACGCGTTGGTCGGGTTGGCCGGGCTTTCGAGATAGATCAGCGCGACGTTGCCCGCCTCGGCGCCCTGCTTCATCGCGGCGTCGATCTCGTCGCGCGTCGCACCGGCGGGGAAATCGACCCACTTGACCCCGAACTTGCCGAGAATGCGCGCGATCAGCGTTTCGGTCGCGGCGTAGAGCGGGCCCGAATGGACGATCGTGTCGCCCGGCTTGACCATCGCCAGGAACAAGGTTGCGATCGCCGACATGCCAGACGAGAAGGCGAGCGCGTCCTCGGCATTTTCCCAGATGCCGAGCCGGTCCTCGAGGATTTCCTGGTTCGGCCCGTTGAAGCGCGAATAGACGAGCCCGTCGGACCCACCCGGGCGCTTGCCCGTCACGCCCTCGAAATGGCGCTTGCCGGCGGCGGCGTTGGGGAAGACGAAGGTCGAGGTAAGGAAGATCGGCGGCTTGAGCGACCCTTCGGACAGCGTCGGGTCGTAACCGTGCCCCATCATCAGCGTCGATGGCCGCAGGTTACGCCCGCCGATCGACGCGACATGGCCCTTGGGTGCTTTGGGCGCCTCGACCCCTGTCAGGTCGGCTTCGGTTTCGGTGGGCTGGTCGGGCATGGGAAACTCCTTGGGGAAGCCGTTGCCATAGCCGCAGGTCGTTTCAGGGGAAACTAAATCGCGTCGGCGATCCCGATGATGCTGACCTGGCGGCCATAGCCCGGCTCGCCACGATGCGTGGCGCGGCGGAAGCTGTAGAAACGATCCTCCGCAGCATAAGTGTCCAGCCCCATAGCCTCGACTGTGCGGACCCCGGCGGCGGCAAGGCGGTGCGCGACGTATGCCTCGAGATCGAATTGGGCGTGGCCATCGCGAGCGGAGGCGAAGAAGCGTTCGCTGGCGGGATCTGCCTGTTCGAAGCGGCGCTGGAACGACGCATCGACTTCGTAACTGGCGCGCGCGATGCACGGGCCGATCGCGGCGCGGATGCGGTCGCGGCGGGCGCCCAGTGCCTCCATCGCCAGCAACGTCGCGTCGGTCACGCCGCCCAGCGCGCCTTTCCATCCGGCATGCGCCGCGCCGACGACGCCAGCCTCGGCATCGGCGAGCAGCACCGGCGCACAGTCGGCGGTGAGGATGCCGAGCGCGATTCCCGGCCGGTCGGTCACCACCGCGTCGGCGTGCGGGCGCAGCGTCTCGTCCCATGGCTGGGCGACGGTGAAGCAGTCGGCTGAGTGGACCTGATACGGGTTGAACAGGACCGCGCCGGGCAGCACCGCGTCGCGCGCCAGCTCGCGGTTTCGAGCAATGATCGCCGGATCGTCGTCTGAGCCGGTACCGACGTTGAGCCCGGCATAGAGCCCGGTCGATACGCCGCCGCGCCGCCCGAGAAAACCGTGCGGCACGTCGCCCAGCGCGCGGGCGCGGTTCACCTCGACCGTCATAGCGCGAGCCGCATCAGCCGGTCGTCGTCGGGCTGGTCGCCGACCATGAAGGTGTATTGGCCGATTTCGATGAAGCCGTAGCGTTCGTAGAATCGCTTGGCGCGATGGTTATCGACATAGACCGACAATATCACCTCGCCCGCGCCGCGCGCGCGGGCGGCATCGAGCGCCCAGTCGATCAGCACCGGGGCGACGCCCTCGCCTTGCCACGGGCCGAGAATGTAGAGCTGGTGCAATTCGATCGCGTCCGCCGGCCAATCGCCGGGAAACGCGACCGGGCCGACCTTGCAGAAGCCGATGATCGCGCCGTCGCTCGTCGCCAGCCGCACCGCATAGACCGGGTCGGTCAGGGGCGATGGCAGGCCGGTCGCGCCGAACGCCGCGTCGAGGAACGCCGCGAGATCTTCCTGGCGATACAGATTGCCGAACGTCTCGGTGAAACACCTCCGGGCGACTTGCGCGAGTTCGGCGCCGTCGGCGGGGAGAGCGTCGCGATAAGCGATCATAGGAACCCCGCCGGGGTCGGCCAATCGGGCGATGTCCACGCCATCGCCTTGAACAGGTCGCCCATCTGGTCACCCTCGACTAGCCGCGCGCGGTCGGCGGCGAACGCTTCGGCGCGATCGGGCGTCGCCCGCGCCAGCGCCGCGGCGCGCGGTTCGATGCCGAGCGCGGTCAGGAACGCGCCCTGGCCGACCGGCCCTTCGACGCGGACCCCCTCGACCCCGGCGGCGCCGGCCAAGGTCGCGAAATCGACGTGCGCCGTCAGGTCGCGATTGCCGGGTTCCTCGAACGGGTTGGCGAAGCGGTGGCCGCTGACGGCCTGCAGCGTGTCGCCGACCGCCGGGCCTTCATAGCCGTAGTCGATCACCAGCGCGGCGCCCCCCTGACGCACCAGCCGCCCCGCCACCGCGCGCGCGATGCCGACGCTGGCGGGCGAGGTCTCGATCACCGATCCGGGCGCAGCACCGCGCAGATGCTCGGGGATGATGCTGTCGGGCAGGTCCTTCCCCGCGATCGGCAGGAAGAGCAGGTCCTGGCACGCCACCATCCGCTCGCGCCACGCATCGCCCGCGCGGACCAGTTGGCGGATCGGCAGTGCGTCGAAGAATTCGTTGGCGACGACGATCAGGGGCCGGTCGTCGGGCAAGGTCGCGACGTCGTCGTGCCAGTGCGCGTCGGGCACCACCGCCTTCTGTGCCGCGCGCAATACCGGGCTGGTCTCGACGAAATGGACCGGCGGCGTGAGGCCGACTTGCGCCATCGCGCGCAACGCATCGGCGGTCAGTGTACCGCGGCCGGGGCCGAGTTCGACCCAGACGACCTCCGGCCGGCCCGCGCGCTGCCACAGATCCGCCGCCCACAGCCCGATTAGCTCGCCGAACATCTGGCTGATCTCGGGCGCGGTGGTGAAATCACCCGCCGACCCCAAAGGGTCGCGGTGCGCGTAATATTCGGCATTGGCCGCGGCGATGTACTGCGACAGCGGGATCGGCCCCGCCATCGTGATCGCGCGCGCCAGCCGCTCGGGCAGCGAGCCGTCGCTCACCTCACGAGACCGCTTCGTCGCCCGCGATCGGGGTGACGCGCTGGCGGCGGCCCTTGGCGGTCGCGATGAGATACGCGCCGCCCAGCACCATCGGCACGCACAGCAACTGGCCCATATGCACGCCAGGATTTTCGAAGAACTTGCCGACGAACTGGCTGTCGGGCTCGCGAAAGAATTCGATCACGTAGCGGAACAGCCCGTAGAACAGGATGAACAGCCCGACGAGCTTGCCCGGATCGTAGCGCGCTTTGGTGCGCCAGAACGCAAACCACAGGATGGCGAACAGCAATATGCCTTCGAGCCCCGCTTCGTAGAGCTGGCTCGGATGGCGCGCGATGTCGTTGGGCGTGCCGTGGAAGACGATCGCCCAGGGCAGGTTCGGATCGGCTGGCTTGCCCCACAATTCGCCGTTCACGAAGTTCGCGATCCGACCGAAGAACAATCCGAAGGGTGCGCAGCATGCGACGTAATCGTGGACGCGCAGCCAATCGAGCTTGTGCCGTCGCGCGAACAGCAGGATGCCGATCGTCGTGCCGATCACCCCGCCATGGAACGACATGCCGCCGTCCCATAGCTTGAAGATGCCGAGCGAGATCAACAACTGCGGCGCGTAGAACAAAGCATAGCCGATCCGCCCGCCCAGGATGATCCCAAGCGTCGCGTAGAATACCAGGTCCTCGGCATGGCGGCTCGCCATCGGCGCGCCCGGCGCCCTGAGCATCCGCATCAGGTACATCCACCCGACGACGATCCCGGCGATATAGGCGATCGAATACCATTTGATGTCGAACAAATCGCGCCCGAACAGATGGATATGCAGCAGCACCTTCGACAGATGCAGGTCGTTGAAATCGATCGACGTGAGTGCGTGCAGGATCAAGGCTTTTCCCCGGGCTTTGGCGCTTCCATAAGGGGGACAGGCGACAAGACCAAGCGGAGAGAATGACGATGCCGAGCGTGCTCGATGTGCGGATGGACGACGGGATCGGCAAGCTGACCGGCGACGGCGCGCCGATGGCGCTGACCGAAGTGACGGTCGGCGACCGGACCTACCGCGCGATCGCTGCCGCGCCGCCCAGCCTCGCGCATTACTTCGCGCATTATTGCGATGAGCATGCCGATGCCACGTTCCTGGTGTCGGGCGACGAACGCGTGACCTTCGGCAAGGTTCACGCCCAAGCGTTGCGGGTGGCGAACGCACTGGTCGCCGGTGGGCTGGCGCGTGGCGACCGCGTCGGCATCGCGATGCGCAATTCGCCATCGTGGATCGCGCTGTACATGGGCACGCTGATCGCCGGCGGCGTCGCGGTTCTCTTGAACGGCTGGTGGCAGTCGGAGGAATTCGCCGCCGCGTTAACCGAGGTCGAATGCAGCATCGTGTTCGCCGACCCGCCGCGCGGCAAGCGGCTGGCCGAGGTGGCAGGGCTGACCTCGAAGGTCGTGGTAATCGACGATCTAAAGCCGTTGGCGGAGGCGCTTGCGCCGGTCGCGTCGGACGCCGCCGCCGATCTGCCCGAGCTTGGGCCGGACGATCTCGCGACGGTCCTGTTCACCAGCGGCTCGACGGGCCAGTCGAAGGGGGCGCTCAGCGACCATCGCGCGGTGCTCCAGGCGGTGCTCAACTATCTGGCGCAGGCGCTGGTGATGCTCGGCCTCGCGACCGAGGACGGCAAGCCACCCGAGGGCCAGCCCTCTACCTTGCTCAACGTGCCGCTGTTCCACGTCACCGCCGAAGTCCCGGTGATGCTCCAGTCGTTCGCGATGGGCAGGAAACTCGTGCTGATGCCCAAATGGGACGCGGCGGAGGCGATGCGCCTGATCGAGGCGGAGCGGGTGAGCTATTTCGTCGGTGTGCCGCTGATGAGCTTCGAAATCCTGACGCATCCGGATCGCGCCAAATACGATTTGTCGACCGTCACCGATTTCGCCGCGGGCGGCGCGCCGCGCCCGGTCGATCACGTGCGGCGGATCAACGAGGAGATGGGCGGCGGTGCGCCGCTGATCGGCTACGGCCTGACCGAGACCAACGGCGTCGGTTGCGGCAACTGGCGCGACAATTACCTCGCCAAACCCAATTCGACCGGCCGCGCCTCGCTACCGCTGGTCGATCTCGCGATCCTCGACGATGCGGGGCGCAAGGTCGCGCAAGGTGAGCGCGGCGAGATCGCAATCCGATCGATCTGCAACTTCCGCGAATATTGGCACCGGCCCGATGCCACCGCAGCGGCGTTCAGCGCTGATGGTTACTTCCTGACCGGCGACATCGGCTATCTCGATCCCGACGGGTACCTGTTCATCGTCGATCGCAAGAAGGACATCATCATCCGCGGCGGCGAGAATATCAGCTGTCAGGAAGTCGAGGCGGCGATCTACGAGCATCCCCTGGTCGC
>NZ_JAQGKZ010000053.1 GCF_028289855.1 Sphingomonas bacterium | reverse complement strand
TTCTCGTTGAGCAGCTTTTCGAGATAGGGGTTCTTGACCGACCATGAGCCGCTGAGCGTCTTGTGGGTGTAGATGTTGGCCGGGATCGGCTCGATGCAGGCGCTGGTGCCGCCGGTGATGATGCTGATCGATGCGGTCGGCGCGATCGCCATCTTGCAGCTGAAGCGCTCCATCACGCCCATGTCGGCGGCGTCGGGGCAGGGGCCGCGCTCGATCGCCAGTTGCATCGAGGCTTCGTCGACCTGGCCGCGAATGTGCTTGAACATGCGCATGTTCCAGCTCTTGGCCATGGCGCCCTCGAACGGCAGGCCACGTGCCTGCAAGAAAGAGTGGAAACCCATCACGCCGAGGCCGACCGAACGCTCGCGCATCGCGGAATAGGCGGCGCGTTCCATGCCGGGTTCGGCACGCTCGATGAAATCCTGCAGGACGTTGTCGAGGAAACGCATCACATCCTCGATGAAACCCTTGGCGTCCTTCCACTGGTCCCACGTCTCGAAATTCAGCGACGACAGGCAGCATACCGCGGTGCGATCATTGCCGAGATGGTCCTTGCCGGTCGGCAGGGTGATTTCCGAGCACAGGTTCGAGGTCGAGACCTTGAGGCCGAGATCGCGGTGATGCTTGGGCATGTTCTTGTTCACATGGTCGGCGAAGATGATGTACGGCTCGCCGGTCGCGAGGCGCGTCTCGACCAGCTTTTGGAACAGCGCGCGCGCATCGACCGTGGCGCGGACGCTCCGGTCCTTGGGGCTGAGCAGATTCCATTCGCCGCCGTCGCGCACCGCTTCCATGAAGGCATCGGTGATCAGCACGCCGTGGTGGAGGTTCAGAGCTTTTCTATTGAAGTCGCCGGAAGGCTTTCTGATTTCGAGGAATTCCTCGATCTCCGGGTGATTGATGTCGAGATAGACCGCCGCCGACCCGCGGCGCAGCGAGCCCTGGCTGATCGCAAGCGTCAGCGAATCCATCACGCGCACGAACGGGATGATCCCGCTGGTCTTGCCGTTAAGCCCGACCGGCTCGCCGATGC
Source organism: Sphingomonas bacterium (assembly GCF_028289855.1). Taxonomy (GTDB): domain Bacteria; phylum Pseudomonadota; class Alphaproteobacteria; order Sphingomonadales; family Sphingomonadaceae; genus Sphingomonas. The sequence continues at coordinate 43,562 of NZ_JAQGKZ010000053.1, read as the reverse complement.
CGCGGACATTGCCCCAATAGGTGCCGATCCCGCCGCCGCGCGACGCCAGCCAGACATTCTCGTTCCACGTATCGACGATGCCGTTGAGGCTGTCGGGGACCGAGTTGAGGAAGCACGAAATTGGGAGGCCACGCCCGGTGCCGCCGTTCGACAGAACCGGCGTGGCGGGCATGAACCACAGCCGCGAGATGTAATCGTAGATGCGCTGCGCGTGCGCCGCATCGTCGGCATAGGCCGACGCCACGCGGACGAACAGATCCTGGTACGATTCGCCCGGCAGCAGGTAGCGGTCGTTGAGCGTGTCCTTGCCGAAATCGGTGAGCAATGCGTCGCGCGAATGATCGACCTCGAGCGCATAAGGCTGCGGCGTGATCGACTTCGAATCGCGCTTCTCGGCCTTTTTCGGCTTGGCCGGGGCAGTCGCCTCGATCGCGTCGGTTGCCATATGCTCGCCCGTTCCTTCGGTGTCTCTGAAGTCCATCATCCGCCCCTGCTTGCCGCGCTCTTATACGCTCGTCGTCTCGACTCGGGGGCGAACCCCCATGCTACCACCCGGGGGTCGGCGGCCAAGAACAAAAAGTGTCCACAGCCTGTGCATTGGGCACGGAAAAGCCGCTTCCGGGATATAGTATCCCGGTCACTCGTCTACCAGTGCTTGGGTTCGCCCCCGAACTGAACCTCAACAGATTGTGCCTATCCGCCGTTCGACGCAAGACGGTAAATGACGTTTTAATGACTCGGTTCGTCGCTATTTTGAGTCGGTTCATGGAAGGTCCGATCCGGCCCATTCGCCGCGACGCGCGGGTTTCTGCGGCTTTGCGGAAACGCAAGCGAACGAACGTGGAACGGCGGAAAATTTTTTAGGGGCGGTCTGGACCCGATCTATCGGTTGTGGTCCGACGTCGGCGATGATCGACGAGCAAATGCCGACCCGCGATGTGGCGGGACTGTACGATCTTTGGGCGCGCGCGACGATGCTGGCCGCGCCGCGCGATTCGCGGCCGCCGCCGACGCGCACCTTGCTCGATACGCTCGGGATCGGGCTGGAGGAGGCGATGCGCCACCTCGGCGACGCACGGCCCGGGTTCGACGAGTTCGCCGCGTGGATCGTCGCGACTGCCGGGCGGTCCGACCCGGCGCGGATCGAACGCTACCATGCCTGGTATCATGGCGCATCGCCGCCCGCCGCCGAGATCGCGCGACGGGCAAGGGTGATGGCGGCCGATCCGGTGTTCGATGCCGCCGAGCTGGCAATATGGGAGCGCGATGGCGTCGTCGTCCTGCGTGGCGCGGTAACGCGCGACGAGGCGGGGGCGATCGCCGAGCACCTCTGGTCGGTTCTCGACGCCGATCCGGCCGACCCCGCGACATGGTACGCCCCGCGCACCAACGGCATCATGGTCCAGCATTTCCAGCATCCCGCGATGAACGTCCCGCGCCGCGCGCCCCGGCTGCACAAGGCGTTTGCCGAACTCTATGGTCACGCCGATCTGATCGCGTCGACCGACCGGCTCAGCTTCAACCCGCCGGTCGCGGGGAATTACAGCTTCCCCGGCCCGCACCTGCACTGGGACACCAGCCTTGCGCCGCCGATTCCGTTCGACGTCGGAGGCATCTTGTACCTGACCGATACCGCCGCCGATCAGGGCGCGTTGCAGGTCGTGCCGGGGTTCCATCACCGGCTTGCCGCCGGCTGGCTGGAGTCGCTGGGCGCCGCCGACCCGCGCCGGGTCGATTTGTCGGGAGAGGCGGTCACGGTACCGGCGGGCGCGGGCGACCTGGTGATCTGGCGCCAGGAAATCCCGCACGGTGCCAGCGCCAACACGAGCGACCGCCCGCGATTGGCCCAGTACGTCACGATGTATCCGATGCAGTGGCCGGACGAGCGCGAGTGGGTTTAGGTGTTTCCGTCCGCCGACTACCCAGTTGCGGGACAGTAGGGCGATTGCCAATAAGGTTTGGTGCGCAGCTTGGACCCCAGCCCGTGGCTTTTGCTGACCGTTCCGTTCCTCGCCGTGGCGGCTTATGTTTCATATCGGGGCTGGGCGAGGGGCCAGTTTCGCGTTCCTGGCCGGGGTGGTTGGGCGCATTACCATAACGGCTCACTCGACTGGTATGGCGCCACATTACTCAACCTGGTTTTTCTCGGCGCGGGCGTTTTCATGCTCTACCAGTCGGTCTTTCGCGGATCGGATTTCTCGCGTGAACCCGTCCTTCCCATGCCCGTTTTGACGGGCGAGCCGATTGAAACAGTGAAAATCAAGGGGGATCCGGGTTCGCTCGCGCGCTGCCTGGCAACCAAAAACCATGGGCAATTGTTTGCGCTGGGACAGGGTAGTTGGCGAGTGGTTGTTCGAAACGGCCGTAACAGGGTGATGTACACGTTCGATATTGTGCCGCGCGGCGGTGCTAGTCGAATGGATATCTATCGGTCTTGGCCAAGCCCGTTTGTCGGCTGGGATGGTTGCCTGGCCGGGACCGTTAAGTAACGTTGCGTCACCCCGCCTTGCGCAGGCCCCTGTTCGGCGCGACCGCGTTCAAGCGTTCGAGGTTGAAGTATTCGGCGAACTCCAGCCCTGCTTTGCCGTCCTTCGCCCATTTGACGGTGGCCGGGAACATCTGGCCTTCGAGCAGTTCGATCATCACGTCGACGCCGCCCGACTCGCTGGGGAATTCGATCCCGTCGATCAGCGCGCCGGTCGACGAGATGTTGCGGATCCGGACTTCGCCCTGCGCACTGCCGAGGTCGAGTTGCGCGGTGCGCAGCATCCGCGAGCGCGGGCTGCGGCTGACCTTGAAGCCTCGAGGCGTGGCGATCCCGCCGGATCCCTCGAGCAACAGGATCACGTCCTCGCAGCGCGCCGCTTTGCCATAGACGAAGCCCTGGATGTGGCTGCACCCCAGTTCGCGGATCAGCTCGACTTCGTCCTGGTGTTCGACGCCCTCTGCGGTGGTTTCCATGTAGAGCGTGTTGGCCAAGGTCACGATCGCCTTGATGATCGCGGCGTTGCGGTTGCCCGGGACGGCGGCGCCACGCACGAAGCTCTGGTCGATCTTGATCTTGTCGAACGGCGCCTTCTTCAAATAGCCGAGCGACGAGTAACCGGTGCCGAAATCGTCGAGCGCGAGGCGCACGCCGATCCCCTTGAGCGACTTGAACATCGCCTCCGAAGAGCTTGTTTCGTTGAGGAAAACGCCTTCGGTGATTTCGAGTTCGAGGCGTTCCGCGGCGAGCCCGGAGGCGGCCAGCGCCGAGGTGACGATCGCCGGCAGCGCGGGGTTGGCGAACTGGATCGGCGACACGTTGACCGCGACGCGGACGTGGTTCGGCCAGGTCGCGGCCTCGCGGCACGCGGTGCGCAGCACCCATTCGCCGATCGGCTCGATCAGACCCGATTCCTCGGCGATCGGGATGAACTCGGCCGGGCTGATGCTCCCGCGGGTCGGGTGGTCCCAGCGGATCAGCGCCTCGAACCCGACGATCCGCGCGCCTTCGGTCGAGACGACCGGCTGATAGGCGACGTGGAACTGGTTGCCCGCGAGCGCGCCGCGCAGATCGTCCTCGAGCAGCTTGCGGCTCTTCGCGCCCTCCAGCAGTTCGGGACGGAAGAAACGGTGGATGCCGCGCCCGTCGCCCTTGGCGGCGTACATCGCGATGTCGGCGTTGCGCGTCAGCGTTTCCGAATCGGTGCCGTCCTCGGGCGCGACCGCGATGCCGACCGAGCAGCCGACCGAGATCGACGAGCCTTCGATGAAGAAGGGCTGCGACACGGCGTTGATGACCGCGATGGCGAGCTCGCTCAATCTGTCGCGATTGCCCATCCCGGGCAGCACGACCTTGAATTCGTCGCCGCCGAGCCGCCCGACCAGCCCGGCCTCGCCGACCGCGCGCTGCAGCCGCTGCGCGACTTGCTTGAGCAGCGCATCGCCGACCTGGTGGCCGAGCGTGTCGTTGACCGCCTTGAACCGGTCGAGGTCGAGCAGGAACAACGCGGTGGTGCCGGTGCCCGATTGCGGCGCGAGCGTCTTGTCGAGCGAGGCGCGCATGCGCTGTCGGTTGGCGAGCCCGGTCAGCCCGTCGAACAGTGCGAGCCGCGTGATCTCCGCGTCCGAGCGGCGTTTTTCGGTCAGGTCGCGGCCCGAGCCGACGAACCCCTGAAACCGTCCGAGCCCGTCGAGCACCGGACGCCCCGAAATCGACCACCAATGATCGCTTTCCTCGTCGGTCGCCGGGCACACCGAATAATCGGTGAACGAGGTGCGCGTGGAGAGGTGGAAATTGAGCGTGCGCTCGGTGTCGCCCGATTCGGCGTCGACGCGGAACGTGTCGATCAACTTGGCGCCGTGGGTGATCGTCCCCAGCCGCTCGAACTCGCGCGCCACCTTCGCCGACAGATAGGTGAAAAAGCCCTGGCGGTCGGTCTGCCAGAACCACCCGTCGCCATGTTCCTCGACCTCGCGGACGAGCTGTTCGGCGAGGCGGCCGGCATTGGTGCTCGCGCCGTGACGCTCGGTGGTTTTCTGGTCGTCGCGCGCCAGCCGGACGGTCGCGACGATCAGCGTGACGAAGGCCAAAGCGGCGACCGCCGACGGCAGCGCGATGCCCGAGCGGAACATCACCATCGCGCCCAGCGTCGCGGCATAGGACAGGGTGGCGGCGCGTACCGGATGGATCGCGATCGCGGTGATCGTGACCGCGGCGAAGATCGCGACGAACCCGGCGAGGTGGAATTGAGTCAGTTGCGGTGTCGCCAGCAGCGGCAACAGCCACAATAGGCCGGCACCGATCCCCGCCGCGCTGAGCGTCAGCGTGCGCACCTGCATCTGCGTCGGCCACTCGCGCGCTCTGGGCAGCTTGAGCTGGAGCAGCGCGCCCAGCGACATCAGCGCGATCAAACCACCGCGCGTCGCGACGTCGCCGAGCATCGCGTCGTGGCCGGTATAATGGACGACCAGCGCGACGGTTACCGGTGCCAGGATCTGCGCGAACAGCACGAACGGCCAGATCGCCGCGACCTCGGCCAGCCGGATCAGACGGCTGTCGGTAACTTCGGGCGCGGGGTCGGCGTTGAGCCCCAACGCGCCCCAGATCGAGCGCGGTGCCTCGGTCGTCGATCGGTTGCGGTGCAGCGACATGCAGCTTGCCATATCGCCAAGGTGTTATGAAGTGCTTGCCGCCCAGGATTAATTTTCCGTCGCTTGGCGGCCGCCTTATAAGGCGCTGGCGCGCGCTTATGGAGAGAGACGATGGGTAAGGTCAGGGTTGGCGGATTTTCGGTGTCGGTCGATGGCTTCGGCGCGGGTCCCGAACAGAGCCTGGCCGATCCGCTCGGCAAGCGCGGGCCCGAGCTCCATACCTGGTTCTTCGGCACACGATTCTTCAAGGAGATGACCGGACAGAGCGGCGGCAGCGACGGGATCGACCAGGATTTCGGCGCGCGCGCGATGGCGGGGTTCGGCGCGTTCATCCTCGGCCGCAACATGTTCGGCCCCGCGGGCGACGATTGGGGCGGGCCCGACTGGAAGGGCTGGTGGGGTGACAACCCGCCCTACCACGCGCCGACCTTCATCCTGACGCACCATCCGCGCGCGCCGATCGAGATGGAGGGCGGGACCACCTTCGTCTTCGTCACCGACGGGATCGAAAGCGCGCTGGAGCAGGCCAAGGCCGCGGCGGGTGACCTCGACGTCAAGATCGGCGGCGGCGTGTCGACCGTGCGGCAATATCTGCAGGCCGGGCTGATCGACGAACTGCATTACGCGGTGTCGCCGGTTTTCCTGGGACAGGGCGAGAAGATGTTCGACGGGATCGACTTGCCCGCGCTTGGCTTTGCGGTGACCGAGCAGGTCAACAGCCCCCACGCGATGCACGTCGTGCTGACGAAGACAGGACAGGTGAAATGACGCTCAAGCTCTACGCCCACCCGCTGTCGTCGTACTGCCAGAAGGCCAAGACGGCGTTCTACGAGAAAGGTGTCACGTTCGAGGAAGTGATGCTCGACGGCAGCGAGCCGGTGGCGAGCGCGTTCGCGGCACTGTGGCCGATCGGCAAGTTTCCGGTGCTGACCGATCACGAGCAATTGGTGTTCGATGCGGCGACGATCATCGAATATCTTGACGTCAAATACCCGGACAAGCTGTTGATCCCGGCCGACCCCGCCGCCGCGGTCGAGGTGCGGATGTGGGACCGCTTCTTCGACAATTACATCAACTATCCGCAGCAACGGATGGTCTATGTCGCGATCGGCCGCGAGCCCGATGACGGCGACGACGGTGCCAAATGGAAGGCGCAGTTCGACACCGCCTACGCATATCTCGACAAGCATCTGGCCGGGCGCGAATGGGTGGCGAGCGACAGGTTCAGCCTGGCCGACTGCTCGGCGGCGCCGGCGTTGCTCTACGCCGACTGGACCTATGCGATCCCCAAAAGCTTCGCGAACCTGTGGGTGTATCGTGACCGTCTGCTCGCGCAGCCGAGCTACGCGCGCGCGCTCGACGAGGCGCGGCCGTACCGGCATTACTTCCCGCTCGGCGCGCCGGAGGGACGGGACTGATGGCCCTGTCGCTCTACGACCTCAGCGTGCCGACCTTCCTGCAGACGATCGATGCAGTCGGGGGCTTCCTGGGCCGCGCAGCCAAGCATTGCGCCGACGCCGGCACCGATCCGGATGACTTGGTGAACACGCGCCTGTTTCCGGACATGGCGCCGTTTCATTTCCAGATCGAAGCGCTGTCGCACCATGCTGCCTGGGGTGTAGAGGCGCTGACGACCGGCGTGTTCGCGCCGCCGCCGCTGGTCGGGTCGATGCCGTTCGCCGATCTCCAGGCGATGGTGGCGCAAGCCGGTGTCAAATTGCGGGCGTTCGCTCGCGATGAAATCGACGCCTGCGCCGGCAAGGCGCTCGACCTCCAGATAGGCCCGCGCCGGCTCGCCTTTACCGCGGAGGCCTTCATCCTCTCCTTTTCGCTGCCCAATTTCCATTTCCACGCGGTCACCGCCTACGACATCCTGCGCGCGAACGGCGTGCCGATCGGCAAGCGCGATTATGAGGGGCGGCTGCGGACGGTGCCGGCTTAACGTCTGGACCGATGGGCGAGGGCGGCGCTAGAGCGCGGCGATGACCATCATCCGCGCCACCGACCTGATCGAGAGCGTCGCCGACGCGCTGCAGTTCATCAGCTACTATCACCCGATGGATTACATCCGCGCGCTCGGCGTGGCGTACGAGGCCGAGCAGGGGCCGGCGGCGAAGGACGCCATCGCGCAGATCCTGACCAACAGCCGGATGTGCGCAGAGGGGCATCGGCCGATCTGCCAGGACACGGGAATCGTCAACGTGTTCGTCGAATGGGGGATGGACTGCCGGCTCGACGACACCAGCCGCTCGTTGCAGGACATCGTCGATGAGGGTGTGCGGCGGGCGTATCTCAACCCCGAGAACAAGCTGCGCGCGTCGGTGCTCGAAGACCCGGCATTCACCCGGCGCAACACCAAGGACAACACGCCGTGTGTGCTCTACGTCGATATGGTGCCGGGGTCGAAGGTATCGATCGATGTCGCGGCCAAGGGCGGCGGGTCGGAGAACAAGTCCAAGTTCAAGATGATGAACCCGTCCGATTCGATCGTTGACTGGGTGCTCGAGATGCTGCCGCAAATGGGCGCGGGGTGGTGTCCGCCGGGGATGCTCGGCATCGGGATCGGCGGGACGGCAGAGCATTGCGTGCTGCTCGCCAAGCAAGCGCTGATGGAGCCGATCGACATGGGGCCGCTCAAGGCGCGGGGCCCGCGCAACGACATCGAGGCGCTGCGGATCGAAATTTTCGACAAGGTCAACGCGCTCGGCATCGGCGCGCAGGGGCTGGGCGGGCTGTCGACGATCCTCGACGTCAAGATCAGGGACGCGCCGTGCCACGCCGCGGGCAAGCCGGTGGCGATGATCCCGAACTGCGCCGCGACGCGCCACGCGCATTTCACGCTCGACGGGTCGGGGCCGACGTATCTGGAGGCGCCCAAGCTCGACGAATGGCCCAAGGTCGACTGGCAGCCCGATGCGGCGGCGATCCGCGTCGATCTCGACACGCTGACGCCTGAGACCGTGCAATCGTGGAAGCAAGGCGACCGCTTGCTGCTCAACGGCAAGATGCTCACCGGCCGCGACGCCGCGCACAAGCGGATCGCCGATATGCTGGCGAAGGGCGAGGAACTGCCGGTCAGCTTTGCGGGCCGGGTGATCTATTATGTCGGCCCGGTCGATCCGGTCGGCGAGGAAGTCGTCGGCCCGGCAGGCCCCACCACCGCGACGCGAATGGACAAGTTCACCCGCATGATGCTCGGTCAGGGGCTGCTCGCGATGGTCGGCAAGGCTGAGCGCGGGCCCGATGCGACGGCTGCGATCGCGGAAGGCAAGTCGGCGTATTTGATGGCGGTCGGTGGCGCGGCGTACCTGGTCGCGCGGGCGATCAAGGGGTCGAAGGTGGTTGGTTTCGAGGATCTCGGGATGGAAGCTATCTACGAATTCGAGGTCCAGGACTTCCCGGTCACCGTCGCGGTCGATAGCGAGGGCAACAACGTCCACCAGCTCGCGCCACTAGTGTGGAAGGAGAAGATCGCACGGGAGAAATTGCTGGCATGACGTTCCCGATCGATCCGATCGCCTACGTCCGCGGCGGGCGCGCCGAAGCGGTAGACGACGATTGGGACCGCGAGACCGCCGTAATCGAGCTCGCCGCGGAGTTCGGCGAGGAAGCGCTCTATGGCCTCGCCGACTTCAGCCATGCCGAGATCGCGTTCGTGTTCGACCAGGTGCCGCTCGACAAGATCGAAACCGGTGCGCGGCATCCGCGCGGTCGCACCGATTGGCCGCTGGTCGGCATCTTCGCGCAACGTGGCAAGAACCGGCCCAACCGGATCGGCATCACCGTCTGCCGGATCGAGCGCGTCGAGGGGACTCGGCTATATGTCCGCGGGCTCGACGCGATCGACGGGACGCCGGTGATCGACATCAAGCCGATGATGCGCGAGTTCGGCCCCCGCGGCGATATCCGCCAGCCCGACTGGGCGAGCGAATTGATGGCGGGATATTGGCAAGCCTGACCCGGTTTCGCTAAGCAGCTGTTAACCAACACCGCTTACGGTTTCCCCTGATTTCCCAGGGGGTTTTTTAGATTTGGACATCGCGCAAACCGTCCAGACCGCGGCGCGGATGTCGGGCGACCTCGGCATCCGGACGCTCGACTTGCAGGCCGACATTACCGAAATCGCCGGCCGCGTAAGCGATCAGGCCGCGACGATCGAGGCGATCGGCGGCGAAGCCGTGCGGCTGGCCGATAACGGTGAAAGCATCGCCACCGCCGCGCATGAGGCGCGCCAGAATGCCGGCGCGGCGCGCAGCGTCATCGACGATTCGAGCCGCCAATTGTCGGATGCGACGATCAACGTGGTCGATCTGATCGAGCAGGTCAGCCATATCCATGCCGCGCTCGGCGGGTTCAACGACGCGCTGGAGACCGTTGCCCATGTCACGTCGGTGATCAGCGGGATCGCCAGCCAGACCAATCTGCTCGCGCTCAACGCGACGATCGAGGCGGCACGCGCGGGGGATGCCGGGCGCGGGTTTGCCGTCGTCGCGAGCGAAGTGAAGAAACTCGCCAACGAAACCGCGACCGCGACGCAGAAGATCGAGCAATCGATCCGCGCGCTGACCGGCGAGGCGTCGGGGATGCTCGACCGGGTCGCGCACGGCGTCGAGAAAGCGCAGTCGGCGCATGCCGGCACGCGCGATATCGAGGCATTGGTCGGGCGGCTGTCGACGCTGATGCGCGGGCTGTCGGACAATAGCGAAGCGGTCGCCGACAGCATCGGCTACATGGTCGAATCGGTCGGCAACATCCGCTCGGGGCTGGGCAGCCTCGCGCACAATTCGACGGGCAATGCCGACGGGCTGCAACGCCTGTCGACCCGGCTGACCAGCGTCAGCGACGACACCAACGCGATGCTCCAGCATTTTGCCGAAAGCGGGATCGAGATCGTCGATTCGCGCTATATCCGTTTCGGCCTCGATACCGCGAAAGCGGTGGCCGACGCGCTCGAGGCCGCGCTCGCCGCGGGCGAGATCGGCGTCGCCGAGCTGTTCAGCGAAGATTACGCGCAAATTCCCGGCACCAACCCGCCGCTTTACACTCACCCGGTCCAGCGCTTCATCGTCCCCGCCGCGCGCCCGCATCAGGAGGCCGCGCGGGGTTATAAGGGCTTTTTCGGGATGACCTTCACCGATCGCAACGGCTTCGGCGCGGTGGCGATGCCCGAACGCGCGCACCCGCAACGCCCCGGCGACGATGCGTGGAACGCCGAACATTCGCGCCAGGGGCTGATCTTCGATTTTCCAGAGACCCAGATCCAGTGCAAGATCACCGATCCGTTCTGCCTCAAGGCCTATCGCCGCGCGACATCGTCGGGTGACGTGTTGCTGCTCAAGCAAGTCATCGCGTCGATCAAGGTGCAGGGGCGGCATTGGGGCATCCTGCAATTTGCGTACGAGGATCAGGGCTGAGCGCTTGAACCCGCGTCCCCGCTGTGGGACGGGCGCGCATGGGCAGGCTTTTCAGATGGATCGGCGCGGGCCTGCTGTGGCTCGTGATCCTGCTGTGCCTGACGCTGACGATCGTCCCGCATTTCCTCGACGCGCGATATTATCGCGGCCCCGTCAGCGATCATTTCGACGGCGAGCGCTTCTTCAATCCCGATGGCGACGACGGCCTGCCGGTGGCCAATACCGGTACGATGCTGCGCTACATAGCGGGCAGCGACGACCGGCCGAAATGGCCGAGCCGCGTCGCGGTGGCGCCGACCAGGCCGCCCGCGCGGGTCGATGGCGAGCGGATGCTGGTGACGTGGATCGGGCATTCGAGCGTGCTCGTCCAGACGGCGGGAATTAACATCCTGACCGATCCCGTGTGGAGCAAGAGCGCTGGCCCGTGGGGGTTCGGTCCGACCCGGGTGGCCGAGCCTGGCATCCGGTTCGACGATCTCCCCCGGATCGACCTCGTGCTCGTCAGCCACGACCATTACGATCACATGGATCTGGCGACGCTCAAGCGCCTGTCGGATCGCGACAAGCCGATGATCGTTACATCGCTCGGCAATGACAGCGTGATCAGCCAGGCGGGCGTGCCCGCGACTGCGCGAGACTGGGGCGGCAGGGTTGAAGTCCGAGCGGGGATCGAAGTGATCGTCAATCGCGGCCATCATTGGGACAGCCGCTGGTTCGCCGACCGCAACCGCGCATTGTGGTCGAGCTTTGTCGTGACGTTGCCGGGCGGCAACCTGTTCTTCGCGGGCGATACCGGCGCCGGCGATTTCGGCTGGGCTGACAAGGCGGTGAGCTATGGCCCGATCCGGCTCGCGTTGATCCCGATCGGTGCGTTCCGTTTTGCGCCGGGGCAGATGGCGGCGGGGAGCCATATCGGGCCGCTCGATGCGGTCGAGGTGTTCCGCCGGCTCGGCGCGAGCCATGCGATCGGGGTGCATTGGGGGACGTTCCGGCTGTCCTATGAAGGCTGGGACACGCCGCCCCGGCTGCTCGCCGCCGCGGAAAAATGTACGGGGCAGAGCGGTTTCGATGCGCTGCCGATCGGACGGACGGTAGCGATACCGCCCTACGCCGCGCCGCGCCCGCGTCCTGCGATGCCGCGCGCCGAGCTATTGCATTGCCTCGAAACATCCGGCGCCGCCGCGCTGCCTTGAGGCGGCGGGGGGCGTGGTGCTATGACGTCACCACTAGGGGGAGGGGGCATGGCCGCACAACCGGCGCCTGCGCGCTATGAGACGAGCATCGACCGTGTCGGGCTGGCGATCGGCGCGGGCGGGACGATGGGCGGCGCGATCGGCGTGCTGCTGATGGCGTTCGCCGGTACGCACAATGTCGGCGCGCTGCTCGGCGGGCTGCTGATCGGATCGCTGATGACCGCATTGTCGATCACCGCGCTGGCGGCGATCCCGTGGGCGTTGCTCCACGCGGCCGGACGCCGCGGCCCGGTTGCCGCCGCAACCCTGGGCGGCGTAGTCGGGTTCGTGCTGTTCCTCGGCGGGCAGACCTATGGCTACGGCATGTTCGTCGCGCCGGTGATGGACGCGCAGACATTGCTCTACCGCTGGGCGAGCGGAATCCTGACCAGCCTGGTCATGGCGGCGATGGCGGCGGGGATCGCGGTCGCGATGTGGCGCGTGGCGTACCGCAAGGTGGGGTAGCTCCCCGGCGGTCGCCGGGGAACGATCCCTACATCGTCGCGGGCGGCGACTTCATGTCCTTGGCGGTGCACTCGCCGTTGCGGGTCGAGTGGTTCGCTATTTCCATCAGCCCTTCCTTCGCGCCCGTCGCGTCGAACACTTCGACGGTGGTATCCATGTCCTGAACGCTCGCGCCCAGCGTGCCCGTTGCGGTCACCTTGGTCGTCTTGCCGTTGGCGAGCTTGCACGTGCCGGCAACGTCGATGGTGCCGCCCGCGATCGATTTCCGGTCGAACGTACAGCGGCCATTGGGGCCGCCGAGCTTCTCGACGTCCTGGGTCGGGTCTTCCTTGGCCGACATTTCGGGCGTGACGCAGATCGACATCGCGCTCATCATCGCGAACATCGGCGTCATTGCCGCCTTGGCTTTGTCGGCGTCCTTGCCCTCGACCCGTTTGAGTTCGAACTTCGACGACCAGCTGCCGGGCTCGCGCTTGGGCGGCGGGCCGCTCTTGGCGCAGCCGGCGAGCATTATCGCCGCCATGCCGGCGGCCATCATTGTCTTGCGCATCATCTCCCCCTGTTTCAGCCGCATTCGCCGACGCGGCGTGCTTCCGTGTGGATCTTTTCCCGCATCGACATCCGCCCGGTCATCGTCGCGTCGGCGTCGGAGGTCATGGCGGTCGGCGAATAGGTGCCGGTGGTATTGCTCGTCATCGTGCCCATCGGGAGCTTGCACGTCATCTGCGCGGAAATCCTGCCGCCACTGTAGCTGGCGGTGGTGGTGGTGCAGTTGACGCCCGCCTTCTTGAGCATTTCGCCGGGGCCCTTTGCCGCCATTTCGGGCGTCAGGCAGGTCTCGACAGTATCGCCGGCGCTCGGCGCGGCGCGGCTGACCCCGTTTATCTCCATGCTCGTGACCGAAATCCTGGTTTCCCATTTGCCCGGTTGAAGCCCCAGCGACGCGGCGGTCGGGCCGGCGGTACCGGTGGTGACGGTCGACGCGGTCGTCGTCGTGGTGGGCGTGGTGGCGGTCGTCGCCGTCGTGGCCGTGGTCTCCGTCGTGTTACTCGTGGCGGTCGTGGTCGTGCTCGACGGCTGGCCGCACGCGGCGAGCGCAAGGGCGAGGGCGGTCGTAAGGGGGATGCGCATATTGCTCTCCGGTTTCTGGACTCGCGCGACCGTTCCCGATTTGTTGCGGGTTGGCGATAGAGTCACCATATTGCGTCGATATGGCAATCCAGATTCGCACCAACCTGGCCGAACCCGAGACCGGGCAGTCGTTCATTCCGCACCGGCCCGAGCGCCCGGCGAAAATCGAGGGCGGGAAGGCGTTCAACCTGGTCAGCGATTACGAGCCGTCGGGCGACCAGCCTGGCGCGATCAAGGAATTGACCGAAGCGGCGCTGGCGGGCGAGCGCGACCAGGTGCTGCTCGGCGTGACGGGGTCGGGCAAGACCTTCACCATGGCCAAGGTGATCGAGACGCTCCAGCGTCCCGCGCTGATCCTGGCGCCCAACAAGATCCTCGCCGCGCAGCTCTACGGCGAGTTCAAGTCGTTCTTCCCCGACAACGCGGTCGAGTATTTCGTCAGCTACTACGATAACTATCAGCCCGAGGCGTACGTTCCCCGGTCGGATACGTACATCGAGAAGGAAAGCTCGGTGAACGAGGCGATCGACCGGATGCGGCATTCCGCCACCCGGTCGCTGCTCGAACGCGACGACGTGATCATCGTCGCTTCCGTATCGTGCCTTTACGGCATTGGGTCGGTCGAGACCTATTCGGCGATGATCTTCGATTTGAAGAAGGGCGAGACGGTCGATCAGCGCGAGATCGTGCGCAAGCTCGTCGCGCTGCAATACAAGCGCAACGACGCGGCGTTCCAGCGCGGCAATTTCCGCGTGAAGGGCGACACGCTCGAAATCTTTCCGTCGCATTACGAGGACACCGCGTGGCGTGTGTCGTTCTTCGGCGACGATATCGAGGAGATCGTCGAGTTCGACCCGCTGACGGGGAAGAAGGTCGCCAGCCTCAACTACGTCCGCGTGTTCGCCAACTCGCACTATGTGACGCCGGGGCCGACGCTCAAGCAAGCGATGGAAGCGATCAAGCACGAACTCGCCGAGCGGCTTAAGGAATTACAGATTGAGGGCAAATTGCTCGAGGCGCAGCGGCTCGAACAGCGCACGAACTTCGACCTGGAAATGATTGCAGCAACTGGATCTTGTGCGGGGATCGAGAATTACAGCCGCTTCCTGACCGGCCGCATGCCGGGCGAACCGCCGCCGACCTTGTTCGAATATCTCCCTGAAAACGCGTTGCTGTTCGTCGATGAGAGCCACCAGACGATCGGCCAGATCAACGGCATGTCGCGCGGCGACCATCGCCGCAAGATCACGCTCGCCGAATACGGGTTCCGCTTGCCATCGGCGATCGACAACCGTCCACTCAGGTTCAACGAATGGGACGCGATGCGACCGCAAACCACCTATGTCTCGGCGACCCCGGGCGGGTGGGAGATGGAGCAGACCGGCGGCGTGTTCGCCGAACAGGTGATCCGCCCGACCGGGCTGATCGATCCGCCGGTCGAGATCAAGCCGGTCGAGGATCAGGTGCAGGATTGCATCAACGAATGCCGCAAGACCGCCGCGCTCGGTTACCGCACGCTCGTCACGACGTTGACCAAGCGAATGGCGGAGGATTTGACCGAGTTCATGCACGAGGCCGGACTCAAGGTCCGCTACATGCATTCGGACGTCGAAACGCTGGAGAGAATCGAGCTGATCCGTGATCTTAGGCTCGGGGTCTACGACGTTCTGGTAGGGATCAACCTGCTGCGCGAAGGGCTCGACATCCCCGAATGCGGGCTGGTGACGATCCTCGACGCCGACAAGGAAGGGTTTCTGCGGTCGGAAACCTCGCTGATCCAGACGATCGGCCGCGCCGCGCGCAACGTCGACGGGCGCGTGATCCTTTACGCCGACCGCATGACCGGCAGCATGGAGCGCGCGATCAACGAGACCAACCGCCGACGTGAAAAACAGCACGAATACAATAAAGCGCACGGCATCACGCCGACCACGATCAAGCGCAACATCGGCGACATCATCCAGGACGTGGCGAGCCGCGACCAGGTGACGGTCGAGATCGACGAGCATCGCCCGCACATGGTCGGCCACAATCTGCGCGCATATATCGAGGAGCTCGAAAAGAAGATGCGCAAGGCCGCGTCGGACCTCGAGTTCGAGGAAGCCGGGCGGCTGCGCGACGAAATCCGCAGTCTCGAAGCGGAGGAGTTGGGCTTGCCCGTGGACGAGCACCGTGCGCCGATCATGGGCCGCTCGAACGAGGGCAAGCCGGGCACCCGCAAGACGCGCTACGGGAAGAGTCAGAAAATGCGCGCCGGGATGCCCGGCAGCGGGCGAAGGGCGCGTTGAGCTACCCTATCTCCAGATCTTGCTTGTCCGCGCTGTAATAACTCGCGACGCGGTCCGCATAATCCTGGTCGAATTCCGGCGCGGTGCTGGTCCAGCTCGGGCCGCCTTCGAGCACCTTGGGCTCGACCGACGCGACATATTGGTCGGCGGCAAAGTCATAGGCGAGCAACGCGACCGGCACCGCGTAATAGGCTTTGCCGATGCCGAGGAACCCGCCGAGACTGAGCACGGCGTACATCGCGCGGCCCGAGCGTTTGTGGATCATGAACGCATGCACCGCGCCGATCGCCTTGCCGTCGCGGCTTTTGACCTTCATGCCCTCGGCCAGATTGGCGGCTAGCAGCGGCTGGGTAGGGGTGTCGGCCAAATCGAACGCCTTTCGTGATCGGGATCGAAACGCCTGTCGCACATCGCCGATCCGCGCGCATCCGCCGCTTTCGGGTTGAGGCGCGCGCGTCCTGCCGTCATGGTCGGGCAATGCGTTATGTGATCCCGCTTGTGCTCAGTCTTGCCATCCTCGCCGGCTGTGCCGCGCCGCCCGCGCGGGAGGTGCGTCCGCCCGTCGTTGTTGCGCCACCGCCGCGCCCGACTCCCGCTCCACCGCCGCTCGCCAGCGACTGGAACGACTGGCCGTTCACGCCGGGCGATTGGCGCTACGTGCAGCGGCCCGAAATGTCGCAGGTCCAGTTCGATACCGATGCCGATGTGCTCAGCTTCAGTTGCGAGCGGGCGGCGCGTCGGGTCGTCCTGACAGGCATTCTGCCGGGGCCCGTTACGATCCGAACGACGACGATGACGCGAACCATCGCGCCCGCCGGCAATTTCAAGAGCGACTTGCCCGTCATGAGCATCACGTTCGCCGCGAACGATCCATTGCTCGACGCGATCGCGTTCAGCCGCGGGCGGTTCGTGGTTGAGCAGGCGGGACGCCGACCGGTGGTGCTGCCACCGCAGGCGGAGATCGGCCGCGTGATCGAGGATTGCCGAGGATAGGTCGCGCGCCTCGCGCGTTTTGTCGCACGAGGAGAATCCCCGTGATCCGCAAGCTAAAATCGGGCGAATACCGGCTCTATTCGCGCAAGGTCGATCCCGACACCGGCAAGCGCCGTAACCTCGGCACGTTCGACACCCGCGCGGGCGCGGAGAAGCACGAACGCGAAGTCCAGTATTTCAAGCATCATTGAGGCGCGCTAGGCTGGGTACCCCTTCCTCGCGAAAGACGCTGCATGATCCGCTCCACTATCGCCGCCGCCGGATTGTTGACGGTCGGTGCGAATGCCGCGGCGCCGGATCTGGTGCGCGTTCCGACCGACATAACGTTCGCGAGCGGGCATTGCGCGTCGTTGGTGATGAGCGGCAAGACGATGCCCTGCGGCGATGCGATCCTCAGCCTGCATTACAATGACGGCCAGCGGTCGATAGCGATAAAGTCCGGTGACGGGCTGGTCAGTTTCTTCGGTATGCCGGATGCCGAGGGGATCGCGCTCAGCAAGGTGACCGGGGTCCGGCCGGGCGACACCGCCGCCCAAGTGACTGCCGCCGCACAGAACATCACCGGGCGTTGCACGCCGGCGCTGATCGTCGCCCGTACACAGATCATATGCCAGGCGACCGGCGCCGACGGCGGCCGCTACATGCTCAGCTTCACGACGGACGACAAAGCACCGGAGACCAAGCCGTTCGGTAAATGAGGGGAGCGGCCGGGCAACCGGCCAAGGCGAAAGAGAATCGTCGATTTCACCGCGCATTACAAGACTTGAAATACTTATCCACGTGATTCACATTGCGTTCGTGCCCAGTGCTGGGTGCGCCGTTTCAACAAGCGAAAGGAGGTGATCCGATGTCTCATGGTTCAGCAAGGGGGTCGGTTCAGTTCGTTCGGGGGACGCGCCGCTAGCTCCGCCGGTTCCTGACGGGAGGTATGTCCCTCCAATCAACGCAGGAACCACAGGAATAGCGGTCCGCATGGTCCTCCGGGCTGGAGCTTCCGGCCGCTGACCATGTCAGGAGGTTGCCGGGGTGCCGAGAGGCCCCCGGCAGCCTCTTTTCATTTGTGCGTAGCTGGAGGATGACCGGCACGACGAAATTAGGGGAAATCGCCATGCGCCGTCTCGCCGCCTTGTTGTTGCTCGCCGCCCCGCTTCCGGCGCTGGCAGAGACAATCGTCACCGGGCCACGCATCCCCATGGTCGAAGAGCAATCGATCGACGACCTGCGCCTGAAAATGGCCGGCGGCATTTCGAGCGAGGAAATCACGCGTGCTTATATCGCCCGGATCGAGGCGATGGACCGCAAGGGGCCGACGCTCCGCGCGGTTATAGCGCTCAACCCCGACGCGATCGCCGAGGCGCAGGCGAGCGACGCGCGGCGCAAGGCGAAGAAGCTGCTCGGCCCGCTCGACGGCGTGCCGATCCTGATCAAGGACAATATCGAGACGAAGGATCCGATCGCGACCACCGCGGGCAGTTTGGCGTTGAAGGACAACAGGACCGGCCGCGATGCGCCGGTCGTCGCGCTACTTCGCGCACAGGGTGCGGTGATCCTCGGCAAGACCAATTTGAGCGAATGGGCCAATATCCGATCGACCAAGTCGATGAGCGGCTGGAGCGCGGTTGGCGGGCTCGTGCGCAACCCCTATGCGCTCGACCGCACCGCCTGCGGGTCGTCGAGCGGCACCGGCGCGGGCATCGCGGCGAGCTTCGCCGCGGCCGGGCTGGGGACCGAGACCGACGGGTCGGTGGTGTGCCCGTCGTCGATGAATGGGCTGGTTGGGCTCAAGCCGACGGTGGGGCTCGTCAGCCGCAGCTTCGTGGTGCCGATCAGCCATAGCCAGGACACGCCCGGCCCGATGGCGCGCAGCGTGCGCGACGCCGCGATCCTCTTTTCGGCGATGATCGGCAGCGACGCCGCCGATCCGGCGACGGCGGATGCCGGCAAATATCGCAAAGACTATGCCGCCGGGCTGTCGGCGGGCGGGTTGAAGGGTGTGCGGATTGCGGTCTACCGGCCCGACGTCCCGGCGCTCGAAAAAGTCAAGTTCGAGGAAGCGCTGGCGGTGCTCAAGGCCCAAGGCGCGGTGCTGGTCGATGTCACGCGGCCCAAGACCGATGGGATGGGCGACGCCGAATTCGACGTGCTCAAGTTCGAGTTGAAGAGCGATCTGGACAAATATCTCGCGGCGGCGGCACCGGCGGTTAAGGCGCGGAGCCTCAACCAGGTCGTTGCGTTCGACACCGCCAACGCTGGATCCGAAATGCCCTATTTCGCGCAGGAAATCTTCGACATGGCGGCAAAGTCGAAGGGCGTCGACGAGCCGACCTACAAGGCGCAGCGCGAGAAATCGCTGGCCGCCGCCAAGGGCGCGATCGACACGATGCTCAAGGATGCCGGGGCGACGATCCTGGTTCAGCCGACCTACGGCCCGGCGTGGCTCAGCGATCCGGTCTATGGCGACCAGTATAACGGACCGAGCTCGTCGGAACTGCCGGCGATTTCGGGCTATCCCAATCTGACCGTGCCGATGGGGTTGGTGCGTGGGTTGCCGGTGGGACTGTCGTTCATCGGCCCGGCGTACAGCGAGCAGGCGTTGTTAAACGCGGGCTATGCGTACGAGCAAGCGTCGAAGGCGCGCGCGGTGCCGCGTTACTTGCCGAGCGTCGATGGCGGGCCGGAGGTCGAAGCTGCGCGCTAAGGGCGATAGTGCTTGGAGAACCGATACTGCCACAGCATCAGCAGCGGAACGACGCCGAGTTCCATTGCGAAGCCGAAGATATGCCCCTTGCTCGGCGGTCCCACCGCGAGCAGCGACACGACGCGCGCCAGCCCGCCGCACACCACCATCGCGCCGAGCAGGCGGAAGCGTGGACCCTTGTCCTCGATCGCCGGGACGCAGCTGACGAAGCCCAGCCCGAGCGCGAAGAAGATTCCCGAAATGTAGCGGAAATGGCTGTCGAGATCGGTCGGGATGACCGGCGCATGGCCGAGAAAGCCGGGGCCGTGCAGGATGCTCTGCCCGCCGACCGACAGCGGCACCAGGCATGCGACCGCGACGACGATCTGGAGCAGGCGTTTCTCGATCATCTGTGCTCGAGCAATTCGGCGCGGATGTGGACCGCGCGGAGCGACATCCGCACCTCGACCATGAACGCGACCAGCGACGCGATCAGGAA
Organism: Sphingomonas bacterium; assembly: GCF_028289855.1. Classification (GTDB taxonomy): domain Bacteria; phylum Pseudomonadota; class Alphaproteobacteria; order Sphingomonadales; family Sphingomonadaceae; genus Sphingomonas. Next base: position 23,727 of record NZ_JAQGKZ010000053.1, on the reverse strand, counting down.
CGCCATCGCCAGGATGAACGCCAGCGCGACACCGGTGCCGAACTTCAAGTTCGCCAGTTCGGCGACGAACAGCAACGCGACGACCAGGCACGTCATCACCGCGCTCGACACCGCGAGAAACAACGCGGCGTTGATCACCGAGATGCGCCGGTCGAGCAACCTAAGCTCCCAAACATGCCGGTCATGCTCCGGCCCGGTCGAGCGCGGGTGCAGCGCCTCGAGCTGACGCGCACGATCGACCACGCGCGACAGCCGCCCGGCGAGCACGTTGAGCAGCCCCGAAATGCCAGCGAGCATGAATACGGGGGACAGCGACAGCTGGATCGTCTGGGCGATCGTCGAGACGGTGTTGGCCTGCATCGCGGGACATGATGCAGGCACGGCGTGGCGATGGGAAGCGAATCTAGCCTAGCCGTCATGTCGGGCCTGTCCCAGCATCCGCCGTGCAACAATAAATGACATCCGACTTGGAGAGGCGGACCCCGGCACAAGGCCGGGGTGACGACCGTGTTTGTATAAGCCGATCTCGAACGGCTTGGTAACGCCTGCGCGCTAGATCGTCGTCCCATGACCAAGCCGATGCTGCTCGCCGATTTCACGCGCTTGCCGCCCGTCATGCGCGCGACCGCGTTCGACGGATTGTCGGCGCTGATCGACCGGGTGGCGGAGGCCGCGCCCGAGAGCCATCGGTTCCTGCGCTATCAATGGTTCGCCGCCGCGACCGCCGCCTATGGCTTGCGCGCGCGGACGCTGATCGTCGAACATGACGGCGACCCGGTCATCGCGTTGCCGCTCGCAAGCTTCGGGCTGAGGCCGGCGCGGCTGGCGATGGTGCCGGGGAGTTACTGGCCATTCCGCGGTTTCCCTGCCGCCGAAAATACAGGCGCGGGCGCCTTCGACGTGCTGGTCGATCGTCTGGGGCAAGAGGTCAACGGCTTGCGGATCGGGCCGAGCTATGACGGCGACCTCGCGACGACCGCGTTGATCGCCGCCGCCCGGCGACGCGGCTGGACGGTGCTCGATCGGTTCATCGCCGACAGCTACGCACTCGACATGGTCGCGGCGCAAGGCGCGGAGGGCGGCTGGCCGCGCGGATCAACGCTCAAGAAGAACCGCTTTCACGAAAAGCATCTGGCCGGGCACGGCGAGCTTGCCTGGACCTTCCTGTCGGGCACCGATCTGCTCGCGGGCGGGTTCGATCAGCTTGCCGCGATCGAGCAAAAGAGTTGGGTCGCCGCGCGCACCGACGGCAGCGATGCCAAATTCACGAAGGAAGGGCACGGCGCGTTCTGGCGCCAGGCCGCGACCGACCCGGTGATCGCCGATATGCTGTCGGCGGCGTTGCTGACGGTCGAGGGCGAGCCCGCGACCTTCTCGTTCGACATGAACCTCGGCGGCCTCAAATACGCCATCGCCAACAGCTACGACCCCGCCGTCGCCAAGCATTCACCGGGCAAATTGCTCTATTACCGCAACCTCGTCCGCGCGCTCGACGACGGCATGACGACGGTCGATTGGGGCGCGGGCGACAGCGGGTACAAAAGCACAATCGGGGCGACGAAAGGCTCGGCGATCCGCGACTGGCTCTTGTTGCGGCCCGGCGCGCCGGCGTTGCTGGGAAAAGCGCTCAGGGGTCTGTGGCGGCGCTCGGGGCGGTTGCCCATTTGACCGCGATGCCGTCGGCGGCGGCGCCGTCGATCATCGACTTGACGATCCGGGCGAGCATTTCGGGCGGCATATCTTCCTCTGCGCCGACCCGGAAGGTGACGGTGCTGGCGCTCGCCTCGACGATGCTTAGCGACAGCGGCTCGGCGGCATCGTCCGCCCCGATCGCATCGATCAGCCGCATCACCTCGGCGGGCGGATAAGGCGGCAGCCCGTCGCCACGCCGCGCCGCCTGCGCGCGCGCAATCTGTGCGGCGGTCACGAGAATGACCGGGCCGAGCGGACCATCGAGCCGCGCGGCCAGATCGGCCGCGGCGGCCAGCGGACCGGGCAAAGCGGCCCCTGCCACCAACTCCCCCACACCATCGTCGTCGACCAGCGCAACGCGCACCAGCAGTTCGAGCGCCGGAATGGCGGTTTCGCGCAAATGGCGCACCGCGACATAGTCGCGCGCGCCGGCGATTATTTCATATTCATAATGCGCGTCGTCGAACACCGGCCGCACCGTCACCGGCTCGGCCTGACCGTCGCGGACGATCGCATTGATGCGGTCGCGGCATTCCTCGGGCGTCGGACCGACAAGGCCACTCCACAACCGAACGCGCGTCGGATCGACGTGGAACGACCCGTCGGTCCCGGGCAGCGGCAGGTCGACCGGCGCGCTGTCCTCGTCGCGGCGCGACGAGGAGCGGAGCAGGCTGGCGAAGCTTGGCTTGCTGCGGCGCGCGGTCATGCCCCCATGTTATGCCGCAATCACACGCGGCGGTAGCGAAAATACCACACTTCGTGGCCGTGGCGCCGCGCCTTGCGCTCGTAGCGCGTTTCGGACCAGTCGGCGGGGCGGGTCAGGAAGTCTTGCGCGGTCTGTGCGGTCCATTGGAAATCGCGGCGGCGGTTCATCACCATCATCGCCCAACGGCAATAGGTCGGGTCGTCGGTGCCGAGCCGGAACTCGCCGCCCGGCTTGAGCTTCGCAGCGATCAGGTCCAGCGGGCCGTCATTGACCATCCGGCGTTTCGCGTGCCGCGCCTTGGGCCACGGGTCGGGGTGGAGCAGGTAGACGCGCTCCAGGCTGGCGTCGGGCAGCCGCTCGACCACGTCGAGCGCATCGCCCATGTGCAGGCGGACATTGTCGAGACGTTCGTTGCGGACATGATTGAGCGCGCCGACCACGCCGTTGAGGAACGGCTCGCAGCCGATAAAGCCGTGGGTCGGTCGGGCGGCGGCCTGACCTGCTAGATGCTCTCCCGCCCCGAAGCCGATCTCGAGCTCGAGCGGGCGGTCATCGCCAAACAGCGTTTGCGCGTCGAGCGGGCCGCTCTCCGGGATCGCGATCCGGGGCAGCAATTCCTCGACCAGCGCCGACTGGCCCTGACGCAACTTGTGTCCCTGACGGCGGCCATAAAGGCGTCGGATGGTGGTCGGGTCGTTCATCCAGGAGCGCCTAGGGCTAGTCGACACGAAAGCCAATCGCACGTCCCCGCGGACGCCCCACTCTATTTCTTCGGCATCTCCATTGCCCTGATCCGCGTAGCGCCCCCGACCCTTTCGATCGACCAGAGGCGATTGTTTTGCGTCGTCGCGACGAACAACGGCAATCGCGCCGCGCGCATCGTGAAGACGTGGATTTCGGTCGGTACCGGATCGAGCAGATGTGTGATGAACATCGCCGCCGGCGACCCCTTGGGCGGTGCGCCGGTGTTGATGCAGCTTTTGGTGAAGGGACGAGTCGATCCGATCGAGCTGTCGGCCTTGACCTCCACCAGATAATGGCCGCCCATCGGCCAGATTCCGTTCTGCGTCTGGGGCGTCAGGAAATAGACCAAGGTCGGACCGTCGGGCGTCTCCGGTGGCAAGACGACGCTGTTAAACGCGGCATTGGCGCACACGTCGAGTTGGGCCCTTGCTACCTCGGTGCGCGCCGCGCGGAGCGCGACGACGAGCTTCATACGCGCCGGGGAGATCGAGCGGTCGTCGCCGGCGCCGAGCAGCTTGCTCTCGATCAGCCGCGTCCCGTTATCGGCGAAACGCGCAGTATAGACCGCTTGCGCTCGATCCGACTTGTCGATGAACACCAACACCGGCTCGGCCGCGGTGCCGTCGACGATCCAGCCGCCGAGTGTCGGGGCGAGCTTGTCCCATACCCCCGCCGCCTTGGCCTTTTCCTGCAGGTCGTCCGTGCCGTGCCACGCTGCCTGATCGTACGCGTAGAGCATGTCGCCACGCGCGATCGAGCGATCGACCAGTGTCTGATCGACCGCTGACAAGACGATCGGCGTGGTGTCGTCCTTCGCCCGAACGGCAAGCGGCGCCGACATCGCTGCCAGCGCCGCCAAAATCGCGAATGATCTGAACTTCATGCGATACCTCCCGGTGTTGCCGGAGCGTATCGCGCAAATTTCGATCAGGCCAGCGCCGCCTTCAAATCGTCGACCAGGTCGGTGCGTTCCCACGGGAAGAAATCGCCTTCCGGCTTGCGCCCGAAATGCCCGTACGCGGCGGTCTTCTGATAGATCGGCTTGTTGAGCTTGAGGTGTGTCCGGATGCCGCGCGGCGTCAGGCCGCCCAGCTTGGGGATGCTCATGATCGCTTGTTCGATCCTGTCGTCGCCGACGGTGCCGGTGCCGTGCGTATCGACATAGAGCGACAGCGGCTTCGACACGCCGATCGCATAGGCCAGCTGGATCGTGACGCGCTGGGCGAGCCCCGCAGCGACGATGTTCTTCGCCAGATAGCGGGTGATGTAGGCGGCTGAACGATCGACCTTGGTCGGATCCTTGCCGCTGAACGCGCCGCCGCCGTGAGGGGCGGCGCCGCCATAGGTGTCGACGATGATCTTGCGGCCGGTGAGCCCGGCGTCGCCGTCGGGGCCGCCGATCTCGAAGCTGCCGGTCGGGTTGATGTGATAGACGGTTTCGTCGCTGAGCAGCCCCGACGGGATGACGTCGGCGACGACCTGTTTCACATAAGCGTGGAGCTCGGCTTCCTTGTCGCCTTCGTCATAGCCCTTGCCGTGCTGGGTCGAGACGACGATCGCGGTCGCGGCGACGGCCTTGCTGCCTTCGTAACGGAGCGTCACCTGACTCTTGGCATCGGGCTCCAGGAACGGGGCCTTGCCCGAATGGCGGTCGGCCGCCATCTGCTCGAGGATCTTGTGGCTGTAATACAGCGTCGCGGGCATCAGGTCGGGGGTATCGTCGGCGGCATAGCCGAACATGATGCCCTGATCGCCGGCGCCTTCGTCCTTGTTGCCCGACGCGTCCACACCTTGCGCGATGTGTGCCGATTGCGGGTGCAAATTGTTCTCGAAGCGGAGCGTCTCCCAGTGGAAGCCGTCTTGCTCGTATCCGATCCGCTTGACGGTATCGCGCGCGGCCTTTTCGACCTCTTCCTTGACGCCCGGGGCCCAATTGCCGGCCTCGTCCATGATGCCCTTGCCGCGGATTTCCCCGGCGAGCACGACCAATTGCGTGGTGGTCAGCGTCTCGCACGCGATGCGCGCTTCGGGGTCCTTGGCCAGAAACAGGTCGACGATCGCGTCGCTGATCTGGTCGGAGACTTTGTCGGGATGGCCTTCGGAAACCGATTCGGACGTGAAGAGATAATCGGAACGCATGGAATTTCCTCTTTGTGGGGCGGGAAAGCGGGCCGTTGCCATGCCCATATAAAGCTTTCCTTATATGCGGGTGCGTCCCTAGCGGGCGCGCCGCCGGATGGCAATCGCTGTCAGCAGCAATAACGCCGAAACGAGCGCGACCATCCAATTGCCGATGCGCGCGAAGGGGGTGGGCTCGAACTTGGGCGGCAGGATGTCTTCGATCGCGCCACTATGCCCCAGCGGAATCGACTGGCGGATCTGGCCGTTGGGCCAGATGATCGCCGAAATGCCCGTCGGCGTGGAGCGGACGATCGCAATCCCTTCCTCGATTGCGCGCAATTGTGCCTGGGCGAGGTGCGCGGGCGGGCCAAGCGGGCCGAACCAGGCGTCGTTGGATGGGTTAAAGATCAAATCGGGGCGGCTCGCCGGATCGACAGTCGCACCCGAAAAGACCACTTCATAACATATCAGCATGCCGACTTTGCCGAACCCGGGAACGTTTATCGTGCGCGCGCCGGGGCCGGGGATGAAATCGACATCGCCCGGGACCAGCCGCGACAGGCCGATTGCCTCGAGCAACGGCCGCATCGGTAGATATTCACCAAAGGGGACCAAGTGCGCTTTGTCGTAGCGGCCGTGCAGCCTGGCGTCGGGACCGGCGAGGACGATCGAATTGGTCGCGGCGACCACGTCCTCAGCGGCGTTGAACTTCATCGTCTGTGCGCCGGTCAGAATCGCGTCGTTATCGCCGAGCAACGCGCCCATGCGGAGGCGCGCCATCGTCGCGGTGCCGAGCGAGGCATAGACATAGCCGGGATAGCCGTCCTCGAGCGGGAAGCGGATCGCACCCTCGGGCCAGAACAGCAGCCGCGGCGGCGTACCGGGGTCGGTACGCCGCGACAGTTTGGCGAGCGCGCGGAAATTGTTCTCGGCGTAGTTGTCGGTCGGGCGCTCTTCCTCGGGCAGGTTGGGCTGGACGACGACGATTTTCCGGGACGCTTGATCGGGGCTCGGGATGATCCAGTACGGAAAGATGCCGGCAACGGCGAAAGGCAGTGCGATGGCCAAGGCCGACCGCCAGCGCCCCTGCACCATCAACAAGAGGGCACCGGCGAGTACGACGGTTAACCCGGAAAGGGCATAGGTACCAACCAACGCCGCCAATTGGGCGACGCTCAATTCGCTTACCCAGATCACCGACAGCGGGTCCCATGGATAACCGGTGAACATCGTGCCGCGCAAATATTCGGTGACGATCCATGCAGCGCCGGCGGCCAGCACGAACGCGGTATCGGGGCGGGCAGCGAGATCGCCACGTGCCGTGGAACCGAAGCGCCACGCGAGACCCGCGGCCAGCATCGGATAAATCGCGAGGTAGACCGAGGCCAGCAGCACCGCGACATAGCCGAGCCAGTGCGGCATCGCGTCCTGATACTCGAACGGCTGCTTGAGCCAGGCATTGGCGACGCAGAAATGGCCAACCCCAAACAGCCAGCCGATGCCGAGCGCACGGCGCAGGGTGGGGGCTTCGTGGACGAGGAACAGCAGGACCGCAAAGGCGATGAGCGTGAGCGGCCACAAGCTCCACGGGGCGAAGCCGAGCGCGGCGATCGCGCCAAGGGCGAAGGAGAAGAGGAAACGAACGGCTCTCAAGACTATCCCGGCCCAACATTCGTCATGCCGGGCTCGTCCCGGCATCCGCCGTGCCGCGGGTGCTGCACCTTTTGCCTATGCGGAACGGCGGACCCCGGCACAAGGCCGGGGTGACGGAGGTAGGAAAGGACGTTAGCTGAGCGCAATGCTCCGACCATTCCACCTTGCCTTTCCAGTTCACGACCTCGCCGCCGCCCGTGCATTCTACGGTGGCGCGCTCGGATGTCCCGAAGGCCGCAGCGCCGCGACATGGATCGATTTCGATCTGTTCGGGCATCAGATCGTCGCGCACCTCGACCCCGCCGCCCGGCCGGTCGCGGTGTCCAACCCGGTCGACGGCCACAACGTCCCGGTGCCGCATTTCGGCGTGGTGCTGAACCTGACCGACTGGCGCGCGCTGGCCGACCGAGTCGCCGCCGCCGGCGTCACCTTCGGGATCGCGCCGCACATTCGCTTCGTCGGCCAGCCCGGCGAGCAAGCGACGATGTTCTTCCGCGACCCGTCGGGGAACGCGCTCGAGTTCAAGGCGTTCGCCGACGATGCGATGTTGTTTGCCACGTGACTGAGCCGGTTACCGTCGAGGTGCCGCACAAGCTGGGTCTGGCCGAAGCGCGGCGGCGGGTAGAGGGCGGGGTCGGCAAGCTCGCCGGATGGATCCCGGGCGGCGCGATGATCGACCACCATTGGGACGGCGACATGCTTCACTTCACCGTCGCGGCAATGGGCCAGCGCATCGCGAGCCGGCTTGACGTCCGCGCGGACCGCGTGATCGCGACGGTCGATCTGCCGCCGTTCCTCGCCTTGTTCGCCGAAAAGTTGAAGGCAAAGCTCGCCAAAGAAGCGCCCCGGCTCCTCGACTAGCCCGGCGTGACCTCGATCACGCCGACCCGCAGCAACGCCTCGCTGCTGCGCGCGAATTCGGTCAGCAGCTTTTCCAACAGCGGCTCGAACCCGCGATCCTGGATCGCCCCGGGGACGATCGTCACGCCGCCGCGCGGATCCTCGATCAGCAGGCCTTGTGCAATCAAATGCCCGACATGCCGGCGGACGGTTTCGCGCGGCAGGTCGGTGGCGGCGGCAATCGCGCTGCGCGACATCGGCACCACCCATTCGCGCGGCAGCACCGCGGTCGCGGTATAATCGGCGGGCACGCTGCGTTCGCGCATCAGCTTCTGGATGTTGCCGACACACACGGTGACATAGATCAACAGCACCGACGGGCTCATGCCCTCATGTTCGGACAGGATGCGATGGCTCGAGAGAAACATGTTGAGCAGGGGGAACATCGCGCTGCGCCAGTGCGCCTGCATGCGGTCGGGAACGGTTGAAACACGATCTCCAGCGGCCATACACTTACTCCCGCCCCCGAAACTGCCCCATTTTGGGCAGGTTCGTGCATTTCGTCAACGCATCGACGGTACGGCTGGTGTAAGGTCGTGGAATCGAACGGAAAGAAGCGCGGGTCAAACGCGCGGAGCTTCGGTGTCGTACTCAGTGCGGGTCGCGCGGTCGGGGGGCCGTTGCGGCCCGCCGTTTATTTGGGGTTTGTTCGATCGGCTCACGCCGATGGCGGCACCAGCCCGCTCCCCCACCGACCGCCCATAGAATATCCTGATTGGGCGGTCGGGTGGGGGAGTGGACCGGTGCCGCCCCGGATTCGGCAAGGCTGAATCCGCACTAGCGCGCGCTCACCCGCCAGATAGTGTTGCCGACATCGTCCGCGACCAGCAGCCCGCCGCCGGCATCGAACATCACCCCGACCGGCCGCCCGCGCGCATTGCCGTCCTTGTCGAGGAAGCCGGTCAGCACGTCGACCGGCTTGACGTTGGGCAGCGGGAAGCCCTTGTCGCCGAACGGCACATAGATGACCTTGTAGCCCGACACCGGCACGCGGTTCCACGATCCGTGCTGGCCGACGAACGCGCCGTTCATGAACTGCGCGCCCAGCCGCGAATCGGCCGCGAAGCACAGGCCGAGCGAGGCGGTGTGCGGCCCCAAAGCATAGTCAGGCCGCTTCACATATTGTTGCAGGCTCGGGTTCTCCGGCTTCACGCGGTGGTCGGGATAGCCGCCCCAATAGAACCACGGCCAACCGAAATTGTCCCCCGCCTCGACCGCGCTCATGTAGTCGGGTGGGCCGTCCGACCCCAGCATGTCGCGTTCGTTGACCGTCACCCACAAGCTGTTCGAATGCGGCTCGATCGCCATGCCGTTGGGGTTGCGCGTGCCGGCGGCATAGACCCGCGCGCCCTTAGTGTCGGGATAGACTTGCAGAATGGTGGCGCGATGCTCTTCCTTGTCGAGCCCGTTTTCGGCGATGTTGCTCGACGATCCGATGCTCAGATACAGGCTCTTGCCGTCCTCAGCGACGATGACGTTGCGCGCCCAGTGATTGCCGCCGCCGGGATATTTGATGACGGTCTCGGGCTTGGCGGTGATCTTCGTCTGCCCCGGCGCGAAGGGGAACCGGACGAGCCGATCGGTGTCGGCGACGTACAGATAGCCGCCCATCAGCGCCATGCCGAACGGCGAGTTGAGCCCGGTCAGCAGGACGGATCGGCTCTCCGCCACGCCGTCGCCGTTCGAATCGCGCAGCAACGTGATCCGGTTGGCCGACGGCACGCCCGCGCCGCCCTTGTTCATCAAATATCCCATCACCGCGCCGGTGATCCCGCCGCCCTCGCGCGGCGGCGAGTTGGTCTCGGCGACCAGCACATCGCCATTGGGCAGGCGGTACATCCAGCGCGGATGGTCGAGCCCGGTGGCAAAGGCGTTGACCTTCAGCCCGGCGGCCGCGGTCGGCGTCTCGCCCGCTTTCCAGCCGACCGCGTCGGCGACGCTGATCGTCGGCACGATCTGGCTGCGCGGCGGGTCGATCTTCGGCGTGCGCCCGGTGACCGCGGCGATGCTCAGCCGCGCCTCGTCGGGCTGGGCGAAATACAGATACAGCCCGCCCAGCAATGCCAGGACGAGCGCGAGACCGATCAGGATTTTCTGGCGCATGGCGGCAAGATAGAGGGAGCAGGGAAGCGGGGCAATGTTATCCTGTCACGTTGCGGGCGGGGCCGATGCCCAACATCCGTGCCGCCCATCGCGATCGCGCGAAGGGGCGTTCGATCGACCGGAACATGATTTCCGCGATGGCGAAGGTGACGGCGACGGTCGCCCATGCCTCCAGCAAGGGATATCCCAGACCGACCGCCGCCAAGCCCAGAGGCACCGCGGTGATCATATAGGCGTGAACGAGGTAGGAGCTGAACGACAATTGCCCGACGCGGCGCAGCCAGCTCATCTCGAACAGCCGGCGCGGCCACTTACCGCCCAGCAAAGCAGTGACGATCAGCGCCGCCCACAGCACGCTCCAGGAAAATACCCATCGCCCCACCGCGCGCTCCGGCGAGTCGCTGACGGCCAGCATGCTTGCGATCAACGGCGCCAGCACCAGTGCGACGATGCCGATTACGACAGCGGCGCCGCGTGCCAGCCGCGCGGCGCGCGCCTCCGGCGGATGCGCACCCGCACGATGAAACACGATCGCGGCGGCACAACCCGGCAGGAACGGCGGAAGATACGGCCACAAGGCAATGATGGGCGCCGTGCCCCGGGCGGGTAAGGGCACCATGATCGCGACCCCGACGGCGAGCGCGATCAACATCACGGCGGCCGCCACGGTCCGCTTGCCGAACAGCAACAGGCAACACGCGGCGATCAGCGGGAGGATGACGTAGAACTTCACTTCGACGACCACCGACCAATTGACGCCGTCGGCCCGCTGCAGGGTCAGCGCCTGAAGCATCTTCCCGGTGTCGATCCGCGGCATTTCGCCCTGCCGCAGCCGGTAGACCTCCGCATAGGCGATCGGCAGGAACAGGATATACAGCGGCGCGATCCGCAGCACGCGACGGATCGCGTAGTAAACGAGATGCCGCCATTCGAGGCTCTGTGCGCCCTGCCGCAGGAAGCCCATCATCAACAGGAACGCGCTCAGCGTGAAGAACAGATACACGCCGGCCTGACCCATATGGCTGAGATCGAGCCCCGGGATGAGGTTTAGCCGCACCTGGGACAAGTGCGCCGCCAGGACGTACAGAACCGCGAGACCGCGAATGCCATCCAGCGCGTCGATCTGCGCGGCCTGGTCGGAGAGGTGTCTGCCGTGGATCACTCTATCTCCCTGGAGGCCTTGTCAGAGCAAATGCTGCGGTTGGCAACCAGCACGGCGGCATGCTTTCGCTCGCCGCATTACGAAGCCGTGACGAAGCGGGAAGGCTGGCGTTTTTCGAATATCGCGAACGTCGCCCATAGCGCTGCGGCGCCCGCCCGTTGACGGGGCGAATGTTCCGAATGTTCCCAGTGACCATGAGGCGGCGAAAGGTCGCAAAAGTCACACTCGCAACGCGGACGCGCGGGTGCGCGCGCATAGGAAGGATAACGACGACCATGCGCGGGACGCCGACACGCGAAATCCTACATTGGAAGGGGCTTGCCAAACGATAGGCCGAAAACGGACGTCGTTGACTTTCGTATTTTCCTAATTAGGAAAGTATGCATGGAATCGGCTTTCAAAGCGCTTTCTTCTGCGCCGCGGCGACGCATTCTCAACCATCTGGCCGGTGGTCCGATGACCGTGAGCGAAATTGCCGACAAGTTCGAGATGGCGATGCCGTCGATCTCCAAGCATCTGTCGGTGCTCTATCAGGCGGGATTGGTGCACCAACAGAAGCGCGGCCAACACATCATCTATTCGGTCGCTGCCGATAGTCTCGCCAACAGCCTTTACGCTTTTCTGACGCCGTTTTGCCCCGAAGCGCGCAAACTCAACGCAGAGCGGAGGAAGGGGCGGCGCCAGGACGGGGGAGATGACGTATGAGTGTCGCGGGCGAGGCGGCGGAGGGCGCATTCAAGGTCAATTCGCTGGGCAATCTGGAGAATGCTGACGCCGGAAGCGGGCGGCTGCAATGGGACGCACCGCGATCGATCTGGAATATGTCCTTCATCGCCGGCGCGCTGATCCTTGGCCCAATTTTCTTCAGCTGGGGCGGGGTCCTCGTCTTTCTGCTCCTGTCCGGATTCACGCTTTGCGTCGGGCATTCGGTCGGCTTCCACCGCCGCTTGATCCATCACAGCTTCGATTGCCCGAAATGGCTCGAACGCGTGATGATTTATGTCGGGGTGCTCGTTGGAATGGGCGGGCCTCTTTGGACCGTGGGACTTCACGACATTCGCGACTGGGCGCAGCGCCAGTCCAACTGCCATTGGTTTCTCCGACACGGCAAATCCGCCATCGCGGATGGATTCTACTATCTCAACTTCAAGCTCCTGTTCGACAAGCCACCGCGCTTCGATGCCGGACCGGGCATCAGCGACGATCCCTTTTACCGATTCCTGCAACGGACCTGGATGCTGCATCAGGTCCCGGTCGCCCTTATCCTGTTCTGGCTGGGTGGCTGGTCCTGGGTAGTATGGGGCGTGATCGTGCGCGTCGCCGTTTGCTTCACCATGCATTGGTACATCGCCCATGTGGCTCATCGCCGGGGGCACCAGGATTGGTTCGTCGAGGATGCTGCTGTCCAAGGCTATAATATCGCGTGGCTCGCCATTCCGACGATGGGCGAAAGCTGGCATTGCAATCACCATGCCTTCCCGGCGTCGGCCAGGCATGGACTCTATCCCCGGCAAGCCGATCCGGGTTTTCGGTTTATTCAATTGCTGGAATGGGTCGGATTGGCTTGGGACGTCCGGGTGCCGCAAAACCTTCCACCGCGCTCCGCATTAACGCCGCTGTCCGATCGGGCACTCAGCCTCGCCGCGCCCGGCCAGGAAGCGCTATCGCGAGAATGGGCGCAGGCGCATCGTCCGAATCCGTAGACGTCCGTTATTGGTTTTCAGCAGTCATCGAGCCGATCCGCCGTCATTTCCCCGATGCCGCCGCCTGACCGCGCGCCATGTCGAGCAACCCCGCATCCGACGGGACCGACTGGCCGGCGGTGCGCATCGCCTCGAGCTGCGCGACGACCTGGTTCCACCCATGGCCCGGCGCGCCGAATTGCGCGAGGCTCCACAGCGCGCCCAAAATAACGCGTTGCGGTTCCGCCGATTTGGCGTCGGCCTTGGCCAGCGTCCGCCCGATCGTCAGCGCTTCGTCGAGCGCGGCGAACGCGCCCGCGTCGTCGGCCGGGTGGCGCGCGCTGGCGAGCTTGATGAGCAACAGCGCGATCTGCCGCTGCAACGGCGCAGAGACCGGCGCGGTTTTCAGCTGGGCCCGGCGCAGCGCGACGCCTTCTTCGAGCAATTTGGCTGCAGCCGCACCGTCGCCGCGCGCGAGCTCGACGTCGCCCGCGCGTTCGAGCGCGACCGACAGGTCGCGTTGTGCCTCCGGATTGGCCGGATTGGCGGCGGCTTGCCGGCGCGCGATGTCTAGCATTTCGGTGACCGCTTTTGCGGCGCCGTCGAGATCCTTGATCGCGAGCCGCAACAGCCCGAGCGCGTTGAGCGTGTAGGCGGCGTCATGCTTCGCCGTCGCCGTCGCGTCGGTCGCCGCGAGCCGGCGATTGATCGCCAGTGCCTCCTCCATGAGCGCGATCGCCCCGGGAATGTCGTTTCGCGCGATCCTGATCTGCGCGATCTTCGACAGGCTGATCGACAGGTCGCGCTGCGCTTCGAGCGATTGCGGCGCTTTGCTGGCGAGAAGCCGGGCGAGCGCAAGCGATTCGTCGAACAACGCCGTTGCGCCGTCGATATTGCGTTGCTGAATACGAAGGTCGCCGAGCGTATCGAGCGCCACGCCGAGATCGCGCTGGATCGACGGATTGTCGGGGTTGCGTTCCGCCAAGCCGCGCCGGATCTTGAGCATCTGTTCGAAATCGCCCGATGCGCCGGTAAGGTCGCCGCGCGCCAGCTTGAGCTTGCCCGATCGTGCGAGCGTGTCGGTGAGGTCGCGCTGGGCCAAGCCGTCGCCCGGATTTTGCGCGAGCCGCACGCGGTCGAGCCGCATTGCCTCGTCGTAGGATGTGGCAGCGGTCTGCACGTCGCCGCGTGCCAGCGCCGCCTCGCCGATGCGCAGCAACGCGACCGACCGATCGCGGTCGTTGGTGGCGGTAGCTTGCGCTTTGCCCGCCGCCTCTTGCGCGCGGTCGAACTGGCCGGCGTCGAGGTAGAGCGCGGCGAGTTCCATCCAGTCCCAGTGGGTCGACGGGTCGGCCTCCACTACCGCGACCCACCGCTCGATCGCCACTTTGGTCGTCGTCAGCCCCTTGTCGCGCGCGTCGAGCGCGAGTTGGGCGCGCGAGCGGCGGTCGGCGGCGAGCTGCTGACGCGCGGCCGCCTCGCGTGCCTTATCGCGCGCCGCTTCGACGGCGGCGAGTACCGCGTCAGCTGCCTCGAACGCTCCGGCGCCGCCCGCATTGTAGAGTGCGAGCGCCCGCACGCCGTCGGGGGTGGCGAGCAATTGTTCGCCCGCCGTCTGCAGGATCGCGATGTCACGGGCATATTGCGCGTCACGTCTGGCGAGTTCCTCCGTGAAGCCGTTCTTGAGCGCGGTCAGATCGGCAACCAGCGCCCCGGCCTGTTTTTCCAGCGTCGCGATGCGCGCCTTGTCGCTCCGCGCGTTCGCCCGCAGCGCGGCGAGCTGGCCGCGAGTCCGGGCAAGCTGCTTGTCGCCGCCGTCGATCCGCGCGCGCATCGCCAGCAGTTGCGCGTCGGCGATCCGGGCGGCGACGGTCTCGGTCTGGGCCGAGCGGTATCGCAGCGTCGCCAGCGCATCGAGTTCGACCGCGGTGCGGGCGCCCGCCGGTGGCAGCGGCGATGCCGCGACCGCCGCGATTGCTACGACATTCACCCACCCCATCGTCAGCGCCCCCATCCGCCGCCGCAAGGGGCGAGCGTAGCATCGGCGACGGGCAACCGTTAGGACGTAATCGTCACCGCCAGCGGATTTGCGGTTCGGTCGGGACGGCGCTCCTGAGTCCCTCGAGCTCGGCTATCAGCACGCTCAGGCTCTCGGGCTTGAACAGCAGCGGCAATTCCGCGCCGCCCTCGAGCGCCAGGAAGAGCAACGGCTCGCCCTTTTCGGTTTTCCCGGTCTGCATGCCCGTGGGCCGGATAAACTGCTGCTGTTTGTCCTGCACGTCGAGCTTGGCGGTTTGGGCCGCCAGCTCGGCGAGGAGCGCCCCGGCGCATTCGGCGCTCACCTCGAAGCGGTGAACCGCCTGATCTTCCGCGAGCATCTCGAGAAGGATGCCGTCGCCCTGTGCCGCGCACTCAACGACTCGAATGTATTTCACTGCAGCATTCCCTTTGATTCGACGATGATCATTCCCGCGACGCTATTCCTTCGGGAGGAGCAATTTCGCCGGCCGGCGCTCGCGCGCGGTCTTGAACAGCGAATAGGTCTGTCCGACGATCTCGCTGACGCCCGAAATCGAGGCCATATAGCTTTCCAGTTCGGGCGTCTTCTTCGCCTCGATCAGCCGCACCGGCGCCGACGGATCGGGCCCCTCGAACCGCACGTAGAACAGCGGTTCGCCGCGTTTGAGGATCAGGTCCTTGCTCGTGTCGTGCCACTCGAACGCCCATTGCAGCGAACGCGGCCAGATATCGATCGGGAAGCGGCCGCTGATCTGAATCCCCGGCCGCCGGTCCGCGGTGTAATGAAAGATCGGGGGATATTGATTGATGTAGAGCGGGTCGTCCGAGACGAAGACGTAGGAGGTCAGCATCTGCAGCACGGGGCGCTGCGGGTGGCGCCATTCGCTCTTCGGCTGAAACACGATCCAGCGTTGCAGCGCTTCCGGACGGATCGGGCTCTTGTCCGCTAGCACGTTGGTGATGTCCATCGTGCCGCCGGTCATGTTGAGGCGCAGGTGGACGTCGATCGGGCAATTGATCACGAAATGACGGCGGTCGAAATCGAGGACGGAGGGGCATTGGCCGACCGACTTGGGCTCATTGCTCTGGGACTCGACCCGTACCGGCCTGGGCGTGTCCCAGATGATGCTGGCCTGTTCGGTGCTGAGCAGCCAGCCGACCGTAAAGCTGCGGGATTCGGCCGGTTCGGGCACGCCGGAACCCGGCTCGGTCTCGGCGGCGGCGGGGCTTTTCGAAAACAGATTCCTCAGCATGCGGGAATATTTGGCCTTTCTATCGCCTCGGCTGGGGCTTGCGCGCCAAACATACAGGATTCGATGCCCTCGGCGAGCATCGATTTCAACCTGCAAGCTACCCCGAGAAAGGCGTGGGCTCCTTCTCGAAAGAAGGAGCCCATCGTTCAGGCCAGATCGAACCGATCCGCATCCATCACCTTCACCCACGCGCTCACGAAGTCCTTCTCGAACTTCTCCGCGCCGCCCTTCTCGGCATAGACCTCGCCAACCGCGCGCAGTTCCGCGTTCGACCCGAAGATCAGGTCGGCGCGGGTGGCTTGCCATTTGGCATGGCCTTCAGCGCGGTCGGTCGCGACATAGTCGTCGTCGCTGCCTTCGACGGCTTTCCAGACGTTGGTCATGTCGTAGAGGTTGACGAAGAAGTCGTTGGTGAGCTGGCCCGAACGCTTGGTGAAATGGCCGTGGCCGCGCTCGCCGTGGTTCGCGCCGAGCACGCGCAAGCCGCCGATCAGCACCGTCATTTCGGGTAACGACAGGCCGAGCAGCGAGGCGCGGTCGATCATCATCTCCTCGACCTTCACCGCCAGCTTCTTCTTGCCGACATAATTGCGGAAGGCGTCGGCCTCGGGCTCCATCACCGCGAAGCTGTCGGCGTCGGTCTGTTCCGCCGTCGCATCGCCGCGGCCGCCGGTGAAGGGCACGTTGGTGGCGCCCGCCTTTTCGAGGCCCACCACGCCGCCCAGCACGATCGCGTCGGCCAGGCTCATCGATCCGCGCAGGCCGTTGAGCGTGTCGATCACCTTCGCCAGCATCTCCGGCTCGTTGACCTCCCAGTCCTTCTGGGGGCTGAGCGCCACGCGCGCGCCATTGGCGCCGCCGCGATGGTCCGATTTGCGATAGGTGCTGGCCGAGGCCCAAGCCGTCTTGATGAGTTGGCTGACGGTCAGGCCGCTGCTCGCGATCTTCGCCTTCACCGCCGCGACATCGGCGTCCGACGGCGTGGTGCCGGCGGGGATCGGATCCTGCCAGATCAGGTCCTCGGCAGGGACTTCCGGCCCGAGGTAACGGACCTTGGGGCCCATGTCGCGGTGCGTCAGCTTAAACCAGGCGCGCGCGAAGGCGTCCTTGAACGCCTCATGGTCGGTGCGGAACTTCTCGCTGATCGCGCGGAATTCGGGGTCGCGCTTCAGCGCCATGTCGGCGGTGGTCATCATCGTCGGGACCTTGATGCTCGGGTCCCACGCTGCCGGCGCCATGTCCTCGGGTTTTTGATCGATTGGCTGCCACTGGTTGGCGCCCGCGGGCGACTTCACCAGCTCGTAGTCATAGTCGAGCAGCAGGCGGAAGTAATTCTCGGTCCACTCCTTGGGCGTGTTGGTCCACGCGCCCTCGATGCCGCTGGTGACGGTGTGCTCGCCGATCCCGCCGCTCTCATGCCCGCTGACCCAGCCGAAGCCTTGCGCGACGAGATCGCCGCCCGACGGCGCGTTGCCCAGCAGCGAGGCGTCGCCATTGCCGTGCGCCTTGCCGAAGGTGTGGCCGCCGGCGGTGAGCGCGACGGTCTCCTCGGCGTTCATCGCCATGCGCGCGAAGGTTTCCTTCATGTCGCGCGCCATGCCGGCGTCGTCGTGCGGATTGCCCTGCGGCCCTTCGGGATTGACGTAGATCAGCCCCATCTGGATCGCGGCGAGCGGGCCTTCGAGCTCATGCATGCCGTGTTCGGGCGAGATGCGGGTCTGGACGCCCTGGTTCACCCACTTGTCCTCCGAACCCCAATAGATGTCGCGCTCGGGCTCGTAGACGTCGGCGCGGCCGCCGCCGAAGCCGAACACCGGCCCGCCCATGCTCTCGATGGCGACGTTGCCGGCCAGAATGAACAGGTCGGCCCAGCTGATCGCCTGACCGTATTTCTGCTTGATCGGCCACAACAGGCGCCGCGCCTTGTCAAGGTTGCCGTTGTCGGGCCAGCTGTCGAGCGGGGCGAAGCGTTGTTGCCCGCTATTGGCGCCGCCACGCCCGTCGGCGGTGCGATAGGTCCCCGCGGCGTGCCACGCCATGCGGATGAAGAAGGGGCCGTAATGGCCGTAATCGGCCGGCCACCATGGCTGGCTGTCGGTCATCAGCGCGGTCAGGTCGGCCTTCAGCGCGGCATAGTCGAGGCCCTTGAACGCTTCGGCATAGTCGAAATCTGCGCCCATCGGGTTGGACGCGCCGTTGGGATTGAGGATTTCGGTGGCGAGCATCTCCGGCCACCAATCCTTGTTGGTGCGGCCCAGCAGCGCACGCACGCCGCCCGCAGGGCAACCGCCGCCATCGATCGATCCAGTCTTCGCGTCCATGGGAATCGTTCCTCTCGCCAATTGGGGTTGCGCCCGTCCTAGCGGGCGATGATGACACGGCAATAGATTTACACGATGACTTAATCCAATCTCGGCGAGCGAGAAAATCGATCAGTCGTCAGGCGTTCGCGTCCTCGGGCACCGGCTTGGGCGGGTGCAGCCGCAGCCGCTCGACGCGTCGGGCATCGGACGCGAGGATTTCGAGCGTCCAGCCCGACGGCGTCGTCAGCCGCTCGCCCTTGGCCGGCACGCGCCCGGCAATCACCGCCGCGAGGCCGCCGAGCGTATCGACATCCTCGTCATGCTCGCCCAGCCGCTTATCGACTGTGTCGGCAACATCCTCGAGCTCGACCCGCGCATCGGCATCCCACGCGCCGCCGTCCAAGGGGATCAGCAGCGCCTCGGGCGCGTCGTCATGCTCGTCCTCGATGTCGCCGGTGATCTCCTCGATCAGGTCCTCGATCGTGACCAGCCCCTCGGTCCCCGAATATTCGTCGAGCACGATCGCGAGATGGACGCGCTTCGACCGCATCTCCGCGAGCAGATCGAGCGCGCCCATCGCCATCGGGACGTAGAGCGGCTCGCGGATCAGGATGTCGATACTCTCGGGCGGCGGGGTGGCGCTCGCCATGATCGCAAACACATCCTTGAGGTGAATCATCCCGATCACTTCGTCGAGGCTGCCGCGATAGACCGGCATGCGGCTGTGCCCGCCCTCGGCGAAGCGCTGGACCAGGTCGGTGAAGCTGGTCTTTTCCTCGACCGCGATGACGTCGGCGCGCGGCACGCCGATTTCGCCCGCGTCGCGCTCGCCGAAATGGAGCAAATTCTTGACCATCTGGCGCTCGAGCGGGGTCAGGTCGCCCGCGGCGTCGGGGGCGGGGTCGTCCTCGTGACGCTCGATCACGTCCTCGAGTTGATCGCGCAAACTGGCTTCTTCACCGAAGATGGTGGATTTCAGCTTGCGCCAGATACTGTCGCCGTTGTCGGTATTGGAGGGGCCATCGGCCATTTTCGTCGTCAGTCCTCGTCGATCATATACGGGTCGGCGATGCCGAGTGCGGCCAGCGCATCGATCTCGATCGCCTCCATCGCCTCACCCTCGCGGTCGTCGATATGGTCATAGCCTAGCAGATGCAGCGTGCCGTGCACGATCAAATGCGTTGCGTGCGTTTCGAGGGATATGCCGCGCTCTGCGGCTTCGGCGGCGCAGATGCCGTGGGCGAGGACGATATCGCCGAGCAGGACCTCGCCATCGTCCGAATTCGCCGTCACCGTTTCGAGCAGATCGGGTTGGACCATCGGAAACGACAGCACGTTGGTCGGCTTGTCCTTGTGGCGGTATTGCTTGTTGAGCGTCTGGACTTCGTCGTCCGATGTCAGTCGCACCGAAATCTCGACGGCCGCGGGGATCGTCAGCAGTTCGCCATGCGGCGTCCGGTCGATGGCGGCCTTGGCGGCGCGATCGGCAAGCGCTTCCCAGTCGTGCTCCGGCCACGGCGCCTCGCTCGACAGCGCAATTTCTAACACTTTCCCCTCCCTTCCAGGGAGGGGATCAAGGGGTGGGTGGCGTCCGGGCGGTACGGAAGGGCAGGTGCCTGGGCTCCCCGTATCGCGGTCATCGACCCACCCCCAGCCCCTCCCTTCCAGGGAGGGGAGAGGGGGGTCGAACTCACAACCCCGTCCCCTCGTACGCTTCGACGATCCGCCCGACGATCGGATGGCGCACGACATCGCCCGCGCCGAAACGGCACATCGAAATGCCCTCGATCCCCTCGAGCCGGCTGGTCGCATCCGCCACCCCCGACGCCGCGACGCCGCCGGGCAGATCGGTCTGGTTGGGGTCGCCGCAGATTACCATCCGGCTGTTCTCGCCGAAGCGCGTCAGGAACATCTTCATCTGCGCGGGCGTGGTGTTCTGCGCTTCGTCGAGGATGATGAACGCGTCGGCCAATGTGCGCCCGCGCATGAACGCGATCGGCGCGATCTCTATCTCGCCCGACGAAATCCGCCGCTCGACCTGTTCGGCGGGGAGGCAATCGTTGAGCGCGTCGTAGAGCGGCCGCAAATACGGATCGACCTTCTCCTTCATGTCGCCGGGCAGGAAGCCGAGCTTCTCACCCGCCTCGACCGCGGGGCGCGACAGGATCAGGCGCTGGACGCTGCCGGTGATCAGCTGCGATACCGCTTGCGCGACCGCGATATAGGTCTTGCCGGTGCCCGCCGGCCCGAGCGCAAAGATCATCTCGTTCTTGGTCAGTTCGCGCATGTAATGCGCCTGCGCCGGGGTGCGCGGGACGATCGTCTTCTTGCGCGTGCGGATCATGATCGGCGGGGTGTCACCGCGCGCTTCCGCGCTGATGATGCCGTCGAGCACCGGCTCGGACGCCATCGCGATCGAGGCGTCGACCAGGCCGGTATCGACATCCTCGCCACGCTGGATTCGCGCGTACAAATCGTTGAGCACGTCGCGCGCCATCGCGACTTGCTCGGCGGTGCCCTCGAGCCCGATGCGGTTGCCGCGCGCGGTGATGTAGATGCCGAGCCGATGTTCGAGCGCGACCAGATGCTGGTCGTACTGGCCGAAGAGTTGCGCGAGCAGTTGCGGCTTGTCGAAGGTCAGCTCGACCCGGCTGCGTTCACCGGATTGGGCGGGGACAGGCTTGCGGCTCATGCGGCTCCTTGGGTTTTGCGTGCTGGGTCGAGAATGGCAGAGCGCGGGCGGGGATGACAGCGACTTTTGTTAACTAATGGCGGTTTTGCCCGAGCGTTGCGTAAAGGCCGCAGCATCAGCCGTGCAGGCGCAGGCCGTCGCGGCCGTCGAACGCGGCATCGGCGTGGTCGCCGTCCTTGATCACATAATGCAGGAAGACCTGGTACTGGCGCTCGCCGGTGAACGGCTCGCGCCAGTGCGGGATGCGGCATCCCTGATAGACGATGGCGTCGCCGGGGTTCAGCGCGACGCCCGTCTCGTCGCCGTGGAGATCGCGGACGTGGATCGGCCACGGCGCGTCCGGCACCGAGAAGACCGGCAGCGACGCGCTCACCTCGCACGCGTTGCGGTCCTTGTGGCGGCGCAACTCCGCGCCGTTCTCGTAGATCCGCCAGAAGGCATAGGCCGGCACCAATTCGCGCGCCGTGATCGCCTCAAGCGCGGGGCGGCATTGCAGCAGCAGCGCCTCGCCGGCGATCGGCGAATATTGGTTCATCGCGCCCTGCGGCACGACGGTGGTGGCGTGATGCATCGCGCCGGTGCGGTGCGACACGTCCATCGCCGCGCGCAGGAACGCCTGTTGCTCCGCGCTCACCAGATCGCGGGCGACGGCATAGCCGCGATCCCAGAAGCCGTCAGGCAAACGCGGCCTCGCGCGGTGTATCGGCACGTTCGACCGCCGACACCGAATTCGGTCCAGCCGCCACGATTTCGACCGTCACCAGATCGCCCACCGCGGCGTCGGTGATGAGATGGACCGATTGCAGCCACGGGCTCTTGCCGAGCATCTGGCCGGGGAGCTTGCCCTTGCGCTCGATCAGCACGTCGCACGTCCGCTCGACGGTCGATGCGTTGAACGCGGCCTGGTGGCGGTTGAGCGCGGCCTGGAGACGTTGCAGGCGGTCGTCCATCACGTCCATCGCGATCTGGCCGTCCATGTCGGCGGCCGGGGTGCCGGGGCGGGGGGAGTATTTGAAGCTGAACGCGAGGCTATAGCCGACCGCGTCGATCAGGCTGAGCGTGTCGGCGAACTCGGCCTCGGTCTCGCCGGGGAAACCCACGATGAAATCGCCGCTGAGCGCGATGTCGGGCCGCACGGTACGAACTCGGTCGAGGATGCGCAGGTACGAGTCACGCGAATGGCTGCGGTTCATCGCCTTGAGCACGCGGTCGCTGCCCGATTGCACCGGCAGATGGAGGAACGGCATGAGTTTTTCGACGTCGTGGTGCGCGTCGATCAGCCCTTGCGTCATGTCGTTCGGGTGGCTGGTGGTGTAGCGGATCCGCGCGAGGCCGGGGATGCGGTCGAGCTCGCGGATCAACGCGCCCAGATCGCGGTCGCCGTCGGACCAGGCGTTGACGTTCTGGCCGAGTAGGGTGATCTCTTTCGCCCCGGCATCGACCAGCGATTTCGCCTCGTCGACCAACGCCCCCCACGGCCGGCTGATCTCCGCGCCGCGCGTATAGGGCACGACGCAATAGGTGCAGAATTTGTCGCACCCTTCCTGCACCGTGAGGAACGCGCTCGGCCCGACCTTGCGGCGGGCGGGGAGCGCGCCGAACTTCGATAGCACGGGCATGTCGGTATCGAGCCCGAGCTCGCCGCGCACCGCCTTCGCGATCAGATCGGGGAGGTTGTGATACGCCTGCGGGCCGACGACGATATCGACCTTGGCGCGGTTGGCGATCTCCACGCCCTCGGCCTGCGCGACGCATCCGGCGACCGCGATCATCGGGTTGGCGCCGTGTTTGCGCAGGCGTCCGATGTCAGAATAGACCTTGTCGGTCGCCTTTTCGCGGATGTGGCAGGTATTGAGCACGACGAGGTCGGCATGGTTGGCGTCGTCGGTCGCGGTCATGCCCTGCGCCGCCATCAACTCGCCCATCCGCTCGCCGTCATAGACGTTCATCTGGCAACCGAACGATTTGACGTGGAAGGTTTTCGGGGCAGTCTTGGTGGTCATGGGCCGGGCGCTATAGCGCGGGCATCGGGCGCGGCATAGGCCACAGGCGCGACGTCATAGGCGAATGGCCGCAAGGGTTTGCCGAGCACCCCGACCAACGCTTCCTCGATCCTCCGCCGGCTCTCCGCGGCGATCGCCTTGCGGCCGGGGACGTCCTCGGGGCGGAAGGGGTCGAGGAAATGCACTTTGAGGGGAAAGCTGCCGCGCCGCGACAGCAGCCGTTTGGCGTTGTCGAGACCGCTTTCGACGCCGATCCAGCCGATCTCCTCGGCGACCACGCCATAGTCGAGCATCACCGGCTGAACCATTACGCCGGGCGGCGGCGGCTCGAGCACGCGCAGCATCGGCGTCTTGAACGGGAGGAGCGACTGGCCGTCGGTCGTTGTCCCCTCGGGAAACACGGTGACGGACCAATTCTCGGCCAGCGCGTCGCGCAGGGCATTGATCTGTTCGGCGACCCCCATCCGGTTCTCGCGTTTGACGTAGACCGTGCGGTTGAGCGTCGACAGCCAGCCGACCACCGGCGCCTGGCGCAATTCCTCCTTGGACACGAACGCGGTGCCGCTCTGGCCGGCGAGCGCGAGGATATCGATCCAGCTGAGATGGTTGGAGATGTAGAAGACGTCGCGCTTGAGCGGCACGCCGACCCGGCTGACCCGCGCGCCCGCCAGTCGCGCCGCCCAGCCGAGAAAGA
>NZ_JAQGKZ010000109.1 GCF_028289855.1 Sphingomonas bacterium | reverse complement strand
GCCCGGCAGGACTTGAACCCGCAACCTAGCCGTTATGAGCGGCCAGCTCTAACCAGTTGAGCTACAGGCCCCACCGCCGCCGCGCGCACGAAAATAGCGAAGCTATTTGCGAGACGCGCAAGGTCGGCCAGCGCAGCGCAAGCTGCGACTGACGGCGCGGCTTTGCCGCGCCGGGGTCGTTAAAGCAAGGCGGAGGAGATGCGCCGCGGCAAAGCCGCGTCGTCGGACGGCGCTGGAGCGCCGCCGCCGGTCGCGATTTCTGGTTTCGATAGCTGCGCTATCGCATCCGAAATCGCAAAATGGTCGGGGAGACAGGATTCGAACCTGCGACATCCTGCTCCCAAAGCAGGCGCGCTACCGGACTGCGCCACTCCCCGACGCGAAGGCGCTCTAGGAAGCAAAAGCGGGGGCGGCAAGGCCGATAACCCTGCCGCCCACCGATCAATGGGTGTTCTTTGCGGCCTCGGCTTCGGCACGGATGCTGTCGACGCTGTTGCTGTAGGTCGCGGTCGCGCTGTTCATCGCGGCGGCGGCGGCGTTGTTGGTCGCGGCATTGGCCTCGTTTTCCATCGCGGCGGCGTTGTTCATCAAGTCCGATTCGGTCGCGCTGGCGGTGTTTTCGGTCGACGGCGGCGCCTTGTGGCACGCGGCGAGCGACATCAGGCCGGCAGCGGCAAGGGCGAAAGCGATCTTCTTCATCGTGCTTCTCCTGTTGAATTCGGTGAGGCGGGAATAACCACGCGGCGCGACTGCGATCAACCGCCTTTGGGCGTCGCCTTGTCCCAATCCTCCGGCGCGTTGGCGACGATCCACAGCATCGTCGTCCACGCCGCGACGTTCTGGCGCATCTGCTCGAGATCGACCTTGTCGAGCGTATCCTCGGGCGTGTGGTGCCAATCGAAATAGCGGATGCCGTTCTGGTTGAGGTCGACCGCCGACGCGCCGAGCTTGAAGAGCGGGCCGACATCGGTGCCATCGCCCGCGACCTCGCGACTGCGCACAATCCCCAGCGGGCCGAGCGCAGCGCCGAGCCGGTCGCCGATCGCCTTCGCGCTGTCGGGGAAATTGACCGAGAACCGCCAGACATTGTCGGCGCCGAAATCGGATTCGGCGGCCAGCGCGAACTTCTCGGTGGCGTGTGCCTTGGCATAAGCCTCACCGCCGAACCCGCCAGGTTCCTCCGCACCGAACCACACGATCCGGACCGTGCGGCGCGGGCGCGGGCCGTCGAGCAGGCGCTTGGCCGCTGCGGTAGTGATCGCCACCCCGGCGCCGTCGTCGATCGCCCCGGTGCCGAGATCCCAGCTGTCGAGGTGCCCGCCGACCACGATCGTGCCTGCGGCGGGGTCGGTCCCCGGCACTTCGCCGATAACGTTGCCCGACTCGGCATCGGGCAGCGTGCGCGGGGTCAGCGTCAGGTGGAGCACGACCTTGTCGGTGCGCTTGAAGATGCGCTCGAGTTGCTCGGCATCCGCAACCGACAAGGCCGCGGCGGGGATCGGCGTCACGCCCGGCGCCCAGTTGGTCCCTCCGGTGTGCGGCCAGCGGCCCTTGTCGCTGCCGATCGACCGGATGACGATCGCCGCCGCGCCCTTCTTGGCGGCGACGTTCGGCCCGATGAACCGCGCCGCGCCGTACGCACCATAGCCGCTGCCGTCCTGCGCCGCCTTCATCTGGTTCGACACGAATGCGATCTTGCCCGTGAGACTCCCGTCGGGCGCCGCGAGCAAATCGTTGAAGGTGGGGAAATAGATCACCGGCGCGGTAATCCCCTCCGCCGGCGTTGCGCCCGAGCGCCCGAGCGCCGCGAGCGTCAGTTTCTGCGGATAGGGCCCGACGATCTCGGCCTTCTCCTCGCCGCGCACCCAGACCGGCATCATGTAGGTCTCTATATGAACGTTCTTGAACCCGAGCGCCTTCAATTTGACCACCGCCCAGGCCCGCGCCCGCGCTTCCGCCTCGGTCGCCGCCAGCCGCTGACCGACTTCGGTCGTCAGCCCCTCGACGATGTCATAGGCGACATCGTCCTTCAGCGCGGCGTCACGCGCCTTGGCGACCGCGGGATCGACCTTGACCGCCGCGGTCGGCAGCGCGCGCTGCGCGATGGCGGGGACGGCGAGGGCGGCGATGCCGGCAAGCGCGAGGGGGGCGATCCGCATTGTTTTCTCCCTGGGGATTGGTTGCGTGGGGCTTAGAACCGTGCGCGGCCGGCGGGAAGTGGGATTGAGCATCCGTCCCGCCTCTTTCCAATCCACACGCCAATCGCTATCTGCGCCTTCGAAATTCCCGCTAATTCAATCACGGAGCAACGCGCCACCATGGCCGGCCAATACGCGTACGTCATGAAGGACATGACCAAGAGCTTCCCCGGCGCCCCGAAGCCGGTGCTGAGCAACATCAATCTGCAATTCTATCACGGCGCCAAGATCGGCATCGTCGGCCCCAACGGCGCGGGCAAGTCGACGCTGATGAAGATCATGGCGGGCGTCGACAAGGATTTCAGCGGCGAGGCGTGGCCGGGCGAGAACGTCACGGTCGGCTATCTCGAGCAGGAGCCCGAACTCGACCCGACCAAGACCGTGCTGGAAAACGTCAAGGACGGCGCGCGCGAGACCGCTGACCTGGTCGCGCGGTTCAACGAGATCGGGATGCTGATGGCCGAGCCCGACGCCGATTTCGACGCGCTCGGTACCGAAATGGGCGACCTTCAGCAGAAGATCGACGCGGTCGACGGCTGGAGCCTCGACAGCCAGCTCGAACTGGCAATGGAAGCGTTACGCTGCCCGCCGTCGGACTCGCCCGTGACCAGCCTGTCGGGCGGTGAAAAGCGCCGCGT
Source organism: Sphingomonas bacterium (assembly GCF_028289855.1). GTDB lineage: Bacteria > Pseudomonadota > Alphaproteobacteria > Sphingomonadales > Sphingomonadaceae > Sphingomonas. Next base: position 15,308 of record NZ_JAQGKZ010000109.1, on the reverse strand, counting down.
CGCCCTCACCCGTTTGCTGATCCAGAAGCCGTCGATCCTGCTGCTCGACGAACCGACCAACCACCTCGATGCCGAAAGCGTCGAGTGGCTCGAAAACCACCTCAAGGAATATGCCGGCGCGGTGCTGATGATCACCCACGACCGCTATTTCCTCGATAACGTCGTCAACTGGATCCTCGAAATCGATCGCGGCAAGTACTTCCCTTATGAGGGCAATTATTCGACCTATCTCGAGAAGAAATCGAAGCGGCTCGAGCAGGAGGATCGCGAAGAATCGAGCCGCCAGACCGCGATCAAGAACGAGCTCGAATGGATTCGTCAGGGTGCCAAGGCGCGCCAGACCAAGTCCAAGGCGCGTATCGCCAAGTTCGAAGAGCTCGTCGAAACGCAGAAGAACCGCAGGCCGAGCGGCGCCCAGATCGTCATCCAGGTGCCCGAGCGGCTGGGCGGCAAGGTGATCGAGGTCGAGAATCTGTCCAAGGCTTACGGCGACAAGTTGCTGTTCGAGAACCTCTCGTTCACGCTGCCCGCGGGCGGGATCGTCGGCGTGATCGGGCCGAACGGCGCGGGCAAATCGACCTTGTTCAAGATGATCATCGGCACCGAGACGCCCGATGAGGGCACGATCGAAAAGGGCACGACAGTGCGGCTGGGCTATGTCGATCAGAGCCGCGATCATCTCGATCCTTCGAAGAACGTCTGGGAGGAAATCTCCGACGGGCTCGATTCGATGAAGATCAACGGCTTCGACCAGTCGACCCGCGCCTATGTCGGCGCGTTCAACTTCAAGGGCGCCGACCAGCAGAAGAATGTCGGCAAGCTGTCGGGCGGCGAACGCAACCGCGTCAACATCGCCAAGATGCTCAAGCGCGGCGGCAACGTGTTGCTGCTCGACGAACCGACCAACGATCTGGACGTCGAAACGCTCGGCGCGCTTGAGGAAGCGATCGAGAATTTCGCCGGCTGCGCGGTGGTGATCAGCCACGACCGCTTCTTCCTCGACCGTCTGTGCACGCACATCCTGGCGTTCGAGGGGAACAGCCATGTCGAGTGGTTCGAGGGGAATTTTGAGAGCTATGAGGAGGATAAGCGGCGCCGTCTGGGCGATGCCGCGGATCGGCCTACGGCGCTGGCATATAAGAAGCTGACCAGGTAGTCTTAGGCGAGCATCGTACCCTGTTGCCATTCGGTCTGATAATGAGCGATCTTTAACCCCGACAGATCGTTATCTGTGCGAGCGATCGCGGCTGGCGAACGCGTAGCTAAATCCTTGAGTGATTGGCTGAGATCCCAAGCTTCTTTCGAATCTAGGATGATGAGGCGGTCATGAAGAGAACGAGGCGGAGAAACGCGGGCCTCGATGGGACGCTTGTTGCCATACTGCTGCACGAAGGCATTCAAAGCCGGAAGCAAATTAGGATAGACGGATTTGCTATCTGAAAGGAGCATAACGGAAACATTCTCGCCCGCTGACAGCACAAACTTATTTATTATTGAGCCATCTAAATAAGGATCAACTATCAGAACAGATTCAGTGGCAGACTGAAGTAGGCTTGATACTGCGACATAGGCGTCGTGAGTATTGCCAACTGCAATGAATGAACCGCGGGCGGCTTCTGGTGCCTCGAGTTCGGCCAAAGCCAAAGCCCGATAAAATATTAGCATGATTTCACTCACACTTGCATCATGGCTCATAGTGCCAAGACGATTAGCGGCCATGTCTAGCAGGATGTGATCCGCCGATTCTTTCTGTTTCCGTACAATAGCAGTTAACATTCCGAGCCAACGAAGTGCGTCGGGATCAGACGGAGCTTTTGCCAGCCGACCGGCGCCTAGATCCGGCACGCTGACGGAAAGTGCTTTAAGCTGCGCATAGCGATCAATTGGCGTCATCCGCCTAAGGGTGAGCAAGTGAGGGCGGCTCGTCAACAACTAGGTGCGGATACCAAATCGCCCGAATATTTTTGACAGCAGGCTGGGATTTTTCAAAAAACGACGCCTCATTGCGAGAAACACCGCTTGGGCTCCGGAATTCTCCCCGCAAATCCATTTTCCTACACGCCGCGATTATGTCATCTTCGTCGCTGCGATCGGCGCACAGTTCCCTTCCGCTCGATGCACCGGCCAGCAAGCCCATGGCCAGTGCGAACATTGGGAACATTCGCGCCGGAACGAGTCGCGATGGAGAGGATTCTTATGCGCCGCACGCTCATCGCCATATTGGTCACCGCCGCGCCGGTCGCGATTTACGCCGCCGCGCCCGCCATGCCGGCCTACGTCACCGCCGCCGTCGCCGACACCACGCGGCCCGCGGAGGATCGCGCGACCGACGCCAATCGCAAGCCCGCCGAGACGCTGGCCTTTGCGGGAGTGAAACCCGGCATGACGGTCGGCGAATTCTATCCCGGCGGCGGCTATTTCACGCGGATGCTGAGCGATGTCGTCGGACCGAAGGGCCACGTATACGGCATGGAGAATCTGCGCTGGGACGATCCCAAGTCCGACAAGGCGGTGATCGATGCCACGGGCGGCAACGTCTCGATCGAAGCGGCGGCGTTCGGCACGGTGCGCTTCGCCAAGCCGCTCGATCTCGCCTGGGTCACGCAGAATTATCACGACCTCAAGATCGCCAAATACGGCGTGGTCGATACGGTCGCGTTCGATCGCGGCGTGTTCAACGCGCTCAAGCCCGGGGGCACGTTCTTCATCCTCGACCATGAAGCGCCGCCGGGGATCGATGTCGCGGGGATCACGAAGCTCCACCGCATCGAAAAGGCGCAAGTAATCCGCGAAGTGACATCGGTCGGGTTCAAGCTGGTCGCCGAGGGCACTTTCCTGCGCCGTCCATCGGACGACCACACGCTGCCGATCTTCGACCCGAAGGTTCGCGGCCAGACCGATCAATATGCGCTGAAGTTCGTGAAGCCGGTGGGTCGCGCTAAGCGGTAAACCGCTTGGTGAACCCCTTCACCGGCTGGCCGTCCTCGACGAAGGCCTCGACATGGTCGACCCGCGACAGCGGCGGGCCTTCGCGGCAGGCCTCGACCAGCGCCGCGACCGCCTCGTCCTCCCCGGACACCATGACTTCGACCGTGCCGTCCTGACGGTTGCGCACCCAGCCGGTGACCCCCAACGCTTGCGCCTTGCGAATGGTATAGTCGCGGAACCCCACTTGGTGGACCTTACCCGACACAACGACGCGTTGCATCACGCCCATAAATTCAACCCCTTGACCCGACGGCGCGTTGATCGCGCCCGTCGCCGGGGATGCTATCACCGTTCCGGTCCGCCCGGGCGGTCCGCCGCGACGGTTCGGCGCGCGCGCGGCGCGGCCTGGCGACAGCGGAGCGTGTAGCGCGCCGAACCGAATGGTTGCCGGTGAAACGTCTGTGGTTATGCGGCTTTTGTCCGCATCGCATCGACGCTCCACGGGCCCGCGCCCGCGGCGGCGAGGTAGAGGAAGATGAAGCAAAACAGCATCGCCGCTTCGCCCATATTGGCCGACGGGAAGAAGCCCTTGGGCGCGTGGAACATGAAATAGGCGACCGCCATCTGGCCCGACAGGACGAACGCCACCGGCCGCGTGAACAGCCCGATCAGGATCAGCGCACCGCCGACCAGCTCGAGCGCACCCGCCACGGTCAACAAGCCGTTGAGCGGCATGGGGAAGGGCGGGATGCCGAAGAATTTGGAAATGCCGTGAGCCATGAAGGCGAGCCCCGCGACGATGCGGAGCAGCGACAGCAGTTGCGGTGACCAGGTGGCGGGGATGGGCATGGGGTTCTCCTATTCGTTTCGCTCACCGATCTAGCGCGGCGTCGGCCGAACAACCATCCAGCGGACGGAAACGCTCCGTTACGCGGGCGGATAGGCGATCGCGATTACCTCATATTCCTTTTCGCCCGCGGGCAAGGCGACGCGCCGCACGTCGCCGACCGCGCTGCCGCGAAGCGCGCGGGCGAAGGGCGACCCCCAACCGATCAGCCCTTGCCGCGCATCGGTTTCGTCGTCGCCGACGAGCGTAAGAATGAGTTGGTTATCGTCCTCGTCGGCAATGGTGACGGTCGCACCGAAGAACACGCGGGTGCGGTCGGGCGCGGCGGCGGGATCGACGACCTTGGCCGCCTTCATCCGCTTGGCCAGCCAGCCGAGCCGCCGGTCGATCTGGCGCAGCCGCTGGCGGCCATAGATGTAATCGCCATTCTCCGACCGGTCGCCGTTGCCCGCGGCCCAGGAAATCACCTCGACCAGCTTGGGACGTTCGTCGGACAGCAGGTGCTGATATTCGGCGCGCAGCGCCGCGAACCCCGCTGGCGTGATGTAATTGGGGCGGTCGGTAATCGCTCAGCCCGGTCGCTTGTTGCCGAGATACCAGCTCAGCCGCGCGTTGCCCGTCGAGGTCGCGCGTTGCGGGTTGATCAGGTCATAGACCACCGCATTCTCGAGCACATGCTGGACGTAGCGCTTGGTCTCGTCGAACGGGATCGCCTCGATCCAGTCGATCCAGTCGACCGTGCCGGTGCGCGGATCGCCGTTCGCCGCGAGCCATTTGTTCACGTTGCCGCCCCCGGCATTGTACGCCGCGACCGCGAGCGGATAGCTGCCGTACATGTCGTAGAGCCGCTGGAAATACGCGGTGCCGAGCTGAATGTTGTAATCGGTGCTCGACAGCAGCATGCCCGAATCCCACGCGACGCCGAGCTTGCCGGCCTGCTCGCGCCCGGTGCCGGGCATCAGCTGCATCATCCCGCGCGCGCCGACGCGGCTGACGAGGGCGCGGTCGAACTGGCTTTCCTGCCGCATGATGCCGTGCGCGATGCTCCAGCTGCCGGTTGCGGTGGCCGGGATGTTGACGGTCGGGAAGCCGGTCAGCGTGTAGTCGCTGACGCCGTTCAACAGCGCGCTCCGCCCGACCATCACCGCGAGATCGGGACGGCTGAGCATCCGCGCCAGTTCGGCGGCGAGGACATGGTCGCTCTCGCTGTTGGCGGCGTTGGCGATCTGGCGGACGAACGCCGACTGATCTTCGTGCTGACCGATCGTGCCAAGGAATTGCGCGGCCCGGACGACTTCGCTCTGGTAGAAGGCGGCGCGGACAGCGGGATCGACCGGCCGCGTGATCGCATCGGTCGGCGCCACCATCGGCAGCCCGAGCCGTTCGGTGGCGAGCTGGCCATAGAATTGGTCGCGATACGCCGACGCGCGGCCGAGATAGCCACGCGATTCGTCCGCCCGGCCGGCGGCTTCCGCGGCGCGACCGGCCCAATAGAAGCCCTTCGACTTGAGCGCGGTCGACCGCGACCCGCCGGTGTATCGAACGAACATCGCCGCGGCATCGCCCGGGCGCCCGAGCCGCTTCATCGCGGTCTGCCCAGCGAGCCAGACGAGGTCGGTATAGGGATCGCGCTCCCCGAACGGGCGGAGCGACACGTCGGTGCCCGCCGGATAGGCGTCGTCGACCTGGCTGGCGATATTGTAAGCGATGCTCGCTTCGCCCGCCGCGATCGCGGCGCGGGCGTTCTTGAGCAGCAGATCGTACCAGCGATCGACGTCGGTCGGGCGGATCGTGAAATTGTGCGGACGCGCGAGCAGCGCGCGCGCCGACGACCCCGCGCCGGAATTGGCCAGCCAGATCGCCTTGTCGGCAAGATACCCCGGATCGCCCGCGCCGAGCGCATCGGCGCCGCCTGCCGTCGAGGCGGCGATACGCAGATCGAGCCGCGCCTGGAACAGCGGCCGCTTGGCCGCGCTGGTTAGCAGGATTTGCCGTCCCGCGGCTGCCGTCTGACCCTGCCACAGCAACTGATCCATCCGCGCGTCGTGATCGGCGGTGGTCAGCGCGTCGGGGAAAGTCGCCAGCACGAAGGCTTCATCGCCGTTCGACAGAAGGCCCATAACCCAGCCGTTGCGTGCCGCGCTTTTCGCCTCGTCGCGAAAGCCCGTGCCGTTGAGCGCCTGCGCGAAGCGCTCCCAGGCGGCGGCATTTTGCGGCGGGAAGCGGCGGAAGAAGGCGACCGCGGTCGATGCCGAGAACGTCCCCTGGCCGAGTGCGACTTCGGCATTACGCCGCATTTGAGTCTCGCCCGGCCAGCCCGGATGCGCGAGCATGAACCGTGCATAGCTGTCGAACGGCGCATTGCTCGTCGCGCTCAGCGATCGCCACTCGGTAATCGCCGCCGACAGCGACGTGTTGGTCGGATCGGCGGCGCTGCCGGCCAGCAGCGCCTTGGCTTTTTCGAACTGATCCTGGAACGCGTAGCCGGTCGCCGCCATCCCCGACAAAGCGGCGGCGAACAGGCCGGTCTTGATCCATGACGCGATCATGTGGACAGCATAGGCAATCGCCCCGTATCTGTCAGGCGAAAAACCGCGATTTCGGCGCGGATAAGGAGTTTTTAGGCATGTTTTCGGGATCGATCCCGGCCTTGGTCACGCCGTTCGCGGCGGACGGGGCATTTGTGGAGGGCGCGTTTCGTGATTTGGTCGAATGGCAAATCGCGGAAGGGTCGGCCGGGCTGGTCCCGGTCGGGACCACCGGGGAGGCGGCAACGCTGAGCTATGACGAGCATTTCGCGGTGGTCCGCATCTGCGCCGATCAAGCCAATGGCCGCGTGCCGATCCTGGCGGGCGCGGGCTCCAACGACACCCGCGTCGCGATCGCCAATGTCCACGCCGCCAAGGCGGCCGGCGCCGACGCGGCGCTGATGGTGCCGCCGTATTACAACCGCCCGAGCCAGGAGGGTATCTTCCGCCATTTCGAAGCGATCGCGCGCGAAACCCCGCTGCCGGTCGTGCTCTACAACGTTCCCGGGCGCACCGTGACCGACATTCAGCCGGCGACGATGGCGCGGATCGTCACCGCGTTTCCCGACATCTTCATCGGCGTGAAGGATGCCACCGGATCGCTCGGCAGGGTTACCGAACAGCGGCTGGGCTGCGGGCCGGATTTCATCCAACTCTCGGGCAATGACGAGACCGCGCTCGCGTTCAACGCGATGGGCGGCACCGGCTGCATCTCGGTCACCGCCAACGTCGCGCCGCGGCTCTGCGCCGATTTCCAGGCGGCATGGGCGGCGGGCGATATCGCCAAGGCGCGCGCCCTCCACGACCGCCTCTATCCACTGCACATCGCGATGTTCACCGATGCCTCGCCCGGCCCGGTCAAATACGCGCTGGGCAAGATCAAGCCCGGCTGGCCGCTCCACCTCCGCCTGCCGATGACCGAGGCGGGGGAGGCGGCGCGCGCGGCGGTTGATGTGGCAATGGCGGGGGCGGGGCTGTGATTGCGCTATGGAGCGAGCATCGACGTTCGCTGTTCAGCTTTGCAGGTCGGGAAACGCGACAGCCATTCTGGCTGTGGGTACTCTCGGTTGTTGGGGCTGCAATGGTGATCTGGACAGTCTTCATGACCGCATTCGTTGGAATAATTATGACAGGGCCGATCGAGGCGGCGCCGCTCAATTTCGCAATGGCGCCGATTGTCATGGGCGTTATATCTCTGACCGTTATCGTGCTGCTCGCCGCTGCCGTCGCTCGCCGATTGCACGACAGCGGGCGTTCGGGCTGGTGGGGTATTCCTGCACCGTTGTTCCTGATGAGCGGCATGGCGATGATGGCTCGCATGTTCACTGCGATTCAGGCGGATACGCAAACGCCGGGCGCGACCGACGCCATGTCGGGCATGCCGCCGCTGTTCGGACCGATCCTCCTGAACAATCTGGCCTATTTGGCATCGCTCCTGATGCTTGTTATTTTGTGCTGCATGGCGAGCCAACCGGGCGATAACCGGTATGGGCCGTCCGCAAACGGGGGAGATTCACGATGAACCTGCTGGGCCGCCACATCACCGGACTCGCCACATTTTCCGGGCGCGAAAATCGTCAGCCGTTCTGGCTGTGGATCCTAATCGTCTATGCCGTCCAGATGGTCGTGGGCATGGTCGTGATGATCCCGATCATGATGTCGATGTTCGATCGCATGGGGCCGATGATGCAGGGCGATCCGCATCGGTTCGACGACCATCCCGAACTGGTCATGCAGATGATCACGCCGATGGTCAGCAACATCATGGTGTTTTCGGTCGTCGTGACGCTGATCTGGCTCGCCCTGATCGCCGCGGCGGTGGTGCGGCGGCTGCACGACGGCGATCGGTCGGGCTGGTGGGCGTCGCCGGTGTTCGCGGTGCACATCGTCACGCCGTTGCTCTACCTGTCGGCCTTTCCGCGCTTCTTCGACGTGATCGGCAAGGTGAAGCCCGGCATGACGCCCGATCAGGTAAACGCGGCGATGTTGCCGGCGATGCAGTCGTTCGGCGGTGTGTGGCTGCTCGGGATGGTCGGCTTCCTGCTGATGATCGTGCTGATCGTCTTCCTTTGCCTGCCGGGAACCCAGGGTGCGAACCGTTACGGCGAGGATCCGCTGGCGTTCTAACAAGCGCGCGCCTACATCGCGCGTCCCATGCCGCGTCCCAAGCCCGCCACGTTCGACAAGAAGAAGATCGTCGCCGAAAACCGGCGCGCGCGGTTCGATTACATGATCGACACGACGTACGAGGCCGGCATCGCGCTGACCGGAACCGAAGTAAAATCTCTGCGCGGCGGCGAGGGGTCGATCGCGGAGAGCTATGCCGAGGTCACGGCCGATGGTGGCGTGTGGCTGATCAATTCGAACATTCCCGAATTCAGCCACGGCAACCGCTTCAATCACGAGCCCAAGCGGCGGCGCAAGCTGCTGCTCCACGAACGCGAGATCAACCGGCTGCACGGCGCGGTCGCGCGCGATGGCATGACGCTCGTGCCCTTGATGATCTATTTCAATTCACAGGGGCGCGCGAAGCTCGAACTGGCGCTGGCGAAGGGCCGCAAGGCACACGACAAGCGCGAGCATATCAAGGAACGGGACTGGAAGAAGGAAGCCGGCCGCATCATGCGCGACCGCGGCTGACGCCATTTCGGGCGATTGACTGGGCGTATCACCGGCGTAAAACACGCGACGTCATAAGGAAGTGGCGCGCGAGAGACTCGTGGCGACCGGCTTCCCATCCAGGATTAAGAGGGACACGGCCATGAAGCCTATCGCACTCGCCTTGCTCGCGGCAACCGCCTTGGGCAGCGTCGCCGTCGCGCAATCCGCCGCCCCGGCCGCGGTCACCACGGGCAAGCCGACCTATGGCACGTTCGGCTTCGATTTTGCGGGCATGGACAAGAGCGTCGCGCCGGGCGACGATTTCTACGGCTTCGCCAACGGGACTTGGTCAAAGACCACGCCGATCCCCGCCGACAAATCCAATTTCGGCGCGTTCGAGGTGCTGCAGGATCTGTCCGACAAGCGCACGCGCGGGCTACTCGAGACCGCCGCCGCCAACCCCAACTCGAAGATCGGACGGACCTACGCGACCTATCTCGACACCGCCGCGATCGAGGCGAAGGGCCTGAACCCGATCAAGCCGTGGCTCGACAAGATCGCCGGGCTGAATTCGAAGGACGGCTATGCCGCGCTGCTCGTCGAAGCGAGCCGCGCCGGGGTCGGCACGCCGTTCGGCAGCGGGGTGACGCAGGACGCCAAGAATCCTGACGTCTACGCCGTCGCGCTGCGCCAGTCGGGGCTCGGGCTGCCCGACCGCGACTATTACCTCAGCGCCGATCCCAAGCTGGCCGAGGCCAAGGCCGCCTATGTCGGGCACATCCGCAAGATGCTGACGCTGGCGGGCGAAGCCAATGCCGGCCCGCGCGCGCAAGCCATCGTCGATTTCGAAACCGCGATCGCCAAGGCGAGCTGGACGCGGATCGAGAGCCGCGACGCCGACAAGACCTACAACAAGATGACCGTCGCCGATCTGGCGAAGTCGGCGCCCGGGTTCGATTTCGCCACGTATTTCCGGACGACCGGGGCGACCGAGGTCATTGTCGGCCAGCCGAGCGCGATCACCGGCATCGCCGCGCTGGTCGGATCGACTCCGCTGCAAGTGCTCAAGGATCAATTGCTGATCCGCAGCCTCGACGGTTATGCCGACGTGCTGCCCAAGGCGTTCGATCAAGAGCAGTTCGCCTTCTACGGCACCGTCCTGTCGGGCACGCCGCAGCAGCAGGAACGCTGGAAGCGCGCGGTGCAATTCACCAGCGGCGCGCTGACCGACGACGTTTCGAAGGTCTATGTCGCCAAATACTTCCCGCCCGCGACGAAGGCGGCGGCGGACCGATTGGTCAAGAACATCATCGCCGCGATGAATGTCCGCATCGACAAACTGACCTGGATGGCGCCCGAGACCAAGGTGAAGGCGCACGCCAAGCTCGCCGCATTCACGCCGCGGATCGGCTATCCGACGACGTGGCGCGATTACGCGTCGCTCGACATCGTCAAGGGCGACGCGTTCGGCAACGAATGGCGCGCCAACCAATGGGCGTACGATTATAATCGCGCCAAATTGGGCAAGGGCATCTATCGCTGGGAATGGGGGATGACCCCGATGACGGTGAACGCGCAGGCCAACCCCACATTGGTCGCGATCACCTTTCCCGCGGCGATCCTCCAGCCGCCGTTCTTCGATCCCAACGCCGATCCGGCGATCAATTATGGCGGGATCGGCGCGGTGATCGGCCACGAAATGAGCCACCATTTCGACGATCAGGGGTCGAAGTTCGATCTCCACGGCAAGCTGACGCAATGGTGGACCGATTCGGACATCGCCAATTTCAAGAAGTTGAGCGGCGATCTTGTCGCCGAATATGACAAATACGAACCGCTCCCGGGCATGCACGTCAAGGGCGCGTTGACACTGGGCGAAAACAGCGCCGACCTCGCGGGGTTGAGCGCGTCGTACGACGCCTATCACCGCTCGCTCGGCGGCAAGCCGGCACCGGTGATCGGCGGCTATACCGGCGATCAGCGCTTCTATCTCGGCTGGGCGCAGGTGTGGCGGCGCAATTACCGCGAGGCGAACTTGCGCCAGCGCCTGCTGACCGATCCGCATAGCCCGAGCGAGCAGCGCAGCTGGATCGTCCGCAACATGGATCCGTGGTACGCGGCGTTCAAAGCCGCCCCGGGGCAGAAATTGTATCTCGCGCCCGATCAGCGCGTCCGCATCTGGTAATCGAGAACCCAAAGGATCCCTCCCATGAAACCCTTCGCCTTTGCCCTTCTTGCCGCGACCGCCTTGGGCGGCGCCGCGCTGGCGCAACAGACCGTCGCCGCGACTCCCGCCGGCAAGCCCCAATTCGGCACATTCGGGTTCGATGAAGCCGGCATGGACAAGACCGTCGCCCCGGGCGACAATTTCTACGCGTTCGGCAACGGCATGTGGGCGAAGAACACGCCGATCCCCGCCGACAAATCCAATTACGGCGCGTTCAACCTGTTGTCGGACCTGTCCGAAGAACGCACCAAGGGCATCCTCGAAACCGCGGCGAGCGATCCCAATTCGAAGATCGGCGTCGCCTATTCGACCTTCCTCGATCGTCCCGCGATCGACGCCAAGGGAATGGCGCCGATCCAGCCCTGGCTTGCCAGGATCAAGGCAGTCGACAAGGCCGGGTACCCGGCGTTGCTCGCCGAAGCGTCGGCGGGCGGCGTCCGCGGTCCGTTCGGCGCGTATGTCGGTCAGGACGACAAGAACCCCGAAGTCTATGTGCTCGGCCTCAGCCAGTCGGGCCTCGGTTTGCCCGACCGCGACTATTACCTGTCGGCCGACGCCAAGCTGGCCGAGATGAAGACGGCCTACCAGGCGCACATCGCCAAGGTGCTGACGATGGCGGGCGAAACCGATGCCGACCCGCGCGCCAAAGCGCTGGTCGATTTCGAGACCGAGATCGCCAAAGTCAGCTGGACCCGGATCGACAGCCGCGACGCCGACAAGACGTACAACAAGATGACCGTCGCCGATCTGGAGAAATCCGCGCCGGGCTTCGCCTTCGCGAGCTATTTCAAGGGGCTTGGTGCGCCGGTCGATTCGGTCGTGGTGTCGCAGCCAAGCGCGGTGACGGGTATCGCAAAATTGGTGGCCGATGCGCCGATCGGCGTGTTGCGCGACCAGTTGATGGTGCGCAGCCTGGACGGTTATGCCGACGTCCTGCCGCAGCAATTCGATGACGAGCAGTTCGCGTTCTACGGCAAGACGCTGTCGGGCACGCCCGAACAGCAAGCGCGGTGGAAGCGCGGCGTCCAGTTCACCACCGGCGCGATCGACGACGAGGTTAGCAAGATCTATGCGGCGAAATACTTCCCGCCGGCAACCAAGGCGGCGGCCGATACTTTGGTCAAGAACATCATCGCCGCGATGGGACAGCGGATCGACAAGCTGACCTGGATGGCGCCCGAGACCAAGGTCAAGGCGCACGAAAAGCTCGCCGCCTTCACGCCCAAGATCGGTTATCCGTCAAGGTGGAAGGATTACTCTTCGCTCAAGATGACCAAGGGCGATGCGTTCGGCAACGAATGGCGCGCCAATCAATGGCAGCACGATTATGACGTCGGCCACCTCGGCAAGCCGCTCCAGCGCTGGGAGTGGGGCATGACCCCGATGACGGTCAACGCCTATGCCAATTTCGGCATGGTCGAGATCGTCTTCCCGGCGGCGATCCTGCAGCCGCCGTTCTTCGATCCGAACGCCGACGCCGCGGTCAATTATGGCGGAATCGGCGCGGTGATCGGGCACGAATTGAGCCATCATTTCGACGATCAGGGCGCCAAGTACGACAAGACCGGCAAGCTGACCCAATGGTGGACCGACGCCGATGTCGCGGCGTTCAAGAAACTGTCGGCGATGCTGGTCGCGGAATATGACGCGTACGAGCCGCTTCCGGGCATGCACGTCAAGGGCGCGCTGACGCTCGGCGAGAACAGCGCCGATCTGGCCGGCCTGTCGGTGGCGTACGACGCTTATCACAAGACGCTGGGCGGCAAGCCGGCACCGGTGATCGGCGGCTATACCGGTGACCAGCGCTTCTATCTCGGCTGGGCGCAGGTGTGGCGGCGCAGCTATCGCGAGGCGACCTTGCGCCAGCGCTTGCTGACCGATCCGCACAGCCCGTCCGAGCAGCGCGCGAACATCGTACGCAACATGGACCCATGGTACGCCGCGTTCAAACCGGCGGCGGGGCAGAAACTGTATCTGGCGCCGGAGCAGCGCGTCCGGATCTGGTAACGAGCTTCCCCGAGCGGGGATAAGAGCGCCGCCGGTGGGGAAACTCGCCGGCGGCGTTTTCTTTTCCCTCCGATGTAAAATGATCGTCATCCCCGCGAAAGCGGGGACCCAGCTTCCGCCGACAACAGCAAACGCGACCGCGACCGGGGAGGATAAACCTGGAGCTGGGCCCCCGCTTTCGCGGGGGCGACGGTGGGAGGCGTAGCGCGGCGCTTGACCTCCACCCCGACAGCGCCACAAGAACCTCCATGGCTTCGCGACCCGTCCCCTCAGCTTCTGCTACCTCCGGCCAGCGCCAGGCGTTGATCGTCGCGGTCGTATGCGGCCTCGGCGCAGGATTGATCGCGCTGCTCGTGCTCAAGAGCGCGGCGATTGCGGGCGGATTCGCCGCTGCGATGCTGGTGCTGGCCGGGACGGCGTTCGTCTGGTCGCGGCTTGGCTCCACGGCCGCCGCCGAGACGAGCGAAACTGACTGGAGCGTCGCACGCACGCTCGCCGCCGCCAGCGACGACGCGCTCGCTGTGACCGACCGCGCCGGGCGGCTGATCTGCGCCAACGAACGCTACAAGGCGCGCTTCGGAGGCTATCCGACGCCGCCTAGTTTACCGCTCGACGGCACCGGCGCCGCCGACCTCGCTAGCGCCGGTCGCACTGCATGGCGCGACGGATCGGCACAGCTCGACCGCATCACCACGCGCGGTGCCCCACTTGCCGTCCAGATCGAGCGCGCCGGTGAGGCCGAGGACATGCTGGTCTGGCGCTTTCACGAGGCGCAGGGGCTCGACCTCGCCACCAACGTGCAATCCTTGGTCGCCGGGCCGACCGGCGACCGCCTCGCCGCCGCAGGGATCATGGCGGCGTTGATCGCGCCCGACGGCAAATTGCTCGCGGCCAACCGCGTGTTGCGCGAGCGGTCGATGGGGCATGAAGAAGCGGTCGTGGTCGGCCGCGACTTCGCGCGCTTCCTATCAGTCGATGCGAAGGGGCGAGCGCGGTTCGAGCGCGAGGGCGCCAAGGGCAACCCCTTACGCGTCCTGCAAATCCCGTTCCTCGACGGCGACGACGCGCCGATCCTCGTCGTCATGCTCGACGAGGAGGAAAGCGGCCAGCCCGCGATCGGTGCGAGCGCCGCGGCGCACGTCAAAAGCCTGATCTCGCTGCTCCCGGTCGGGCTCGCCTTGGTCGATCGCGACGGGCGCTTCGTGCAGATGAACGACCCGTTCGTCCGCGCCGCCCAAGTCGATGCCGCGCAGCCGCCGCTCTACCCGGGCGACCTCGTCGTGCGCGAGGACAAGGCCGCGGTCGCCGACGCGATCCGCAAGTTTGCCAATGGCGCGACGCATTCGACCGACATGGCGATCCGGCTGAAGGACCATCCCGACGAACCAGTCGCGCTGACCATCGCGGGCGCGCGTGGACTGGGCGATGCGGCGGTGCTGCTCAGCCTGAAGGACAATGGCGAGGAGACTCGGCTCAAGCGCGAAGTCGCGCAAGCAACCAAGATGCAGGCGGTCGGCCAACTCGCGGGCGGCGTGGCGCACGATTTCAACAATATCCTGACCGCGATCATCGGGCATTGCGACCTGATGCTGATGCGCCATTCGCCCGGCGACAGCGATTATGACGACATCCAGCAGGTCAAGGCCAACTCGAACCGCGCCGCCAGCCTGACGCGGCAATTGCTGGCGTTCAGCCGTCAGCAAACGTTGCGGCCGCAAGTGCTGCAATTGCCCGACGTGATTTCCGAAGTGTCGCAGCTGCTCAAGCGCTTGATGGGCGAAACGGTGAAGCTCGAGGTGCGTCACGGGCGCAACCTCGGCGCCGTCCGCGCCGACCCGGGGCAGTTGGAACAAGTCGTCGTCAACCTCGCGGTCAACGCGCGCGATGCGATGCTGGCGAAGGACGCGAGCGGCGGCACGCTGACTATCACCAGCCGCGCGGTCACCGCCGCCGACGTCCGCAAGCTCGGCAACGACATTCTGCCGATCGCCGATTATTCGCTGCTCGAAATTGCCGATACCGGAATCGGCATCCCGCCCGACATCGTCGGCAAGATCTTCGAGCCGTTCTTCACCACCACGGAAGTGGGCAAGTGCACCGGTCTAGGACTTTCCACGGTGTTCGGCATCGTCATGCAATCGGGCGGGTACATCTTTGCCGACAGCCGGCC
>NZ_JAQGKZ010000048.1 GCF_028289855.1 Sphingomonas bacterium | reverse complement strand
CAGCTTGAGGAAATCGGCCTGGCCGAGCGTCTGCGACGCGGCGGTCGAGACGGTCGGGGTCGCGGCGCTGCCGCTGCGGGCGATGCCGATATTGGCGAGCGTGGTGTCGAATGGCGTGGTCATTATGCTTTCCCGAGTTTGAGCGTGTCGACGATCAGCGACTTGGCGGTCTGCATGACTTCGACGTTGTTCTGGTACCCGCGCGCGGTCTCCATCATGTCGACCAGTTCGCGCGTTTCATCGACGTTCGATTCCCAGACGTTGCCGTCCTTGTCGGCGATCGGGTTGGTCGGGTCGTAGCGCTTGGTCGGCGCGTCGCCCGCGGACACCACGCTCTCGACATCGACCGTCGACATGCCGCTCGCCTTGTCGAAGCTGGTGCGGAACACCGGCTTGATCGTGCGGTATGCGGTCTCGGCCGAGCTCGCGACCGACCCGGCATTGGCCAGGTTGGAGGCGGTGGTGTTCATCCGCACGAGCTGCGCGGACATCGCGCGGCCCGATACCTGGAAGATCGTCAGCGGTCCGTTGGGCATCTTATTCCCCCCTCAGCGCGCGGGTGATCTGGCCGATCCGCCCGTTCAGGAACGACAGCGTCGTCTGATACTGGACGGCGTTTTCGGCGAAGGCGGTCTGCTCGGTCGACAGGTCGACGGTGTTGCCGTCGAGGCTGGGCTGGAGCGGGACGCGGTACATCGTCGCGCCGGCGATCGCGCCGTCATCGACGCTGCCGCCCTGCGCCGCGGCCATCGCGCGCTGAAAATCGATGTCGCGCGCCTTGAACCCGGGGGTCGAGGCGTTGGCGATGTTCGACGCCAGGATACCCATGCGCTGGCCGCGCACTTCGAGCGCCGCCCCGTGTATTCCGAACAGACTGTTGTCGGCCATGTGCCGGTCCTCGCGTTAATTCCTGCGCGAGAGTTCAGCAAAGCCCGTGCCAAGTGCGCTCAAGGGTGGATTTGCTCTCCGTGTCGGGCGAAAAGCGGCAAGCCTTTGCCGGTCGGCGGCAATCCGGTTGCCGGTTCGGTGAAGCGATTGCCGTTTGGCGAAGAGCGCGCGGACGCGCAGGCAAACTGGCCCGCAGCTTGCAGAACTACGCGCATGATCACGCCCGATACGTTCGCTCCGTTCATCGATCCCGCCGCGATCGGCATCGTCGCCGGTGGCACGCTGGCCGCGACGTTGCTGCGTACGCCGCTCCGCGACGTCGGCCGGGGCATCGCCGCGCTGGCTACGCTGCCGCGGCGAACGCTCGACGCGACGCCGTTGATCGATCAGGCCGCCGCACTCGGCCGCATCGCCAAGCGCCACGGCGTCCACACGCTCGACCGCTCGGTGATCGCCGACAAGGACGTTGCTGCCGCGATCGCCGAGATCGTCGATGGCGCGACGCCTGCCGAAATCACGCGGCTGCTCGACGAACGCCGCCGCGCGCGCATCCTGCGCCACGCCGCCGCCGCCGACATGTGGGCGGGGATGGCAGAGGTCGCGCCGGCGATGGGGATGGTCGGCACGTTGGTCGGGCTGGTGAAGATGTTCCTGTCGATGACCGATCCCAAGGCGATCGGTGCGGGGATGGCGGTCGCCTTGCTCGCGACGCTCTACGGCGCGCTGATCGCCAATCTGATCGCGATGCCGATTGCGGTTCGTCTGCGCCGCCGCGCGCGCGCCGAGGCGGAGGAACGCTCGCGGCTGGTCGCGCCGCTTGCCGCGCTCGCCGAATACGGCCAGCCGCGCGCCGCCGCTATCATGAGTGTCGTCGCGGCATGAGCGACGACGCGCTCCTCGATCCGCCGCCCGCGCGGCCGTTGTGGCTGTGGACGCTCGCCGATCTCGCTTTGTTGCTGGTCGGGTTTTTCGTGCTGGTCCAGGCGACCGACCGCCAGGCGCTCGCCAAGGGATTGCGCGAAGGGTTCGGCGGCGCCGTCGTCGATAGCGTCAAACCGGACCCGATCCCGCTCGCCGCCGCCGCCGTTGCGTTCGCGCCCGGCTCGGCAGTCCCGCAATCGCCAGCCGCGCTCGCCGAATTCGCCACCGTCAATTTGCACGACCCGCGCGCGAGCCTGCGCGTGAGCGGCGGTACGATGGGGCAAAGCGATGTCGATCCCGCGACCGGCAGTGCGGACTTGCTCGCCGCCGATCGTGCCCGCGCGGTCGCCGCCTACCTTATAAACCACGGCATCGCCGCCGACCGCCTCATCATCGCCGCCGCCGGCACCGGCCGGCGCAACGCGCTCGTCACGGTCAGCTTCACCGGCGACCCGAACAGGACAAAACCATGATCCGCTCGATAGTCACTCTTGCCGTGCTGGTCGCGGCAACGCCTGCCGCCGCGCAGACCTTCCAGAGCACCGCGATGATCGACAAGGCCGTCGCGGGCTTCACCGGCCGCGCGATCGGCGAGGATGGCGGCGCGCGCACGCCGGTCGATACGCGGCTCAAGCTGACGAGCTGCGCGATGGTGACGATGAATTGGCGGACGCCCGCGCACGATTCGGTGGTCGTGGCGTGCCCCGACCCCGAATGGCGCATCTTCGTGCCGGTCCGCATGGCCGCCCCGGCAGTGGTCGAGCCGAGCCCGCTCGCGCCGGTCGCGGCGCCTGCGGCCAAGCCGGTCATCGTCATCAAGCGCGGCGATCCGGTCTCGGTGACTGCAGGCACCGAAGGCTTTTCGGTCGAGCGCGACGGCATCGCGGTCAACGATGCGCCCGTCGGCGGGCGCGTGCTGATCAAGGTCCAGGACGGCAAGCCGCCGATCCAGGCGATCGCGACCGAACCCGGCAAGGCGTTGATCCCGGGCGGGGAATAATTTTTTCTAAAGATTTGGAACAGGCAGTCGTTCGATGATCCGAGTTAGACACAAGGTGGACCATGGTCGATCCGATCGGACCGAAGGGCTCAACGCCCACCGACCTTCGCGTCGCGCCGGTATCGCCGGTCGTGGCGCCGCCGAAACTCGTGTTGGCGACGGATGTGGATCACCAGGCGTCGCCGGTCGCGCAACTCGCCGGCCAGCTTGCCGCGCAGCCCCCGGTCGATACGGATCGCGTCGCGCGGATCAAGCGCGCGATCGCCGACGGCACCTTTCCGATCCTGCCTGCGACGATCGCGGATCAATTGCTCTCACTGCGCTACGACTGGATGTCGCATGACCCGGCGTGACGGCCTGATCCGCGTGATCGATGCGCTCCACGCCGAAATCGCGGCGATGAAGGCGAACGACGTGGCCGCGCTCGACAAGGCGACGCGCGACAAGCTGGTCGCGATTGAACAGCTTGGCGCGATCAATGGCGGCGGGCTCGAACCCGACGTGCGCGAACTCGCCGAGGAAGCGCAGCGCCTCAACGAAACCGCGCGCATCTACGTCAATCTGCTGGCGGCAAACGTGCGCCGCAGGCTGCAAATGCTTGCCGGTGATGCCGGTGGGTATCGCCCCAACGGCCGCGTGGCGGCGTACGCCTGACCCTCCTTCGTCATCCCCGCGAAAGCGGGGATCCAGCTTGATCGCTCTCGGCAATCAACCCCGGCGTGACGATGCGGATGCCTTGGAAGCTGGGTCCCCGCTTTCGCGAGGATGACGGACTGGGGAGTTGGCACGGCCCTTGCTGAACTGATTCCCACTAGGGGCAGTCACCAAAGGGGCCGATGGGCGTCGAAGCAATCTCGGGGAATTGGGGCAACGTCCGGTCGGCAATCGCGCAAGCGAGCCAGGCGACCGGAATCGACTTCGATTATCTGCTCGGCCAGGCCCAGCTCGAAAGCGGGCTGAACCCGACCGCGCGCGCCGGCACGTCGTCGGCCACCGGGCTTTATCAATTCATCGATCAAAGCTGGCTCGGCGTCGTCAAGCAACACGGCGGCGAGCACGGCCTGGGCTGGGCGGCCGATGCGATCACCCGCGGCGCCAACGGCCGCCTCACCGTCAGCGACCCGGCGATGCGGCGCGCGATCCTCGATCTGCGCAACAACCCCGCCGTCTCCGCCTCGATGGCCGCCGAATCGGCTTCCGACAACAAGGCATCGCTCGAAGGATCGCTCGGCCGCGGTGCGACCGGCACCGATCTCTACATGGCGCATTTTCTAGGGCTCGGCGGCGCGCGCTCGTTCCTCAAGACGATGCAGGTCAATCCCGGCGTCTCGGGCGCGGCGATGTTCCCCGCCGCCGCGCGCGCCAACCGCTCGATCTTCTACGACGCCGGCGGCAACGCGCGCAGTCTGGGCGATATCTATCAGCGCTTCGCCGCCAAGCTCGACAAGGGTGCGGCCAGCGTCGGCGCGACCAGCCTCGCCTCGGATACGCTCAGCGGCAATCCGGGGCTGATCCCGGCGATCGGGCGGGGCGGCGATTTCGCCACCGCCAAGGCCAATTTCGCGTCGCTCGCGGCGATGACCGATATCGGTGGCGCGACCGTCATCGCCGGATCGGGCGACAATGTTCAAAGCGCCGCGGCCTGGGCCAAGGCGGCGCTCGCCCGGGTCAATCCGGCGGCGGCGACAACCGCCCCGGGCCTTCCCGGTGCGGCGACCGATTCGACCAACCTTCTCCGCCCGACGCCGACCAATGCGCGGCTGGCGTACATGATGCTCGCGAGCCTGGGGGGCTAAGTGCCAACGATTTCGAACAAGTTTTTCGGCGGCAATCTCCGCCACGTTTTCCTGCCGCTGGCGATCCTGCTGCTGGTCTGCGTCATGGTCGTGCCGATCCCGGCGGTCATGCTCGACATCTTCTTCGTCGCCAACATCGCGATCAGCCTCGCGGTGCTGATGGTCGCGCTCAACGCGCAGAAGCCGCTCGATTTCTCGGCGTTTCCCTCGGTGCTGCTGTTCGCCACGCTGTTCCGTCTCGGCCTCAACGTCGCCTCGACCCGCGTCGTGCTGGTTCACGGGCATGAGGGCGAAGCTGCGGCGGGGCACGTGATCGAGGCGTTCGGGACGTTCCTGATCGGCGGCGATTACGTCGTCGGCATCTTCGTCTTCGCGATCCTCGTGATCATCAACCTGATCGTGGTGACCAAGGGCGCGGGCCGCGTGTCCGAAGTTTCCGCGCGCTTCACCCTCGACGCCTTGCCCGGCAAGCAGATGGCGATCGACGCCGACCTCAACGCCGGGCTGATCACCCCCGAGGAGGCCAAGGCACGCCGCGTCGAAGTGTCGACCGAGGCCGATTTCTACGGGTCGATGGACGGTTCGTCCAAGTTCGTGAAGGGCGACGCGGTCGCCGCTTTGCTGATCCTGTTCGCCAACATCATCGGCGGGCTGATTTTGGGGCCGGTCAGCCACGGCCTGTCGCTCGGCGACGCCGCGCATACCTATGTTCTGCTCGCGATCGGCGACGCGCTGGTCGCGCAATTACCCAGCCTGATGCTGTCGATCGCCGCCGCCGCGATCGTCACCCGCGTCACCTCGACCCACGACCTCGCCGGCCAGATCGGCAGCCAGTTCGGTAGCCCACGCACCTGGACGCCTGTCGCCGGCATCCTCGGCATCCTCGGCGTGCTGCCCGGCATGCCGCACATGGTGCTGCTGTCGGCCGCGAGCCTCGCCGGGTTTGCCGCGTGGAAATTGCGCCAGATCGCCAAGCGCCCGCCGCCGCCCGCCGCCGCCGCCCCCGCCCCCGATCTCTCGAAGATAGGTTGGGAGGATGTGTCCGACGGGATGCAGATCAATCTCGATATCGGCTACGGCCTGGTCCCGCTGGTCGACGAACGCCGCGGTGCGCCGTTGATGGGGCGGATCACCGGGGTGCGGCGCCAGCTGTCGAAGGAACTCGGCTTCGTCGTGCCGCAGGTCCGCGTGCGCGACGACATCAACCTCGCGCCTTATACCTATCGCATCCTTGTCGGCGGGGTCGTCGTCGGCGAGGATCAGGCGTCGGCGGACGAGATGCTCGCGCTCGACACGGGCCAAGGCTTCGGCGAACTCCACGGCAAGAAGGCCAAGGATCCCACCTTCGGGCTCGACGCGACGTGGATTTCGCCCGGCGACGCCGATGCCGCGACGGGGCAGGGCTATCTGGTGGTTGATTCGGGCACCGTGATGGCGACCCATCTCAACCATCAATTGAGCCAGAACGCCGCCGACCTGCTCGGTGCCGACGAGGTCCAGGCGTTGCTCGACGGCTTGAAGGAAAAGAGCCCGCAACTGGTCGCCGCGCTGACCCCGGCACCGCTCCCGCTGACCACGCTGACGCAAGTCCTCAAGGGACTGCTGGCGGAAGGCGTCGCGCTCAAGGAATTCCGCCGCATCGCCGCCGCCATCGCGGTCGCCGCGCAGAAGACCACCGACGCCGAGGAAATCGTCGAGGCGATCCGTCCGGATCTCGGCGGACTGATCATCGGCAAATTGTGCGGCGTCCACGAACCGTTGCGCGTGATGACGCTCGAGGGACAGCTCGAGGGGCTGCTCGGCCAGGCGGTTCGCTCCGACCCGTCGCGCCGCCACACGATCGAGCCCGATCTCGGCCGCCGCATCGTCGATGCGCTGCAACAGGCCGCCGGCCCGCTGATCGCCGAGGCCAAGCCGTTCGCGCTCGTCGTTCAGCCCGCGATCCGCCTCGCGATCCGCAAATTGGTCAAGACGTGCCTGCCCGACACGCCGGTGATGAGCTTCTTCGAGGTGCCGGAAGAGAAGGCCGTCGAAGTCGTCGCCGTGATCGGTGCCCCTCAGGCGATTGCGGCATGAGCGCCGAACCGATGCGCGCCGCGTTCGCGGACGCCCAACCCTTGACCTATGGCCGCGTGGCCAAGGCCGATGTCGATATACTCGTGCGCAAGCACGCGCCGCTGGTCCGCCGCATCGCGTGGCATGTCCACGGCAGCATTTCGGGCGTGTGCGAGGTCGAGGATCTGGTCCAGATCGGGCTCGTCGCGCTGGTCGAGGCGATCCACGGGTTCGAGGATCGCGGGCAAGTGACCTTCGAACAATATCTCGCCACGCGCCTGCGCGGCGCGATGATCGACCAGCTCCGCCGCCAGGCAACGCTGACGCGTGGCGCGATGCGCCGCCGCAAGCAATATCAGGAGATCGTCGCCGCGCTGACAATCGATCGCGTCCCGCCGAGCGACGCCGCAGTCGCCGAGAAACTCGGTGTCTCCATCGAAAAGTTGCGCGCCGACTATGCCGGCGCGGAGGCGGTCAGGTTCGACTCGCTCGACGACGTCTACACCGACGACGGCCCGTGGTTCATGTCCGACGAACCCAACGCGTTCGACCAGCTCGCGGAAGCCGGTCTGCGCGACGCGCTCATCGCCGCGATCGCCGCGCTGCCCGAGCGCGAGGCGCAGGTCGTCCAGCTTTATTATGTCGAGGAGCTCAACCTCGAGGAAATCGGCCAGGTGCTCGGCGTCGGCGCCGCGCGAGTATGCCAGATCAAGGCGTCGGCGCACGCGCGGCTGAAGCGGGCGCTGGGCAAGTCGGTCTAGCTGGCCAAGCGCTATTTTCCGCACCGTCACCCCGGCCTTGTGCCGGGGTCCACCAGGCGGCTTGGCGGTGAGTAACAGCCTCTTGCGGAACGCTCGCGGCACAGTGGACCCCGGCACAAGGCCGGGGTGACGGCTTTTTTGGTTATTCGGTCAGTCTAGTCGTCGTGCACCGCGCGGCTGTCGGTAGGCGCCTCCGCTCGCTCGGTCATGCCATAGTCGCGCACCACCTCGGCGACGCGCAGCCGGTAATCGGCCAGCACACCGCCACGCCCAGCCGCCTGCGCGTCGCGATGATGCGGCGTGTTGCGCCACGCGGCGACCGCGGCTTCGTCGCGAAAGAAGCTCAGCGACAGGATCTTGCCCGGCTGCGTCAGGCTTTCGAACCGCTCGATCGACACGAACCCGTCGACGTCTTCGAGCTCGGACTTGAGCGCGGCGGCGCGGTCGAGATAGGCCTGCCGGTCGGCGGGCTCGACCTCGAAGATAACCGCGATCATCGGTCGACCCGTTGCAGGAAGAGGCGATCCTCGCGGCGAATGAAGCGCCCCTTTTGCGCGAAAGCGAAGTTCTGCTGTCCCAGCGGGTCCGCCTTCAATCGCGCGCGATACGCTTCGTATTCGGCGAGGTCCGCGATGTCATAGATTCCGTAAGCAGTTGTCGCCGACCCTTCGTGCGGCGCGAAATAGCCGATCAGATCGGCGCCGCAGCGCGGGATCGCCTCGCCCCAGGTTCGCGCATAATCGACGAACGCGTCGCGGCCCCACGGCTCGATATCGTAGCGGATGATGCAGGTAATCATTCGGTCTTCTCCAAAGTGTCGGCACACTTTAGCGATTCCAGCGCGGCGATGGTTCGGCTAAGACCGAACCATGAAAGATGGACCCAATATCGCCGCGATCGCGGCACTGATCGGCGATCCCGCGCGCGCCAATATGCTGACCGCGCTGATGGACGGTCGCGCGCTGACCGTGAGCGAGCTGGCCGAAGCGGGCGGCGTCGCGCTCCCCACCGCGAGCGGACATCTCGCCCGGCTCGAACAGTCTGGGCTGCTCGCCGCCGAGAAGCAGGGAAGGCACCGCTATCTGCGGCTGTCTGGCGGCGATGTCGCCGACACGCTCGAAGCGCTGATGGGGCTGGCGCAGCGGACCGGCGCGGTGCGCGTGCGCACGGGGCCGCGCGACGCTGCGCTGCGTGAGGCGCGGGTGTGCTACGACCATTTGGCCGGCGAACGCGCGGTGATGCTGGCATCGTCGCTGGCGGCCCGCGGCCTGATGGCGGACGACGCGCTGACCGATGCTGGCCGCGCGTGGTTCGCGACCCGCGATTTCGTCAAAGGCGATGGCCTCCGCCCGTTCTGCCGAACGTGCCTCGATTGGAGCGAGCGGCGCCACCATCTCGGCGGCGTGCTGGGCGCCGCGATCCTGACGCGCGCGATCGACCAAGGCTGGGCGGCGCGTGGCGAGGGGCGGGTGGTGCGCTTCTCGCCAATGGGCATAATCGCGTTCGATGCCTTGTTTGGATTGAACTAGCACCAACAACACAAAACCCCGGCGGTCTTACGACCACCGGGGTTCCGTGTTCGGCTCCGGCACCCCGTATGAAGGGGGGCGGGATGCCGGAGCCGTACCTCTAGCGTGCCCGGATTACTGGAGCAGCTTGAGAACGGACTGGGCACTCTGGTTGGCCTGGGCCAGCATCGCGGTCGATGCCTGGGCCAGGATCTGCGCCTTCGCCAGATTGGTCGATTCGGCGCCGAAGTCGGCGTCTTCGATGCGGCTGCGCGCGTCGCTCAGGTTGGTCACGTTGTCCGACAGGTTGGTCACGACCGACTGCAGCTGGCTCTGCGCCGCACCGAAGCCGGCACGCGCCGTGTTGACCGTCGTGATCGCGTCGTCGATCGTCTCGAGCGCGTCCGACGCATCGCCGGCATCGGAGATGTCGACGCCCGTGGCGTCCGACAGGTCGATTTCCGCGAACGACACGGTAACCGTATCGGCGGCGCTCGAGCCGGTCTGGATCGTCACGTCACCGCTGTCGCCGGCGTCGCCGGTGAACAGGTTGACCTTGTTGAACTGCGTGTTCGACAGGACGTTGGTGATCTGCGTGGTCAGCGCGGCGACTTCGGTCTGCATGTTGGTGCGGTCGTCGTCGCCGTACGTGCCCGACGCCGACTGAACCGCCAACTCGCGGATACGCTGCAGCATGTTGGTCACTTCGTTCAGCGCGCCGTCGGCGGTCTGCGCCATCGACATGCCGTCGTTGGCGTTGCGGATCGCCTGGTTCATACCACGGATCTGCGAAGTCATCGAAGAAGCGATCGCGACGCCGGCGGCATCGTCCTTCGCCGAGTTGATGCGCTTGCCGGTCGACAGGCGCTCCATCGCCGTGTTGAGCGCGCTGTTGGCACCCATCGACGCATTCGCGGCGCGCAGCGCGCCGACATTGGTTCCAATTACGGTCATTGGTCGTCTCCATTTGCTCCGACGTTCTCCGCCGCCCCCAATCGGAGAGCTGAGCCGTCACAGGAGAGAAACGGCCGGTTCGAACTGACATTAAGTATTTTTATTTGGCATGGCCCATTTTGGGTAAGGTTTGCCGTTCGCGTCCGCTTTCCCTTGTCCGCGCGCGCGTACGCCCACGCGTGCACGTCCCGGCGCCGGTAATTTCTTGCCGCTTCCGGCAACATGCTTAACCACCTGTTTACCGTATGTGACGCATCTCCACTCATACGAAAGGATGATGTGGATGCGTTCGATTTTCCCCTCCGCCGCGATTGTTCGGCAAAAATATGCGATGGTCTCGTCGCTCAAGGCCCAGGGGCTGAGCGTCGCGGCCGATGGCGCACGGCCGGGGGCGAGCGACATCTTCCTGGTGATGGACGGAGAAACCCCGCCGATTGCCGCGCGGACCTTGGTGATCGCCGACGAAGGCCGCGGTTTCACCCGCGCGACCGATAATTCTCCCGCCCGTCTCGCGTTCGGCGCCGGCGACGCGGCGATCGGCAACGCCTTCGCGCACGCTTTCGCCGCCGGTCCCGACGCGCCGACTGCCGCCGATCCGGAGAGCCTCGCGCTGTTCGCGTTGGCGGAGCGCGTCGCCGACGCCGACATCACCGTTCTCGTCAACGGCCCGACCGGTACCGGCAAGGAAGTGATTGCGCGCACCATCCACCGCGCCTCGTCGCGCCGCGACAAGGCATTCATTGCGATCAATTGCGCGGCGCTCCCGGAAACCATGCTCGAAGCATTGCTGTTCGGCCACCAGAAGGGCGCCTTCACCGGTGCCTCGTCGGGCGGTGACGGGTTTTTCCGCGCCGCCGACGGCGGGACGTTGCTGCTCGACGAAATCGCCGAGATGCCGCTGGGCCTGCAAGCCAAGCTGCTCCGCGTGCTCCAGGAGCGTGAGGTTATTCCGATCGGCGCGACCCAGGCGATCCCGGTCGATGTCCGCATCATCGCCTGCGCCAACCGCGACCTTCAGGAAGAAGTCGCCGCCGGTCGCTTCCGTGCCGACCTTTATTACCGCTTGTCGGTGTTCCCGCTGACCACGCGCCCGCTCGCCGAACGGCCGCAGGATATTCCGGCGCTGACCGCGGCGATGATCTTGCGCCATGCCGGCACGCGTCCGTCGATCCCGTGGCCGGACAGTCACGCAGTCGCGATGCTGATGGCGCACGATTGGCCGGGCAACGTCCGCGAGCTCGAAAACGTCATCCAGCGCGCTCTACTGTTCGCCGCCGGCGATACGATCGGCGCGAGCCATATCGTGTTCGACCGACGCCCGACGCCGCAGGCCGACGCCATTCCGGCGCGGTCGAACGGCGATACGCTGGCGAACGTCGTCCAGTTCAGCGAATTCCACGCGATCCGCGAAACGCTCGCCGCGTGC
Organism: Sphingomonas bacterium; assembly: GCF_028289855.1. Taxonomy (GTDB): domain Bacteria; phylum Pseudomonadota; class Alphaproteobacteria; order Sphingomonadales; family Sphingomonadaceae; genus Sphingomonas. Next base: position 27,796 of record NZ_JAQGKZ010000048.1, on the reverse strand, counting down.
GGCGGCAGCCGGATCGAAACGGCCAGGCGGCTCGGCATTTCGGAGCGCACGCTCCGCTATCGCCTGGCGAAGGCGCGCGAACAGGGTGAGGACATCACCCGCAGCAATAGGATGTCGGCATGAGCGGAATCGGCGGAGTCGACGGCGCGATGAGCGTCGATCGCGTGATGGCGCTGCGCGCGCAGATTCTCGAACGCAACCAGGCGCTGGCCCGGGTCAATGCGTCGGCCGGTGTCAACGCCCCCGCTGCGACCGGGCCAACAACCTTCGCGGATTCGCTGTCGAGCGCGCTGCAAAGCGTCAACGAGAGCCAGAACGCGGCTTCCGACATCTCCGCCTCGTACGAGCGCGGCGAAACGATCGACATCGCCAAGGTGATGCTGGCCCGCCAACAGGCGTCGGTCAGCTTCGAGGCGACTCTGCAAGTCCGCAACAAACTGCTGTCCGCCTACAAGGACATCATGAGCATGCCGGTGTAATCGATCATGACCACAGCCCTCACTCCGCTGCCCGACACGGGCAACCAAGGCTTCGCCAACCCGCTGAGCCAGATGCGCGTCATGCTGGCCCAGCCCGCGGTCAAGCGCAGCCTTCCCATGATCTTCATGGTCGGGCTGATCGCGTCTGCCGCGCTTGCGTGGTTCATGCTGTCGACGCCGACGCAGAAGACGCTGTTCTCCAACCTGCCCGACAGCGACAAATCGGCGGTGATCTCCGCGCTCAAGACCGGCGGCATCACCGGGCGGCTCGACGAATCGACCGATTCGGTGACGGTGTCGGAAAGCGATTATTCGAAGGCGCGGATGCTGCTCGCCGGTCAGGGCCTGCCCAAGTCGGCGCCCGCCGGTTATGCGATCCTCGACAATCTACCGATGGGCACCAGCCGCGCGGTCGAGGGCGAACGCCTTCGCCAGGCGCGCGAGACCGAACTGGCGCGCTCGATCGAGGATATCGACGCGGTGGCCGAGGCGCGCGTGCATCTCGCCGTCCCAGAAAACACCGTGTTCGTCCGCGACAATGCCGCGCCGACCGCCAGCGTCATCCTGAAGCTCCAGGGCGGCCGGTCGCTCAGCGACGCGCAAGTCGCCTCGATCGTCAATCTCGTCGCCTCGTCGGTGCCGGGGATGAAGCCCGAAGGCGTGACGATCGTCGACCAGGCGGGGTCGCTGCTCTCCAAGCCCTCGGGCGGCGATGGCGGCAATGACGAGCGCGTCCGCTTCCAGAATCAGGTCGAACAGAAATATCGCGACAAGTTGACCACGTTGTTGACGCCGCTGGTCGGGGCCGGCAATTTCACCGCCGAAGTGTCGGCGGAGGTCAATCTCGACGACACCAGCTCGACCCGCGAGAGCTACGACAAGGCCGGCGCGTTGCGCGCCGAGCAGGGCAATTGGACCGGAAAGGACGGATCGACCGGGGCGCCCGGGGGTATCCCCGGCGCGCTGTCGAACACGCCCCCCGGGCCGACGACAGTGACCGCGCCCACTGCGCAGCCGACGCCGGCTGCCGCTGGCGCCGCTCCCGCAGCCGCCCCGGCGGTGCCCGATACCGCCAAGTCGGCGGACAGTTATGCTCGCGCCTACGACCTCGGCAAGGAAGTCTCGGTCACGCGCGCCGCGCCGGGCAGCGTCAAGCGCCTGTCGGTCTCGGTCGCGCTCAGCGATCCCGCCACCGGCAAGCCGCGCTCGCCGGTCGAAATCCAGCAGATCACCGACCTCGTCCGCTCGGCGGTCGGCGCCGACCCGGCGCGCAACGACCAGGTGACGGTGGTTAGCCGCCGCTTTGCCCCCGCAGCCGTCACCGGCGGCGGGCAGGCGTTCTACGAAAGTGGGTGGTTCGCGATGATTATCCGCAACGCGACCGCGCTCGTCATTGCGCTGCTCGTGCTGTTCCTGGGTGTCCGCCCGCTCGCCACCGCGCTGCTCAAGAAGCGCGACGATGTGGGGCGCGGTGGCCGTGACCTGGCGGCGTTGGGCATCGGCGTACCCGCCGCAGGCGCACGCGGCGTCAAGGGCCCGGTCGGGATCGACGCGCTCGAAAGTGCGCAGAATTTCGACGACCGGATCGGCACCGTGCGCGGCTTTACGCGTGACAACCCGGCGCGCGCTGCACTCGCCGTGCGTGACATGATCAAGGCGGATGCACGCTGATGAACGCCCCCTTTCGCTCCTATACCGGCGTCGAGCGCGCCGCCGTGCTGATGATGCTGGTCGGCGAGGAGGAGGCAGCCGCCATCCTCCAGAAGCTCGATCCGGAGGAAGTCCGCCAGCTCGGCAAGGCGATGTTCGCGGTTGCCGACGTCGGCGAGGACCATGTCGGCGACGTGCTCGACGACTTTGTCGGTCGCGCGCGCGAGCGCACTGCGATCGGCTTCGACCCGAAGCCGATCATCGAAGGCGTGATGACGCGCGCGCTGGGCCAGGAAAAGGCCGACAGCGTGCTCGCGCGCATCACCCCGCCCGAAGCGGCGTGTCAGATCGACTTGCTCGACTGGATGGACGCCGGCGAGATCGCGGCGATGATCGAAAAGGAGCATCCGCAGATCGCCGCGGTGGTGATCGCCAACCTCGATCCGGTCATCGCGGGCCAGGTGCTCGAAATGCTCCCGGATGCGGTGCAGCCCGATATCCTACACCGCGTCGCGCGGCTGGGGCCGATCACCCCCGAGGCGGTCGAGACGCTGCGCACAATGCTCGCCGGGCGTACCCATGCCTCGACTCAATCGGCGGGCGTCTCGCTCGGCGGCACGCGCGAGGCGGCCAAGATATTGTCGGGCGCGCGCAAGACCACCGAGCAACGCGTCATGCCGAAGCTGTTCAAGATCGACCGCGAAGTCGCCAAGGCGATCGAGGAAGCCTTGTTCGTGTTCGAGAATTTGCTCGACATGGACGACAAGAACCTCGGTACGCTGATCCGCAACATCGACAGCGATATCCTCACCCGCGCGCTCAAGGGCGTCGACGAAGACATCCGCACGCGCTTCCTCGGCTGCATGTCCTCGCGCGCCGCCGACGGCATCCGCGACGAAATGGAAGCGCGCGGCCCGATGAAGCTCAGCGAAGTGCTCGAAGCGCAAAAGACGATCATCCAGCAGGCACGCGCGCTCGCCAAGGACGGCACGATCATGATGGGCGGCGACGACGATTATGTCTGAGGCCAATCTGTCGAGTTTCGTCGCCGGGTTCGCCGGGCGTCGCGACGCCGCCGGCGCCGCGTTGCGCCAGGCCTATGCCGCCAAGGGCGTGGCGTTCGCACCGCGCGACATCACGCCGCCGCCGCCGGGCGATCCAGCTCAACCGCGCCATTTCGCGCCCGCCGACGCCGATGCCGACCCGACCGATGGCTGGGATCCGTTCGACGCCGCGCAGCCAAATACCGGCTTCATCGATCCGCTGACGACCGCGCGCGCGCAAGGCTATGAGGAAGGCCTCGCCGCCGCGCTCGCCAATGGCGGGCGGTTGGGGGAGCGCGACCAGGCATTGCTCGACGGATTGATTGCGGCGCTCGCCGACGACCGCCGTGTCGACCGCGAGCGGCTTGCCGCAAACCTGCGAGCGACCGTGTTGATGCTCGTGACCAAGATGGTCGGGGAAAGCGGCATTGACGCTGAGCTGCTTACTCGCCGGGTTGCGAGTGCTGCCGGGATGATCGGTGACGACGCCGAATCGGCGCTGCTCAGGATGAACCCGGACGACATGCCGCTGATCGAAGGCAAATTGCCCGACCGAATCTTCGCCGTCGCCGACCCGCATGTCGCGCGCGGTCATTTCGTGCTCGAATCGGCCGCGACGATCGTCGAGGACGGTCCCGATCTGTGGCTCGAACAGGTCGCCCAGGCGATCGACCGCGCGGGCCTGCCCGGCTGATGCTCAACCGTTTCACCGCCGACTATCTCGACAGTCTCGGCAATACCGAGTTCGCGCCGCTCCCGAAGATTTCGGGGCGGCTGGCGTCGTTCGACGGACTGTTGATGGAGGCGGTCGGGCTCAATTTGCCGGTCGGGACGATCTGTTCGGTCGGTGCAGCCAACGGCGCCAAAGTCGAGGCCGAAGTGATCGGCTTCCGCAACGGCCGCACGCTCTTGATGAATCTGGGCGGCCCCGCCGCCTTGCTCCCACAATCCTCGGTGCGGCCCATCGGGCCTCCGGGCGAGGCGGAGGTTGGCTCGGCGCTACTCGGCCGCGTGGTCGATGGAGCGGGCAAGCCGATCGACGGGCTCGGCCCGGTCCGCGGCGCCAAGCACTGGCCGCTTGCCGGCAAAATACAGGGCCCGCTCGACCGCGGGCGCGTGCTCAAGCCGATGGATGTCGGCGTCCGCGCGATCAACGGCTTGCTGACGATCGGCCAAGGCCAGCGCGTCGGGATCATGGCCGGGTCGGGCGTCGGCAAATCGGTGCTGCTCGGCATGATCGTGCGTGCGGCGGAAGCGGATGTTGTGGTGATCGGGCTGATCGGCGAACGAAGCCGCGAAGTCGCCGACTTCCTCGAGACCAAGGTAGCCGGCGAAGCGCGCGCGCGGTCTGTCGTCGTCGCCGTGCCGGCCAACCATTCGCCGGTGCTCCGCATCCGCGGCGCGCTGCGGGCGACCGCGATTGCCGAAGGTTTCCGCAACGAGGGCAAGAAAGTCCTCCTCATCATGGATTCGCTGACTCGCGTTGCGCATGCCGGCCGCGAGATCGGCCTGGCGCTCGGCGAGCCCGCATCGGCGCGCGGTTATCCGCCGTCCGCCATCGCCATGCTGCCCAACCTGATCGAGCGCGCCGGTACCGACGTGAAGTCCGGCGGGTCGATTACCGCGATCTACACCGTGCTGGCCGATGGCGACGACGGCAACGATCCCGTGGTCGATAGCGCGCGGTCGATTCTCGACGGGCATATCGTGCTCAGCCGCCAGCTCGCCGAGCGCGGCGTCTATCCGGCGATCGACCTCGGCCCCTCGGTCAGCCGCGTGATGACCGACATCGCCCAGCCCGACCATATAGCCGCCGCGCGCGTGCTGCGCCGGCATTTGGCGACGTATGAAGAAAATCGCGACCTGGTGTTGATGGGAGCCTATCGCGGCGGTGCCGATCCGGAAATCGATTCGGCCATCGCCTATCACCCCGCGGTGATGGAATATATCCGTCAGGACGCCGATTCGATGGTGTCGATGGACGATGCCGTCGCCGAGCTGATCGGTGTCTTCGGCGATCATGGCGCATAGGAAACAATTGGACCGGCTGCTGCGCGTCCGCACGCTGCAGCTGGGGATGACTCGCGCCGCCGAAGCGCAGGCGCAGGACAAGCGCGCCAGCGAAGCCGATCTCGCGCACCGCATCGCTCGCCTGGCCGAGAATGTCGCGCCCGCACCGACCGGGGGCAATGGCTTCGCGCTGGTCGCGGCGGCGCATTTCCGCTCGCGGCTCCAGCAATCCGCCGAAATGGCCGAAGCGCGGCTGATCGAGGCCGACCGCGCCGCCGACCGCGCCGCCGAAGCGACCCGCGAAGCGCGCCGCGACCAGAGCGCGATCGAGAAATTGATGGCCCGCGCCGACGCCGAGGCGGTGCTCAAAGCCATCCGCGCGCTCGAAGTCGCGCCGCCTCTGCGCAAAATCCGGCACGATCCTTGCTGAACTCTCCACGCGGGGCAGTGCACGCCCTGCGATAGGGGTCCAATGTCGGGTTTAACCAGTCCTGCCGCCAGCCCGGTCGCGCTGCCTGCGAAGGTCGCGCCGCCCTCGGTGCTCGCTTCCGGGGTGCCGAGTCTTTCGGCATTTATCGACTTGATGATCGGGAAGATCGTCGTGCCTGCGCCAGCCGCGAAATCGGGCAATTCCGAACGGCAAACGGATGCCGCGACCGGCAAGATTTTGCCGGAAAAGGACAAGATCGATCCAGCGCTGGCCTGGCTGTTCGGCGCAATGCCGGCAGATACGCCGCCGCCCGTCACGGCGGCGGTGTTGGCGGGGAAGACGCCGGTCATGCGCGGGCTGGATCCCAAGGTGGCCGGAACCGACATCCCGACCTTGCCGGCGCTCCCGCCCGGCAAGACCCCGCCAACCGTCAACCAACCGCAACCTGACCTGCCGCTCCCGCCGGCGATCGACGGGGTACCGATCACGCCGGCCCCGAAATCCTTCGATCCGAACGTCATGATCGGGCCGGTCGCCCCGTTGCCCGTCGTTTTGCCCGTCGCCGTCGCGTTGCCCGCATTGTTCGCTTTGGGGCAATCTCTCGATGCGCGCGAGGACGACGTGAAGGCTACGCCGAGCGCATCCGTCACCACGCTGTCGCAGCCCGTGGCGGTACCTGTCGCACCAACCGGCGACGCGCAGCGCCAGGCGCTCGATCTCGGGCGCCAGGACTGGCCGCAAAAGATGATCGATCACATCGAGGCGCTGCGCGACAACGCGAACGCCAACGACACCTCGATCCGGCTCAAGCCCGAAGCGCTGGGCCGTGTCGATGTGTCGCTGCGCACGCATACCGACGGCGCGATCAGCGTCCGCTTCACCGCCGAGCAGCCGACCACGCGCACCCTGATCGCCGACGCCGCGCCGCAACTGGCCGCCGCCGCCGAAGCGCGCGGCATCCGTTTGTCGGGCACCAGCGTCGATCTGAGCGGGCAGGGCGACCAGCGCCCGCGCCCGGACGTCGAGCGCCAGCAGAACATCAGCAACCACCTCGCCGCATCCGGCGATGACGACAATCACGCCGTCGATGACGGCCGTATCGCGTGAAATTGGGGGACAAGTGAATGAGTGACGATCCCGAAACCGAGGTCGCCGAAAAGCCCAAGAAAAAGGGTAAGGGCAAGCTGATCCTGATGCTGCTCGTGCTGGTCGTGGCCGGCGGCGGCGCGGGCGGCGCGTACGCGCTCGGCTTTATCGGCGGCGGCGGCGGAGCCAAGACTGCGGCCGAGGTTGCAGGCTATAAGCTGGTGCCCAAGAGCGAGCAGAAGCGCGGCGGCGGCGGCGAGGGCAAGGAAGGCGAGGCCAAGAGTGGCGGCAAGGCCCCCCCGGCGGGCTCGGGCGGCGACCAATACGCTTCCAATTACTATCCGCTCGACAAGGACTTCACGTCGAACCTGCAGGACAGCGTCCATTACGTCCAGGTCGGGATCGCGGTGTCGACGCCGTACGACGACACCGTGATCGAGAACCTCAAAACCAACGAGATCGCGGTGCGTTCGGCGATCCTGATGGCGCTCGGCGATGCGACCGAAGACGAGGTTTTCACCTCCGACGGCAAGAAGCGCCTCGCCGCCCGGCTGACCGCCGCGATCAACGCGACGCTCAAGCAGAAAGAAGGATTCGGCGGCATCAGTAACACTTACTTTACCAATTTCGTTGTTCAGTGAGACATGGTTAACGACACGCCAACCAAGTCCGACGAGGACCGCCGCGAGCGGCCGCGCAACAGCGCGTCGCATGCGGCCGCATTGGGTGGCGCAAACCTCAACCCGTTCGGCGATCTCCACACGCTGCAGCACCTGTCGGCGCGCCTCGCGCGCAGTCTGCGCCACGTGTTCGAGCCCTTGCTGCGGCACGAGCTGCGGCTGTGGGCCGAGCCGCTGTCGGTTCAGCGCTTCGCCGATTACCGCGCGGAGCGTCCCGAGGGGCTGACGGGCTGGGTGCCGCTGGCGATGAGCCCAGGCAACGGCCAGGCGCTGCTGGTGATCGACGGCAAGTTCAGCCTCGAACTGCTCGACCTGTTCTTCGGCGGCAATGGAGCGGCGCCGCACGACATGCCGACCGAATTCTCACCCGCAACCGAAGCGATGTTTCAGCGGCTAGGCACGATGATCGCCGTCCCGATGGCCTCGGCCTGGGAACCGCTTGCCAAGCTCGCTTTCATTCCCGGCCGAGTCGAGGGCAATGCCGCGATGATCGCCGGGATCGACGGGGACGATCCGGTCGTCCTGACTCGCTTCGGGATCGCCAAGGGGTCGCACAAGCCGGTGTTCGTCGACATCGTTTACCCGGTCCAGGCGCTCAAGCCATATGCTCCCTCGCTGACCGGCAAGGTGCTCGGCGCCGCACCCGACCCGGCGTGGCAGAACGGCCTCGCCAAGGCGATGATGACGGTGACCTTCCCCGTCCGCTCGGTGCTCGCCGAGCCGTTGATCAGTCTCGCCAAATTGATGGAACTCAAGGAAGGCGACGTGATCCCGATCACCGTCGCCGCCGACGTGCCCGTTATGGTCGCCAAGGGGCGGCTCGGCACGGGCACCGTCGGTACCTCCAACGGTCGCGCCGCGATCCGGCTCAACACACTCACGCTCAACGCAGAGGAACTCGCATGACCGACATGTCCGGTACTTTCCCGGTCGACTCCAATATGGCGGCCAATTTTCGGCTGCTGCAGGACGTCGACGTCAAGCTGACGGTGGAGATCGGCCAGACCCAGCTGACCTTGCGCGAGTTGCTCGCGCTCGGCGAAAGCTCGGTGATCGAGCTCGACCGCGCCGCCAACGAATTGCTCGACGTTTTCGTCAACGGCACGCTGATCGGCCGCGGCGAAGTCGTCACGGTGGGTGAGCGTTTCGGCGTGCGCCTGACCGAGCTGGTCAGTCCCGAAAAGCGCGGCTGATGCTCTGGAGCTATATCCTCAAGCTGGTCGTCCTGCTGCCGCTGGTCTGCGGGCTGATGATCGGTTGCCTGTACCTGTGGCGCCGGCTCGAAGGCCGGATGACCAAGCAGCAGGCGACGCGCATGCTCAAGGTCCAGGAAACGATGATGCTGTCGCCGGGGCTTCGCCTCGCGGTGCTCGAGTTCGAGGGGCGCAAGCTGCTGGTCTCGGTCGGCAAGGGCGGCGTCACGTTGATCGACAAGGCCGGGGATAGCGCGCCGTGACGCTCGTTCGCCGCCTGACCGATGGCCCGTCGCTTTTTCGCGCGCCGGTATCGACGCCAAATCGCAATCCGCTCGCCAGGATCTTGCTGATCGCGCTGGCCGCGATCGCGTTGCTGGTCGTCGCGGTGCCCGCCTTCGCGCAAGCCGCGCCGACCGCGCCGACCGTCGGCGCGCCGGCACCCGCCGCCACGCCGGGCGTCGGTGACGCGGTCGATCGCGCGCTGGGTCAATTGGGCGGCCAGAACACTGCTGCCGCGACCAATGGCGCGGCCAGGGCGCCGCTGTCGCTCTCGCTGCAAGTCCTCATCATCATGGGGCTGCTGACGATCCTGCCGGGCCTGCTCTTGATGATGACCAGCTTCACGCGGATCATCATCGTGCTGTCGATCCTGCGCCAGGCGCTGGGCCTGCAACAGACTCCGCCCAACCAGGTATTGATCGGGCTTTCCTTGTTCCTGTCGCTGTTCGTGATGGCGCCGACGATCAACCAGATCAACACCCAGGCGATCCAGCCTTATTCGGCCGGCCAGATCCAGGGCACCGAGATGATCAGCCGCGCGGGCGCGCCGCTCCATGCGTTCATGATCAAGCAGACGCGGGTCAAGGATCTGACGATGTTCGCGCAAATGGCGAAGTCGGGCCCGTACAAGAATTCGGTCGATGTACCCTATGCGGTGCTGCTCCCGGCGTTCATCACCAGCGAGCTGAAGACCGCGTTCCAGATCGGGTTCCTGATCTTCCTGCCGTTCATCGTCATCGACCTGGTGGTCGCGACCGTGCTCATGTCGCTCGGCATGATGATGATGTCGCCCACGATCATCTCGATGCCGTTCAAGCTGCTCCTGTTCGTGCTGGTCGATGGCTGGGCGATGATGATGGGCAGCCTCGCTGGCTCGTTCGCGACCTAGCGATGACGCCCGCTTCACCGCCGTTTGCGCCAAACGCGTTTCGCCTCCCGCTTCGCCCGGGCCAGCGCCCCGTAGTGGCGTGGTGGCTTGCCGTGCCCGCGGGCAGCGACCCCAAATACCGGATCAACTGACCGATGGACGCCGATTACTTCCTGGGTGTCGCCGACCAGACGATGTGGGTGCTGGCGCTCGCCGCCGCGCCGGTGCTGATCCCCGCGCTCCTCGCCGGGCTGATCCTCGGCATGGTTCAGGCTGCGACCTCGATCAACGAGCAGACGCTGACCTTCGTCCCCAAGCTGCTCGTCGTCGGGATCGCGCTCGTGATCTTCGGCGGGATGATGATGGGGCTGCTCAGCGATTTCACGATCGATATCTTCGGGCGCATCCCCGATCTGGTGAAATAACGTGCTGGGCTTCGGCCTGTCCGTCGAACCCCAGCTCTGGGCGCTCGTGTTCGTGATGGTGCGGATCGGGGCGGCGTTCGTCGCGGCACCGGTGTTCGGCGCGGTGTCGATTCCTCTACCGGTGCGAATCTCGTTGTCGGGCGCGATCGGCGTGCTGGTGCTCGCGGTCCACCCGGTCGTGCCGCCCGCCGAGATTTTCGGGGTGGCCACCATCCTGAGCGTCGCCGCCGAAGCCCTGATCGGGCTGGCGATCGGTTTCGTGCTTCAAATCGCGTTCGCCGCGCCGATGATCGCGAGCGAAGTGATCGGCACCTCGATGGGGATCGGGTTCGCCTCGGCGATCGATCCGCAAAACGGGCGTTCGACCCCGGCACTCGGCCAGTTCCTGTCGGTGCTGATGACCTTGCTGTTCCTGTCGGTGAACGGTCACCTCGTGCTCGTCGACATGCTGGTGCGCAGCTACACGATCCTGCCACCGGGCGGCGCATGGCTCGCGCCCTAGCGGCTCAAGGATATCGCGTTTTTCGGCGGCTATACCTTCGCCGCCGGGCTGCTGCTCGCGCTGCCGGTCGGCTTCCTGCTGCTGTGCCTCAACCTGATCGTCGGGATGATCAGCCGCGCCGCACCCAGCCTCAACCTGTTTGCGGTCGGGCTACCCGCCAGCCTCGCGGTCGGGGTCGTCGCGCTCGCGCTCGCGATGCCGGCGATGGGAGATTACATGCTCGTCATCGTCCAGGAAGGGCTCGATGCCGCGCAACGCCTGGTGTTCGGCTGATGGCGGAATATGAAGGCGACAAGACAGAGCTGCCGACAGCCAAGCGTCGCAAGGACGCGGTCGACAAGGGCGATGTCCTCAAGTCGCGCGAGTTCGCGACGGCATTGATCGTGCTTGCGGGGTGCGGCTGGCTGGCGCTGTTCGGGCAGTCTCTCGTTCATGCGTGCGAAGGCATCATGCAGGCGAGCTTCCGCTTCGGGCGTGGCGATATCGAGGATTGGTCGCCGATGAAGCCGCTGGCTCAGGCTGGCCTCGGACTGGCGCCGGCGATCGGCAGCCTGTTCCTGATCGCGATGGCGGCGGCGATCTTCAGCCAGGCGGGGCTCGGCTCGTTCCGCTTCAACGGCACGCTGCTTCAGCCCAAATTCTCGCGGGTGAATCCCGCGTCGGGGCTCAAGCGGATCTTCGGCCCGACCGGCTGGATCGAACTCGGCAAGTCGCTGCTCAAGGTCGTGCTGCTCGGCGGGATCGGCGCCTGGCTGCTCTGGCGTACCGCGCAGCCGACGATGGGGCTGGCCTCGTCGGCCGATGTCGCGGGTGCGGTCGGCGCGCTGTCGGGGACGTTCATCACCATCTTGTTCGTGATGGCGGGCGGCCTCGTCATCATCGCGGGCGTCGATCTGCCGATCCAGATCGTCCGGCTGCTCGCCAAGCTCAAGATGACCAAGCAAGAAATCCGCGACGAGCATAAGGAAACCGAGGGTTCGCCCGAGGCGAAGCAGCACCTCCGTCAGCGTCAGCGCGAGATGAGCCGCCGCAACGTACGCAGCGCGGTCGCCTCCGCGCATGTCATCCTCACCAACCCGACCCATTTCGCGGTCGCGTTGCGCTACGATCGTGAGAGCGACGTTGCGCCGGTCGTGGTCGCCCGGGGCCGCGGCGTCACCGCGCTGGCGATCCGGGATGTCGCGGGCGAGGAACAGGTGCCGATCCTCGAATACCCCGCGCTGGCGCGTGCGGTCTATTACACCAGCCGCGAGGGGCAGGAGGTTCGCGACGATCTCTACGCTGCGATCGCCACCGTTTTGGCCTTTGTTTTCAACCTCAACGCGCGCGCCGGCGCGGCGCAACCCAGCATCGACGTCCCGGCCACCGCACGGTTCGACGAAGACGGCGTCCGGCAATGAGGAAACAGCTAAAAATTGCGGGCGTCCGGCCGTTCTATGATCCGACGCGCGCGGAGATATCATAGTGCCAACGACCACCCCAAGCGCGAGCAGCGTAACCGCTTCAGCCGCGCAATCCTTGTTCAGTTCGCTGTCGAGCGGGTCGGGGGTCGATACCGCATCGCTGGTGGCGTCGCTCGTCCAGGCGCAATTCGCCGCCAAGACGGGCGCGCTGACCCAGAAATCCACCGACATCACCGCGCAGATTTCGGCGACTTCGACGCTGATGAGCACGGTCAGTCAGTTCGCCAGCGCGCTCAAGGGGCTAGCGACCGGCGGGACGTTGCAGAGCCAGCCGGTCTCGTCGAACAGCAGCATCTTGACCGCATCGGCACTGTCGGGGGCAAAGCTCGCCGGACTGTCGACCTCGGTGACAGTGAGCCAACTCGCAACCGGCCAGGCCACCCGCACCACCACCGCCGTCGCGACGCGCACCAGCGCGCTCGGCACCGGCACGCTGACGCTGACGCTCGGCACCGCGACGTACAATAGCGACAAAACGGCGATGACCGGCTTTGCCGCGGGCAGCGGCACGCCGGTGACGATCGATATCGCGGCGGGCGCGACCAGCCTCGACGGCATCGCCGCCGCGATCAACGCCAAGAAAGCGAGCGTCACCGCCTCGGTGGTCACCGACGCCGATGGCAGCGCTTATCTATCGCTCAAGGGCGCGACTGGCGCGGCACAGGCGTTCAACCTGGAGGCGACCGACGATCCATCGGGCAATCTCGCGCAGCTCAACGTCGGCGTCGGTGCCACCGGCACCGCTTTGACCGCTGGCGCGCAGAATGCGCGGCTGAGCGTCGACGGCGTCGCGGTCGAACGCGCGTCGAACACGATCAGCGATCTGGTCGCGGGTGTGAAGCTGCAACTGACCGGCACCAGCAATAGCGCCGTCGCGCTGACCAGCAGCACCCCGACCGACGCGCTCAAAAGCTCGATCAGCGATTTCGTCGATACCTATAACGAAGTGCTCAAGACGCTGACTGAGCAGCTCGATCCGCAAACCGGCCCACTGCGCGGCGACGCTGCGGCGCAGACTCTGCTTCGTTCGTTGCGCGCGCTGACGACCAAGCCGGTGCTGTCGAACGTCGCCGCTGGCACCCCGACCACGCTGGGCGAGATCGGCGTCAAGACCAACCGCAACGGCACGCTGTCGGTCGACGACGCGACGGTGACGCGCGCGCTTGCCAATTCGCCCGACGCGGTCGAGGCGATGTTCGCATTCTCGACCACCAGCACCGATGGGCTGACCGCCGCGCTCAACTCGGTGTCACTCGGCGCCAGCAGCACGCTTTACGGGCTGGGCGCGTCGGCCAAGCGCTATAACGAACAGGCGTCGGCGGTGGCGAAGGCGCAGGATTCGATCGCGACCCAGTCGGACGCGATGACCACCCGGCTGACCCAGCAATTTGCCAGCATGAATTCCAAAGTCGCGGCGTATAAATCCACCCAGTCGTTCCTGAAGAACCAGATCGACGCGTGGAACAAGTCAAACTGATGCCCGGCTACGCGACCGCGTTGGGGGCCGACCCCTACACCAAATACCGTCAGATCGACCTGGTCGGGCGCACCGCGGAGGCCGACGGGCCGGCGCTGGTGCAATTGCTGTACGACGAACTGGTCCGCGCGTTGCGCGTCGCCGCCTGGGCGACCGAGAAGCGCGATTACGCGCTCAAGAGCGAGAAGGTGACGCGCGCCACCGCGATCCTGTTCGCGCTCGAAGCCGGTCTCGATTTTGACCTGGGCGGCGATGTGTCGCATACGCTGGCGCGGCTGTACGGCGGCGCACGCGCGACGATAGTCGATGCCAGTATCGGGCAGGATCCGCGCCCGTTTCGCGACGTCGCCGGTAGCCTCGAAGAAATCGCGGCCGCCTGGGCACAGGTTCGCGCGGCAGCGTGAGGGGGTAGAGGTGGGTAGTCCCAATCAGCCAGTGCGCACGATCCTAGTGGTCGATGACAGCCGCACCAATCTGAACGTGATTGGCGAGCGGCTAACCGGCCTGGGCTACCTTACCGCGCTGGTCGACAATGGTGGTGAGGCGCTCGACATGATTGCCGGACGCGGCTTCGACCTGGTCGTGCTCGACTTGGTGATGCCTGGCATGAGCGGCATCCAGGTGCTCGCTGAACTGCGCTCGCGCACCGAAACCTCCGATTTGCCGGTGATCGTGGTCACGGCGCGGAGCGATCCCCAAGCGGCGATCGAGGCATTGGCGGCAGGGGCCGACGACCATCTCGCCAAGCCGTTCGACTTCGATGTGCTCGCGGCACGGATCGAGCGCACACTGGCACGGTCCCGGCGGATCGCCGACCTCAAGCGCTCCAACGCCGCGCTCGATGCCCGCATCGCCGCGCGGGCGATGGAATTGGGCGAAGCGCGCGCCGAACTCGCCGCCGTCCGCGCCGAGCGTCAGCGGCTGATCGCCGAAGTGGCGCGTCTGAAGGCCTAGCGTTCGGTCACCGCAACCAATGGTTGCGGACGAAATAGCCGGTCACGCCCACTGCGGTCAGCACGCAAATCCCGACGATCGCATCGAACGCCCAGGGCTGATCGGCCAGCCACAGCCCGCGCACGTTCATCCCGTACAACCCGGTCAGGAAGGTCAGCGGCAGGAAGATCATCGCGGCGATCGAAATGATCAGACTGCGTTGGTCGATCTGTTCGGCGCGCAAGTCGGTCAGCGCCTCGTGGGTCAGCGCGGCGCGCTCGCGGATGCTCTCCAGCTCCTCGGCCATCCGTGCGGCGCGGTCGGCGGCGGCGGACAAATGCAAGCGGTCGTCGTCGGAGAGCCACCCGACGGGCAGCGTCGCGAGCTTTTCAAGCGCTGAGCGCTGCGGCGCCAGAAAGCGGCGATACCCGATCGACTGGACGCGCACGCGCGACACGGTGCGGCGCAGTTCGAACACTTTTTCGGCGTCGAGCTGAGTCTCGCATTCGTCGAGATCGTCGCCCAGTTGCGCGACGTCGGGATCGAGATCGCTGGTGATCGCGGTGGCGAATTCGGTGATGAGGTCACCCGGATCGAGCACGTTGCCCTCGGCGACGCAATGTTCCACCGTATCGACCGCGAGCAGCTTCTTGCGCGTGACCGAGATGACCCGGCGGTCGATCGCCCAAATCCGCACCGAAGCGAGCGGATCGGACGAGGTCAGTTCGTCATCGGACCGCCCGCGCAAGTTGAGCAATGCCCCTTCACCGACTTGCTCGCAACGCGGCCGCGTTTCAGTCGCGGTCAGCGCATCGACCAGATAATCGTCGAGCTTGGCGGTGTTGGCCAACCACTCCTGCGCGTGCTCGTTGTTGGTCGACAAATGGACCCAGACGAACCCGTTGCGCGCCGACAACGCATTCTTGATGCCGCATTTCTTCGCCTTGCCGACCGCGCTGACTTGAAACGCAAAGCCGCTCATCGCGCCATCTCCAGATACACGGTCAGTCCGACGCCGGGGTCAACCGGCGGGGCAAGGGAAACGATCCGCGGCGCATCGGCGCGCGCGCGGTCGAGGATGGCGGGGGGGACGCCGGGCGCGTGAAGCACGCGATCGGCCTGGGAGAGTGCGCGGGCTTGGCGCAGCGTGAGGTCGTCGGGGTCGGCTGACTCCAGGACAAACCTCACCACCGTATTCCCGCGAAAGCGGGAATCCAGAGTCGCGAGCGATGCGACATGTGGCTCTGGATCCCCGCTTCCGCGGAGATACGGCGAGAGATAATCGTCCAGCGCTTCGCTGATCGCCGCTCGACGCTGGCGGCTATCGGGAAATTTCACGCGTAGCGCCTGCGCCTTTTCGGCCAACTCACCCAACGCGGTCGGCAACATAATTTCCAGCCGCTGCCGCAACGCCGCCGCCAAGCCAGCCGAAACACCGCCGGTGCCCACCGCGACGATCACCGGCGAGCGGTCGACAATCGCGGGTAAGGTGAAGTCGCACAGATCGGGCCGATCGACCGCGTTGACCAGCACGCCGCGCGCCTTGAGCCGCGCCACCGTCGCCTGGGGATCGTCCAGCGCAACGATCGCCAGCGCGGCTTGCGCGTCCTCGCCGACGACCATCGCGCCCGCACGCTCGAGCAACCGCCGTTTGGCGTCCGCTGCCTCGCCGTCGCCGATCAGCATCACCGGCCGTCCCGTCAGCCGAACGAAGATCGGCAGGCTGTGCAGGGTCACGCCGTCAGCCATTCCGGCACATGCTCCTCGGCCATGATCCGCCCGGCCGGGATGCGTTCGGCGACGATAGCATAGCGGTCGCCGTCGACCATCACCTCGGGCACCAGCGCGCGGCTGTTATAGGTCGAGGCCATCGTCGCGCCGTACGCGCCGGCGGTGCGGAAGATCGCGAGGTCGCCTTCCTTGACCAGGTCGATGTCGCGCGCCTTGGCGAAGGTGTCGCCGCTCTCGCACACCGGACCTGCGATATTGGCGACGAAGCGCTCGCCGGTCGGCCTGACCGCGACGAAATCGTGCCACGCGTCGTACAGCGCCGGGCGGGCGAGGTCGTTCATCGCCGCATCGACGATCACCCACGGATTGGCGGGCGATGGCTTCACCCAGATCACCTTGGTGAGCAGCACGCCGGCATTGCCCGCGATCACGCGCCCGGGCTCGAACATCAATTCGACGTCCCATTCGCGCGTCACCCGCGCGACCATCGCGCCGTACTCGGCAGGCCATACCGGCTTGTCCTCGGCGCGATAGGCGACGCCGAGGCCGCCGCCGAGATCGACGCGATCGACGCGGTGTCCGGCGGCGCGAAGCTCGGCGACGAGCTGACCGATGCGATGGTATGTGGCCTCCATCGGCCCGAGGCTGAGCAACTGGCTGCCGATATGCGAGGCGACGCCGCGCAGGTTCAGCCCGGGTAGCGCCGCCAGCCGCGCGTAGATGGCGGGCGCGTCGGCGATCGCGACGCCGAACTTGTTTTCGGCCTTGCCGGTCGAGATTTTGGCGTGTGTACCGGCATCGACGTCGGGATTGACCCGCAGCACGCACGGCGCGCGCTGGCCGCGTGCGGCGGCGATCTCCGACAGCGCGACGCCTTCGGCCTCGAGCTCGAGGTTGAACTGTCCGATCCCGCGATCGAGCCCCTGCGCCAATTCGTCGCGGGTCTTGCCCACCCCCGAAAACACCACGTCATGCGCTGGCATCCCCGCCGCCAGCGCGCGCTCGAGCTCGCCGCCCGACACGACATCGGCGCCGTACCCGGCATTGGCCATCAGCCGCAGCACCGCCAGGTTGGGGTTGGCCTTGATCGCATAAGCGAGGTGGACTCGGGGACAGTCCCTCAACCCGTCGCGAAAAGCATGGGCGTGGCGCTCGAACGTCGCGCGCGAATAGACATAGACCGGCGTTCCCACCTCGGCTGCGATCCGCGCCATGGGGACATCCTCGGCGTACATCTCGCCGTTCCGCAGATTGAAATGGTCCACGCCTCAGTTCGCGGGCGGCAAGTCGAATTCGTTGCCCTGGCGCTCTTCGGAGCTTTTGAGCAATTCGTCGCTGCGCTCGGGCCGCGCCTGGGTCGAAGCGGTGAGCAACTTGCTCGGCGTCGGCGTCGTGGTGGCGCCATAGGGGGCGATCGGCAGCGCTTTGCCCTCGGCCGGCTTCAGCTCGCGCGCGGCGCCGCATGCGGACAGAGCGAGGATCAAGCCAAAGGCAACCAGACGCTTCACTTCACTTCTCCCGTGCGCGCGGCCTTCGCCGCCGCAATCGCCTCACGCACCTTCGTCGGCGCGGTGCCGCCAAAACTGGTGCGGCTCGCGACCGACGCGTCGACGCTCAGCACGTCATAGACGCGTTCGTCGATCCGCGCATCGATTTGCTTGAGCGTTTCGATCGGCACGGCGTCGAGCGCCACGCCGGCATCCTCCGCTGCCTTGACCGCGCGCCCGGTAATGTGGTGCGCCTCGCGGAACGGCACCCCGGCTTCGCGGACCAGCCAGTCGGCGAGGTCGGTCGCGGTGGCGAAGCCGCTTTCCGCCAGCGCGCGCATCCGGTCGGCGCGGAAGGTCGCGGTCTCGACCATCCCGGTCATCGCAGCGATCGAAATGCCAAGCAGGTCGTGCGCCTCGAACACCGGTGGTTTGTCGTCCTGCATGTCCTTCGAATAGGCCAGCGGCAGGCCCTTCATCGTGATGACGAGCGCAGTCATGCACCCCGCGATCCGCCCGGCATGGCCGCGGACGAGCTCGGCGGCGTCGGGGTTGCGCTTTTGCGGCATGATCGAGCTGCCGGTCGACCATTGATCCGACATCGCGACGAACCCGAACGGCTGCGACGCCCAGATGACGAATTCCTCGGCGAGGCGCGAGAGGTGGAGCGCGCACTGCGTCGCCGCCATCAGATAGTCGAGCGCGAAATCGCGGTCGCTGACCGAATCCAAGCTGTTGCTGGTCGGGCCGTCGAAGCCGAGCGTAGCGGCCGTCGCGTCGCGGTCGATCGGGAAGCTGGTTCCTGCCAGCGCGGCGGCGCCCAAGGGACTCCGGTTCATCCGAGCGCGCGCATCGGCGAAGCGGCTGCGGTCGCGCGCGATCATGTCGTGATACGCCATCAGATGATGACCGAGCGTCACCGGCTGCGCCGACTGGAGGTGCGTGAAGCCGGGCATCACCGCATCGGCATGCTCGTCCGCCCGCGCGATCAGCGCATCCTGTAGCGCGCCCAAAGCCGCCCCAACCTGATCGATCGCGTCGCGAACCCACAACCGGAAATCGGTCGCGACCTGGTCGTTGCGCGACCGCGCGGTGTGCAGCCGTCCGGCGACCGCCCCGATCTTCTCGGCCAGCCGCGCCTCGGTCAGCATGTGGATGTCCTCGAGCGCCAGATCGTCGGGCACCCCGTCGCGTTCGTAATCCGCCGCGACCGCGTCGAGCCCGTCGGCGATCGTCGCTGCATCCGCCGCGCTCAGAATCCCCGTCGCGCCCAGCATCGCGGCATGCGCCTTCGACCCCGCCACGTCCTGCCGCCACAATCGCTTGTCGAACGGGATCGACGCATTTATCTCGCGCATCACCGCGGCCGGCCCGTCGGCGAACCGTCCCCCCCACATGGAGTTCGTGGTCTTGCGCTCAGTCACTCTGTTGCTGCCCGTCCTCTTGCCAGTCCTGCTGACCGCCGGTTGCGATAGGCAATCGCCCGCGAACGAGCAAGCGAACGGCGTGGCGGCCAACATTGCCGACGCCAGCGTGCCGACCCCGGACGAAGCCACCGCGCCCGCCGACAACGGGGTCGATGTGATCGGCAAGCTCGATCGTGAGCACAAGGGGGAGGCGGCCCCGGCCGCCGCGTTCGAGAGCCCGGGCGGGGCAAAGCTGACGCTCGCGAGCTTCACGGGCAAGCCGTTCCTGCTCAATTTGTGGGCGACGTGGTGCGGCCCGTGCAAGATCGAGATGCCCGCGCTCGACACGATCGCCGCCGAGGGCAAATTGCCGGTGGTGACGATCAGCCAGGATCTGAACGGCGCCGCCGCCGTGACTCCCTATTTCGCAGCCGCCAAGTTCAAGGCGCTCAAGCCGTATCTCGACCCCAAGCTCGGCTTCTCCTACGCGCTCGGCAATCCAAGCCTGCCGACGACGATCCTGTACGACGCGTCGGGCAAGGAGGTGTGGCGGATGACCGGCGGGATGGACTGGACCAGCCCGACCGCGCGGGAATTGCTGGCGGAGGCTGACTAGGCCGCGCGGTCCCGCGTCGCCTCCGAAAACTTGTCCGCCCGCCGCAACCCGACCATCATCTGGCGCTCGAGCCGTGCGCACAGCGCCGCGTAATAGTCCGACAGGAAGCCGTAATCGTCCCCATCGTCGGGCAGATTGGCCTTGCGGCGGATCGCGGCGGCAACCGTCACCAGCGCGTCGGTGTCGCCGTTGCGCAGGACTTCCTCCAGCGTCTGCAATTCGAATTCGCCGTAGAGGCTGAGCGCATGGTCGCTGAAGTTGCGGCGGGGCTGGTCGCTCGCGGCGATCGAAGCGACGAGATCGTGGCCGAGCTTCCCCCGCACGCGCTGCACGACCCACGTCCCCGCGAGCAAGTCGCCGACGCGCAAGCGGTCGCGGTTGAACAATGGGAAGAACAGGAAAATCCCGCTCCATACCAAGGCGACCAGCGAGATCATCTTGTCGGTGCCGCTCTGAAAGATCGTCGCGAAGAAGAAGGTGATCGGCAGGAAGAATTCGATCTCGCGCATCGCGTTGCGCGCGATTACCGCGCCGCCGGTCAGCCGCGACCCGTCGCGCGCGACGACGCGCAGGCCGACGATGCGCTTGCCGGGTGTCGCGCCGCGCCCGCCCATCTCGAACAGCGTGAACCAGAAATTGCGCAGGAAGAAGAACCCGATCAGCCATAATCCGCCCATCAGCACCGACCGCGCCGCGAAGGCGGTCAAGCCGATGACGACCGAGCCGACGATCAGCACGACCAGCATCAGCAGCAGGTCGAGCATGAACGCGCCCGCGCGCGCGCCGGCGGAACCGAGCTCGATCCGCAGATCGACGCCCTCGGGCGTGACGAAGCTGCGCCGGAACGGGTTGCCGGTAGGCCGGGGTTTACGCGACCGCGCCATCGTCCCTCCGCGGCCAATAGAAATAGAGCAACCAGCCGAGCAGCATCCCGCCGCCGATTGCGTAGCGCGCGGTGTCCGACGTGACGGTCTGGCGCCCGATCCCTTCGAGCAACCCGGCGACCGCCAGCATCACGACCGTCCCGCCCATCGCGACCGCCGCCGACCGCCCCGCCGCGACCGCCGCGTCGGCGCGCGACTGGCGCCCGGGAAAGGCCAAAGCCAGCCCGATGCGGAACCCCGCCGCGCCCGAGATCATGATCGCGAACAATTCGGTCGTGCCGTGGATCATCAGCCAGCCGATGAAGCCGTACGCCAGCCCCTTGGATGCGAAGACCTCGACCAATGCGCCCAGCATCAGCCCGTTGTAGACGATGAGGCCGGCGGTCGGCACGCAGAACGCGAACCCCAGCGCGAACGATGTGATCGCGATCTGCGCGTTATGGGTGAACAGGAACGACGCGAACAGCGCCAGCGCGCTTTGCCCGGCTTCCGGGCCGCCGCCGTCGTACAACGTGTTCTTCAGGAAGGCAGCGGTCGCGGTCGGGTCGCGGCCCTGCGCCATGCCGTCGGGGAACAGGATATAGAACCAGCTCGGATTGTTGCGCACCAGCAGGTAGGCGACGATCGCCCCCGCCGCGGTCAGGATGAACGCGACCAGCGTCTCCTTCCACAATGCCTGCACCGCGCGCGGCCAGCTGCGTGCGAAGAAATGGCCGAGCTGGCGCAAGGCGGAGGTCGGGACGCCGTAGATCTGGAAATAGGCGCGCGTGCAAAGCTGTTCGAGATAGGCGACCAGGCTCTTGTCGAGCGAAGTCTCGCGCGCGACCGACAGCGACGACAGCGTCGAGCGGTAGAGCACCGGGAGCACCAGCAGCGCCTGTTCGGGCACGCCACGCACGCCGCGCTTCTCGATCGCGCTGACGATCTTGTCGAGCCGTTCCCAATCGGCCTCGTGCGCCGCGCGGAAGCGAGTCGCGTTGACGATCGGCACGCGGCTCTCGACGAAAGCGGTCACAGCAAATTCCTCCGCTTCAAATCGACATAGCCCTGGACCAGCCAGTCGCCGACCTTGTCATATTCGCTCTCGATGACGTGCGCGCCGAGATGCCGCAGCCGGGTCAGCGCGAGCAGCCGGTCCTTGAGCAACGCGGCGGCGGTGACCGCGCGCGTAATATCGTCCGACGTACGCGGCGCGCGGTCGACGATCGCCTCGAGCTCCTCGTCGCGCAGCACGACCACCATCAGCAAATGCGTCTGCGCCAGCCGAGCCGTCGCGCGGATCATGAAGTCGGCGCTGGTCAGGTCGGTGAACTCGGTGAACAGGACGATCATCGAGCGCCGCGTCAGTCGCGCGGCGAGCGTAGTCAGCGCATAGGTGTAATTGGTCTCGTCGCCCGAATAATCGATCCGCGCGGCGAGCCGCTGGAGTTCGGGGAACGCGCCCGCGCCGGAGATCAGCCCGCTGGCGATGCGCGGGCGCGAATCGAACGAATGCAGCGCGACACGGTCGCCAAGCTTGAGCGCGACCCAGCCGGTCAGCAGCATCGCCGCCACCGCGCGGTCGATCCGCGGCACGCCCGCCACCGGCTCCGACATCTGGCGCCCCGAATCGACCGCGAAGACGATCTGATTGTTGCGCTCGGTGCGATATTCCTTGGCATGGAGCTTGAGGTGACGCGCCGACTGCTTCCAGTCGATCGCGCGGCGGTCCATCCCCGATCGGAATTCGACCAATGTGTCGAAATCGGTGCCGTCGCCGCGGTCGAGCTGCGTCATCAAGCCTTGCAGCGCATGGCGCTGGAAAATCCGCGCGCCGCGTTCGTGGACCGGGCGAATGTCCGGCAGGATCGCCAGGCTCGCGTCGCTGGCGACGCGCTTGCCCTTCCACGCGAGCCCGAGCGGCCCTCGCCAGCGCACCCATACCTGCCCGAACCGCGCGGTGCCGCGCCGCCGCGTCTCGACGGGGAGCACGACCGCGCCGCGCCCTTTGTCGAGGCTGACGGTCGCGCGTCCGTCGTCGACCAAATCGACCAGCGCATCGCTCGCGATCGCCACCTCGGCGCGGCGTGGGGCGCCACGCCCCGGCATCGTCACGGTGACCGTCGCCTCGACCTCCTCGCCGACGCTCGCGGTACGCGGCAGCGCGAGTATCACCGAGACATCGCGCGCGCCGATCGCGCCGATCGCATCGACCAGCACGCCGACCAGCACCAAGGCGGGCCAGGCAAGCGCGGCGTACCAAAGATCGGCCATCTGCATGGCGACCAGCAGCGCGACGGGCGCCCCCGCCGCCGCCGCCAGCACCGCAAGGCGCGTCGGGTAGATCACACCCTTATTCCCCTCCCTTCCAGGGAGGGGTCAGGGGTGGGTGGAGGCCTGGCGTTACGCGGGCCGACAGTTCGACCTCTCCGTATCGCGATACGGCCACCCACCCCCGGCCCCTCCCTGAGAGGGAGGGGAGTAAGGTTTGGACTATCACCGCGGCGCCTCGATCTGTTCGATGATGTCCTTCACCACGTCCTCGACCACGCGGCCGTCGATTTCGGCGGCGGGCGACAGGATCAGGCGGTGGCGCAGCAAAGCCGGCGCGAGTTGCTTGACGTCGTCGGGTATGACGAAGTCACGCCCGTCGAGCGCGGCGCGCGCCCGCGCCGCACCCGCCAGCATCGCCCCGGCGCGGGGGCTTGCCCCGCTCTCCAGGTCGGCGACGCCGCGCGTGCCGCGAATCAGCCCGGCGATATAGTCGATCACTTCGTCGACCAGCTTGACGCTTGCCGCCGTCTCGACCGCCGCCGCGATCTGCTTCGCATCGGCTTTCGCCTCGACCCCCCAGCCTTCGGGCTCCATCGCGGTGGCGCGCGCGCCATGCGTGGCGATGATCTTGCGCTCCTCGGCGGCCGACGGATAATCGACCGTCTGCTTGAACAGGAAGCGGTCGAGCTGCGCCTCGGGCAGCGGATAGACGCCTTGCTGCTCGATCGGGTTCTGCGTCGCCACCACCATGAAACGGTCGCCGAGCGACAGGCTCTCACAGTCGATCGTCACGGTGCGTTCCTGCATCGCTTCGAGCAACGCCGCCTGGGTCTTGGGCGGGGTGCGGTTGATTTCGTCCGCCAGCAGCAGGTCGGTGAAGATCGGCCCGCGAGTGAGCGTGAACTGGCTGGTCTGGAAGTTGAACAGGTTCGCGCCGATGATGTCGCCGGGCATCAGATCGGGGGTGAACTGGATCCGCCCGAACTTGATCCCGATCGCGCGCGCGAAGCTGTGCGCGAGCAACGTCTTGGCGGTGCCCGGCGGGCCTTCGAGCAGGATATGACCCCCGGCGAACAGCGCGACGAGCATCAGCTCGACCGTCGCTTCCTGCCCCACGACGGCCTTGCCGACTTCCTGCCGGATGGCCTCGGCCAGGTTGCGGACTTCTTCGACTGTCACTTGGCTTTCTCCTTCGCCCAATCGTGTAGTGCCTGCGCGGCGGCGACCAGGCTGTTCTTGTCGGATGCTTGTTCGGCGGCTTGCGCGAGGTCGCTGAACTTCGCGCGGCCGCTCAATTTATCAAGATAGGCGTCGATCGCTTGCCCCCGCAGTCGCGACGGCACGCCGAACGCGGTCACCGCGCGCTCGCGGATCGTCTCGACATAACGCCCGCCGAGTCGCGCCTGACGCCGCGCTTTGCGGATCAGCATCGCCGAATTGTCGACCAACGCCGCCTTGCCGAACGCGATCGCGCGCTCGCGGCGCACCGCGGGTCCGAACCGCACGAACGCTTGCCATCCGGCGAGCAGCATCGCCGCCACCAGGGTCAGCGTCATCGCCAGGAAAGGCGGATCGAACGCCAGCCGCAACGGGTTAGGCTGGCGCCCGAGGCCGACCAGCGTGACGTCGAACGAGATCGGCTCGTTCTCGACATTGAGCTGGTTGAGCAGTTCGACCGCCGATTGCGCGTTGCCCGCGTCGCGCATTCCCATGTTCGACAACAGATCGCCATCCGCGAGCACGTAGAACGGCCCTTCGCCGATCTGGCCGAGCACGATCCGGCCCTCGCTGTCGGTGAGGAGCGGGTGCAGATTGGCGCCCGTCATCGTCTGGAGCGGGCGCGGCGCGGCGATCGCGATGTCGCTGTCGGTGAGGAAGCCGGTGGCGGTCAATGGCCGCCCGCCGCTCTTGGTGCGCACGATCGTCAGCTTGTTGACCGGCGCGAGCACACCGTAGGGCTCGCTCGGCGGGAGCAAAGCGAGATAGTTCACCCAACCAGGATGCGCTTTGTCGGCGATCGTCGCCCACTTGGGCAGCACCACCATTGTCGGCAGCTTTACCCGGCGCGCGATGATATCGCCCATTGGCGTGTCGGCGGTTTGGGGGGTCACCACCAGCAACCCGCGCCCGTCGAGCCCATCGTCGTCGCGGATCACGCGTGTGTCGTACCCGGCGGCCTGGGTGAGGCGGATGATCCCGCTATAGCCGACAGCCGAATTGGACAAAGCGTGCGCCGCGCCATCGCCCTTCGGCGTCGTGCCCGGTGCATAGGCTGTGGCGATCAGCATCGCGGCGAACGCGGTGACCCCGACGCACACCAGGATGATGATTGTGCGCAGCCGGAACAGCTCGCCGCCGCCATCGCTAGCGCGGCCGATCGCGACGTCGCTCATGCCTTCCACTGCCCCGGCAGCGCGAAGTCGGTATAGGCGGCGCGCGCCTTGATCCAGTCGTTGGCGACGACCGCCCGCCCGCCGAACAGGCTGCTTTCGACATAGCCGGCGATCCGCGCGAACAGTTCGCGCGCGACCGCCGGGATGCCGGCGGCGGAGGACAGCTCGCGGCTGGTCAGCGAAGGCCGGACGACGCGCGGGCGGCGGCGCTGGATGTCCTCGACCGAGCGGAACAGCAGGTGATGCACGGCCTCGGCGTAGAGCCCGCGGGCGGCCAGCGCGTCGGCCTCATCCAGCCACGCCCGCGCCGGCGCGAAATCGGGTGCCCATTCCTGCTCGGCGTTCTCGACCGCGACTTGCCGCGCGCGCTTGCGGCGGAGTGGCGTGCGCCACTCGCCCGAACGGATGCGGTCGACGATCAGCCAGGCCAGCGTCAGCGCCAGAATAACGATCACCGACCATAACAGGATCTGCGCAAGCGGTGCCGCCGGCATCAGGCTGGTGATCCATTGGAAGAAACGGCCGACGGGTCTCAAAACATCGGCCAACCAGCGCAGCCAGCCGGGCACTTCGAACGGCTTGGGCATTGGCGCCGGGCCCATCCTGAACTGCATCGCCGGATCGTCGCGCAACGCGCGATGCGCGTCGGCCAGGCGCTGCGCCGCAGCGACCGCTTGCTCGTTACCCCCGCTCACGCAATTCCAACCCCCGGCTTCACGGGCACGATGCTTACCGGATGGTGGTGCCCGCGCAACCGCTAAGATGCTCTGGACAGGGACGAACCTGCGCGCCAGTCTCTGCGCCGGGACAAAGGGGACGGTCATGGCGGCGGAATACAATCAAACCGGGCGGAGCGTGTCGATCGGCCGCATCCTGTCGCGCACGTTCAGCGCGATTGGCAGCAACCCGGGCGTCATGCTGACGATCGCGTTCGTGTTTGGCGCGTTGCCGTCGACCGCGATCAGTTACTATCAACAGACGCTGGCCGAACCGTTGCGGACCGGGGCGTTGCGCCCACGCGACTATTTTATCATCCTGGCACTGTCGGCGCTCGCCAACATGGTGCTCAACCTGATCGTTCAGGGCGGGCTGGTCCGCGCGACGATGACCGCGGCCGAGGGCGATCGCGCAACGCTTGGCGAATGCCTCGGCACCGGCCTGCGCCGCGCGCTGCCGCTGCTCGGTGTCGCGATCCTGGGTGGGCTGGGCATCAGTTTGGGCTTCCTGCTGCTGATCGTCCCCGGCGTGATCCTCTATCTGATGTGGTCGGTGGTGGGCCCGGTCGTCGTGGTCGAGCGCCACGGCGTGATCGGATCGCTCAGCCGCAGCAGCGAACTGACCAGCGGCGCCAAGGGCTCGATCTTCGCGCTGATGCTGATCGTCTGGGTGGTCCTGATCGGCGCGACGATGGTGTCGGGCGCGGCGATGGTCGCGATCTACGGCGTACAGGGCCTCGCCCGGGCGGTGCAGGACGGCCTGCCGATCGCGTTTTTGATCGTGCAGGGTCTGATCGCGACGGTCACGACGGTGTTCGCCTCGGCGATCCCGACCGCGCTCTATGTCGAGCTGCGCGAATGGAAAGAAGGCGCGATCGGCGAGTCGCTCAGCGACATCTTCGCCTGATCGGGAAAAGCTGGATGCCCGACAAGGATTCGAACCTTGATTGACGGAGTCAGAGTCCGCTCTCTTACCATTAGAGGATCGGGCAGCAGCGGGCCGCGCTCTAGGCAAGGGCGCCGAACGGGTCAAGGCCCCGCGCTTGTCGCGTCACGCCGATTGCGCTAGTCCCGACGCCAAGCAGCGGAGGGCTTTGGGCCGGACCGCAAGAACATAAAGAACACCGGCATGGGAGATCATCCCGCACCAATGCCGCACCGGCATGGCGCCGCGCCCCAGGGCCCGGCGACGACCCGTCCGGCGCTCCCGCCCAAAAAGCGCTGGAACGACGCGCCGCATTATGCCGCGCTCGACCTCGGTACCAACAATTGCCGCTTGCTGATCGCGCGGCCGCAGGGCGACGGATTCGCGGTGGTCGACGCATTCTCGCGGATCGTCCGGCTGGGCGAGGGGCTGGCGTCGAGCGGGCGGCTGTCCGACGCGGCGATCGACCGCACCATCGCCGCGCTTCGGGTCTGTTCGGACAAGCTTCGCCGTCGCAACGTGCTCGTGTCGCGCTCGGTCGCGACCGAGGCCTGCCGTCAGGCCGCCAACGGCGCCGATTTCATCGACCGCGCGTGGCGCGAGACCGGGATCCGGCTCGACATCATCTCCGCCGAGGAGGAAGCGCGGCTGGCGGTGCTCGGCTGCCATGCGCTGATCGAACCGGGTGAGGATCCGGCGTTGATCTTCGATATCGGCGGCGGATCGACCGAATTGGTGCTGGTCGATACCAAACCCGCCATCCCGCGCGTGCTCGACTGGCACAGCGCGCCGTGGGGCGTCGTATCGCTGACCGAGCATATCGGCTATGCCGAGACGCGGCAGGGGCGGCTGGATGCCTATGCG
>NZ_JAQGKZ010000061.1 GCF_028289855.1 Sphingomonas bacterium | reverse complement strand
GGGCAACTTGCAGCAGCGTGTATTTACCGATCATGGCCGATCCTCCCCTTTGACGCGGGAGGCTGCATCGTTTCGGTAGCCTAGGCAAGAGGGAGCGTTTAGACTGCGGCGCGGGCCTGTCGCCCCCCAAGGAAACCGCCATGGCCAAGAGCCAGAAGAAATCGAACAAGGAAGTCCGCAAGCCCAAGGCGGAAAAAGCGCCCAAGGCCAATGCGTCGAACCCGACGACCAAGGGCAACCCGGTCGCGATGGTGAACATCAAGGGGTGAGCCGCGACATGGCCGAAGCCTGGTGGAACGACACGCTGATCGCCCGCAGCGACGATATCGTCACGGTCGAGGGCAATGCGTACTTCCCGCTCGCCGCGATCGCGCCCGACCTGCTCAAGGATAGCGCGACGACCAGCGTGTGCCCGTGGAAGGGAACCGCGCGTTACTACACGCTGGTCGCGGGCGGCGCGGAGAACAAGGACGCGGCGTGGTATTATCCCGCGCCCAAGGACGCCGCGAAGCAGATCGCCGGGCGCGTGGCGTTCTGGAAGGGCGTCGAGGTAAGGTGACGGTGGGGCGGCCCGGCTAAGCCGGGCCGTCGGTCGGCGCGATGCGCCGCCGGCCGGGTTCGCGCCGAGGCGCGGATTAGCAGTGCTAATCCACTGCACGAACCTCAATCGATGATCTCGCCGCCTTCGGCGCGGATGCGGGCGATGCCGTCCTTCATTGCCTGGATTTGCTCGGGCGCGTGGCCGTTCCATTCGGCGACCTCTCCGACGACGCGCAACGGATCGCGCGAGCGGTAGGATTGGGTCGGGTTGCCGGGGAATTTCTTGTCGGTCAAATTGGGGTCGTCGACGAAGTCGCCGGTCGGCTCGACGATATAGATGCGCTCGGCCCCCTCGCCCGCCGCCAGCTCGGCGCCCCAGGCCGCGGCCTCCAGCGTGCCGCTGAAATAGATCCACGACAGCGGCGTGCGGTCGTAATAATTGGAGGCGAAGCCCGGCGTGAGCAAGTCGCCCGGCGACAAATCGGCGCGCGTGCCGTGATAGAAAGGCGGGACGGCGTCGCTGGCATAGGTCATCGAGTCACTCCTTCGCGCGCAACGGCCAGCGGCCATGCTCGACGTGCGTCGTTTTGCCGACGACGCTTTCGACCAGCCGCACGTCGCGCACCGTCCAGCCGATCGGCGGCATCCTTTCAGCCCGCAGGCGGTCGCCGTGATAGTTGATCGTGAGGTGCGGTTCGGGCGTCGTGCCGAGCATCATCGGCGCGCGACGGTCGAGCAGATGGCGGACCAGCGCCGCCTGGAAGGCGCGTGCTTCGGGAAGCGGATCGCGGGTGCGCAGCGTCACCGCCTTGCGGTTCTCGATCCGGTCGAAGACGAGCGGGAATGCCGCACCCGCGAAGCTGTCGAGCGCGGCGATCACTTGCGGCAGCCAATCGGGCGGCGCGCGGTAGAGATCGAACAGCTTCATCAGCGTGACGTGGAACAGCTCCGGGCCGCGCCCGGGATCGTTGCGCGGCAAGGCGGCGATTTGCGCCTGCACGTCGGGGGGCGGCTTGGCCATGATGTAGAGCGGGTTGCGAGGGCGCATTTTGGCCCGATAACAGATCGCGCCGGAAGTAGACAAAGTCGACACCCTGTTTGGCCCGTTATTCGGGCGATCCGCAAAGGGTATCCGCGACGTGCTCGGATTGCGGCGGCGGTGGCGGCTGGCCGGCCCATGCCGCGTCGAACGCGCGCCACGCGGCGCGCAGCATCCGGCCGATCCGATAGGACAGAATCCCCGGGCGGGCTTCCTGCCGTTCGCTCGTCTCGAACCGGTCACGCCATTTGCCGTACCGCGCCGGGTCGCGCGTGCGCAGCAGGAACATCGTCAGCCGCTCGTCGAAATGGCGCCGCTCGCCGACCTGATCGGCGCCGTGAAAAATCGGCACCGCGACGCCGTGGATCGCGCGCGACAACGCCGCGTCGGACAGCCGCGCGACCGCCATGTCCATCGCCGCGTCCCAGGCGAGGCGAAAGGCTTGCGCGTCGGCGCCCGCCCTGAGCGCATAGGCCGAGGAGCGGTTCATCCCCACGGCTCGCGCCGCTTCGTCGACACAGCCGCATTCGGCCAGCGCCTCGATAAACGCGCGCTGGCGGTCGGGCACCCAGCCGTCGTGGCGATAGCGCACCGGCACCGGGCCGAACGGGGTGAGCTCGCGGATGTGCGCGCTGTGTTCGAGCGAGGCGGTGTCGTCCGCATCGGTGACGGTGTCGGAGGTCGGCGCGTCGCCCGGCGCCGTTCGGGGATCGGATGATTCGGTCATCCGACAGCTTGGATCAGACCAAATCCTACATTGGAAGGTTTTTGCGGGGCCCGCTGCTGTTCACTCCATGCCGACGGCGCGCGCAAAGGCCAAAGTATCGAACATTTCAGCGTAGCGCACCGCCCGGCCTTCTCGAAAATGCCAGACGTCGACTTTTGGCGTATCGACGATGTTGTCATTGCGGCGATGCTGCCAGCGGCAGCGGCCGATCCACACGATGGTATCGTCCTGCGCCACCATTTGTTCGGTGTCGAACGCCAGCATGATCCAGTCGGCGGCGATCGCCCCGAAGAAATGATCCGCCGCCGCCAGCCCGCGCGCCGGATCGTCATGGTCGGTCGGCCCCATCAGGATCGAATGCATCGTCAGATCTTCGTCCATCAAGGCGAGAAATTCGCTCGGGTCTGCGCCCTTGCTCTCGTCCCACGTGCGATAGGCGGCGCGAAGAGCGGCGACGGGCAAGTCGGTCATGAGATGCTCCTTGGTGAGGTGAGCCCGGATTAGCGGCGGGGCGCGTAGCGGTACAGATGCGGGCAATGCGAAGCTGCCGGTTTCAGGAATGAGGCGTCAGGCCGTGGCCCGGCGCGAACTGCACGAGGTCCCACAGATTGCCGTAGAGATCGGCGAACACCGCGACGGTGCCGTAGTCGTGCGTCGCGGGCGGGCGGACCCAGTCGACCCCGGCGGCGGTGAAGGCGGCGTGGTCGCGCGCGAAATCGTCGGTGGCGAGGAACAGGAACACGCGCCCGCCGGCCTGGTCGCCGATGTAGCGCGCCTGGTGGTCGGTCGAGGCGCAGGCGAGGAGGATGGTGGTGGCGTTTGCGGGCGCGCCGGGCGGGCGGATCGTCACCCAGCGCTTGTCCTGCTCGGGCTGGTAGCTGTCTTCGACCAGCGTGAAGCCGAGCTTGCCGACGTAGAAGGCGAGCGCTTCGTCATAGTCGCGGACGATCAGGGCGATGTGGGCTAGGTGGGACAAGAGTTCAAAATTTCAAATCCAACTGCTTAACTTCATCACCGTAAAGCGCTGCGGATATCGCTTTACTACGTTCACGTACGACCATTGCGGTGGAGCGGTTCATACGCTGCTCAATAGCGCTAGCAACCGGTGCAAGATGTCCAAGTACTTCTGCCATGTCCTGAATTACAACACCCCTCCGCTGTGGATACGCCATTGATATCAGCTGGTTTGCATACCAATGCAAAAACGCTTCATCAACCTCCGGAAAAATGCGACCTTTATTCGCCTTGAGCAGTGTTGCAGCATTGTTTGCAAACCGACCAATATCGCTGAATTGTTCGAGCATTCGCTCGCCTAATAGGGGCTGCTCAATTACAATTCTTAGCAGCTCTAGGAAGCGAAGTTCCTGTCGGCCATGAGCCGACACGGCGCGAAGCGATTTTACAACATCACTCGGATCAAATTGCATGATCCTTGACTGGGGCGAACCAACTGCACGCCTAACAGATTCCGCAACTAGTTTAGAGTTAACCCCCAACTCGGCTTCTAGCCACTGCGCTAGTCGAGGCGGAAATATGTCTTGTATGTCAGGACTAGAGGAATGGAGAATCCAGTTGCGGTGTGCTGCTGCAACTTTCGCCAAGGAAGGGCTCTGAACCGCCTGAATCAAAGACCGCCAAACAATATCCGGAAACACCGATGCCCGAACGAATGATTGTTGCGCTTGGACTCCTAGATCCCGACCATAGAAGCCCTTAATTCTGTCGCGTTCTTTCTCAACTTCGCCACTAGTTCCTATCAATTCAGCAATTTGAAGAGAAACTGCCTGATCGTCTAATTCGCGATAGGCTCGTGCTAACGTAGGGCTTATGCTCGCTAACGACCCCACAGTTACGTCACCATTCCAGACAAAGCAAAAATGGAGAGAGTCCCCAACACGTGCGGAATAAGACTCATCAACCTCTATTACATCGTGATCGCTTGTGTCTAACTGCACAAATCTATCGATAATTAACTCAGTGGCATCGGGTATCTGAATATAGTATTTTTCCGCGCTAAGAAAGACTAATTGCGCAAAGCCGTCTCGAGGACCGTAGGGAGTGTATCCCACGGCATCCATATGTCTTATATTGGTCACGGCAATATCTTTGATTGCCGGTAAAATTCTCTGACGGCGAGTTCCACGAGAGTTTGATAATGTTCAGGATGCCTGTTCGGTATAAACTCGAAAGGTATAATTTCCACGGCCCGATCCCTTACAGCCACTAGGGCAGGACTTTTATAGTCCTCGTTCCACAATGTGTGCGGCACTACGATGGCCAAAAGATCGCTATCGATCTTGACTGGGTCCGCAAAGACGATTTCGATTGAGCAAATTCGATCATCCGGTTCATTACGCCCGGGGGATGTCAGTAGCTCTAGGTACGACCGTGCTTCCATTTCATGCGGCTCCGCTGCACTGGCGGGGTCACGCACGCGACGAGGATCGCCTGATAAGTACGCATCTTGTGACTCGAAAGTAGCCGATATCAGCTTGTTCGGAGAAAACCTGTCTGTTCCAATTTTGAAGTCTTCGACATCAAAGTCGTCGTCCAATACGTGACTATACATGCGAGCCCCAAACGCACCCGTGTCAAATCCGTATGCTTGATTAGCGCGATCTAGTAGATCACTCTTAAAAATGAAACATTGCGGGCAGGAAGCCTCTAGCTTTACAACTTTGTCCCCATTGCAGCGATACGCTGGCCGACCGTAGAAAAAAAAGGCGAAGGTGCCCTTTAAAGTATCGCAATATTGAGGCTCTATCTTGCCGTTTCGGAGAATGTCTGTGGCTTTAAGCCCGCGAGTAATATGGGTGAGAGGAAGGATGGGCCAGTTGGGCGACAGGTGCCGTTCCACCCACTCGCTAAAGCCCGGGCGTCCCCTTACGGGAATCTTTGGTGGCGTGCTCATTGCCCCTCCTTCGCCGGCAAATATATCTCGCCGCCGGATACCTTAAGGATTTCTCGCATCTCGGTCATCCCCGGCTTTCGCCGCGATAAGTATCCAAGCTACGCTAATCGTGCTCCCGTCCACCCGCGCCCATGTACAGCTCGCGGCCGCTCTCGTTGTAGAGCTTGCTCATCTCCTCCATCCCCTTGATCGCGGCGGCCTTGCTCGCGGCCGCGGTCTCCGCGCCGGTCGGGCCGCTGGCGATGAAGCCTTCGACGCCCTGGTTCTGCTTGCTGGCGAAGTCGCGCACCTCCTGCGTGATCTTCATCGAGCAGAATTTGGGCCCGCACATCGAACAGAAATGCGCGGTCTTGGCGCCTTCCGCGGGGAGCGTCTGGTCGTGATAGTCCTCCGCCGTATCGGGATCGAGGCTGAGGTTGAACTGGTCGCGCCAGCGGAATTCGAAGCGCGCGCGCGACAGCGCGTCGTCGCGCATCTTGGCCGCGGGGTGACCCTTCGCCAGATCGGCGGCGTGCGCGGCGAGCTTGTAGGTCACCACGCCGACCTTGACGTCGTCGCGGTCGGGCAGGCCGAGATGCTCCTTGGGCGTCACGTAGCAAAGCATCGCGGTGCCGTACCAGCCGATCATCGCGGCGCCGATGCCGCTGGTGATATGGTCGTAGCCGGGCGCGATATCGGTGGTGAGCGGGCCGAGCGTGTAGAACGGCGCCTCGCCGCAAACCTCGAGCTGCTTGTCCATATTCTCCTTGATCTTGTGCATCGGCACGTGGCCGGGGCCCTCGATCATCACCTGGACGTCCTGCGCCCAGGCGCGGTGGGTGAGCTCGCCCAGCGTGTAGAGCTCGGCGAACTGCGCTTCGTCGTTGGCGTCGGCGATGCAGCCGGGGCGTAGCCCATCGCCGAGCGAATAGGCGATGTCGTATGCCTTCATGATCTCGGTGATCTCGTCGAAGCGTTCGTACAGGAAACTCTCCTTGTGGTGGCTGAGGCACCATTTCGCCATGATGCTGCCGCCGCGGCTGACGATGCCGGTGACTCGCTTGGCGGTAAGCGGCACGTAGGGCAGCCGGACGCCGGCGTGGATCGTGAAGTAGTCGACGCCCTGTTCGGCCTGTTCGATCAGCGTGTCGCGGAAGATTTCCCAGGTCAGGTCCTCGGCGACGCCGCCGACCTTCTCCAGCGCCTGATAGATCGGGACGGTGCCGATCGGGACGGGGGAGTTGCGGATGATCCATTCGCGGGTGTCGTGGATGTTGCGCCCGGTCGACAGGTCCATGACGGTGTCGGCGCCCCAGCGGATCGACCAGACCATCTTGTCGACTTCGGCGGCGACGTCGGATGCGACCGCGGAATTGCCGATATTGGCGTTGATCTTGACCAGGAAGTTGCGGCCGATCGCCATCGGTTCGGATTCGGGGTGGTTGATGTTGTTGGGGATGATCGCGCGGCCGCGGGCGACCTCGTCGCGGACGAATTCGGGGGTGACGTAATCGGGGATACTCGCGCCGAAGCTTTCGCCGTCGCGGACGTATTCCTTGA
>NZ_JAQGKZ010000060.1 GCF_028289855.1 Sphingomonas bacterium | reverse complement strand
GCAAGGAATGACGGCGCTGGCGGAGACATGGACCCTGAAACAAGTTCAGGGTGATGGAGTATTTGGGCTGCGGTCAGCCTTTTAGAACCAGTACGATCGTCTCGATCACCCGCCTCGTGTCCTCGATCGACTCGACCTTGATCGTGTCGAGTCCCATT
Organism: Sphingomonas bacterium; assembly: GCF_028289855.1. Classification (GTDB taxonomy): domain Bacteria; phylum Pseudomonadota; class Alphaproteobacteria; order Sphingomonadales; family Sphingomonadaceae; genus Sphingomonas. Next base: position 37,069 of record NZ_JAQGKZ010000060.1, on the reverse strand, counting down.
TCCTTCGCGGGATAATCGTTCCCACCCGGGAAGATCGCGTCGCCGAGGAACAGCACTTCCTCCGCCGTCACCCCTGCTTCGGGCAGCAGTTTCTTCAACCCATACGCCTTGTCGACGCCCTTGCGCGTGATGTCGATCGAGGTCGATCCGCCGATGTTGATCGACAGATCGGGCAGCATCCCGCGCAGCCGCGCCTGCAATTTCTTGCGCTTGACGTGGTCGGGGTCCCAACTGTCCTTGGCCTCGAGCGGCGCCTGTTGTCCGAGCGCGGAAAAGGTCACCTGACTGCCGCGGTCCTCGACTCGGTCGCCCCACGTCTTGCCTTGGTCGAGGCCCTCTTCCGCCATCGCCTGGTCGAACGCGGCGATGATGTGCTTGCGCTCGTCCTCGCTGAACAATTCGGCGTAGATCGCCTTCCACGCGCCGTCGATGAAGCGGTACAGCTTGGTACCGGTGGTCGGCTGGATAAACAGATTACCCAGGTTGGCGCGGTCGATCATCCGCCCGATCACTTGCTTTTCGAATTGCGGCCAGTCGCCGCCCGAGATGATATCGACCTTGGCGACGTCGAGCAGGTCGGCGATCGCATTCGCCATGCGGTCGTCTAGCGGCTGTTTCGACAGCGCAAGCGTGCCGTCGAGGTCGAAAGCGATCAGCTTCTTCATGATTGTACCTTCGGCAAAATGAACGCGTCGATCGCATGTGCGACGCCGTCCTCCTGATTGGTGCTCGACACCCAGTCGGCCTTGGCCTTCACCGCGTCAGGCGCCTGCCCCATCGCCACCGACAGCCCCGCGCGGTCGAACATCGCGACATCGTTGTCCATGTCGCCGAGCACGACGACATCGGCCAGGTCGATACCGAGCATTTGCGCCAGCGCCGCGACGCCATCGCCCTTGTTGGCGGCGGTGTCGGTGACGTCGAGGTAATAGGTCTGGCTCTGCCCGATCGTCGCGCGGTCACCGAATGCCGCAACGGCCCGGTCGGCCAGCGCCTTAAGCAACGCGCGCTCGTCGCTGACGAAGGTCACCTTGTCGGCAGCGTCGTAGAGATCGGCGAAGTTGGTGCGCACGATCGGCGCCTGGTTCGACGCGACGCGCTCATGCTCGACATGCACGCCCTGATCGGCGCTCGCATACCATTGCCCGCTGGCGAACACCCAGCGATCGACCGCCAGTTCCTCGGCCAGCGCGAACACGCCTTCGACCACCGCGCGGTCGATCGGATGCGCGACGATCTCGCTGCCATCGGGACGAAACAGGATGCCGCCGTTGAACGCGGCGAGCGGAATGTCGATGCCGAGCGGTGCGACCAGCGGCATCACGCCTGATACCGGTCGCGCCGATATCAGCGTGAACGGGATCTCCGCCGCGCGCAGCCGATGCACCGCCGCGATCGTCTGCGGGCTGAGCGACTTGTCCCTGCGAACCAGCGTGCCGTCGACGTCCGACACGACCAATCGGATCACTGCGGCATTTCCACATGCCCGCCGAAGCCGAAGCGCATCGCCGACAGCAATTTGTCGCCGTACGTGTGCTCAACCCGGCTGCGATAGCGCGCGAACAGTGCGGCGGTCAGCACGTGCGCGGGCACCGCTTCCTCCATCGCCGCCTCGATCGTCCAATGCCCTTCGCCCGAATCGGCGACTCGCCCGGAGAATTGCTCGAGCGTCATGTCATGCGCGAGCGCCGACGCGCACAGATCGAGCAACCAGGACGAAATCACGCTGCCGCGCCGCCACACTTCAGCGATGTCGGTCAGGTTGAGGTCGAAGCGTTCGTCCTCGGGCAATCTGTCGGAGCTTTTGGAGGACAGGATGTCGAAGCCCTCCGCGTACGCCTGCATCAGTCCGTATTCGATACCGTTGTGCACCATCTTGACGAAGTGGCCCGCCCCGGCTGGCCCGGCGTGGATATAGCCCTTCTCGGCGCGCGGATCCTCGCCCTCCTGCGCCATCCTGTTCGGGGTGCGCGGGATGGTGCCAACGCCCGGTGCCAGCGCTTCGAGGATCGGATCGAGCGTTTTCACCACGTCGGCGTCCCCACCGACCATCATGCAATAGCCGCGCTCGAGCCCCCAAACGCCGCCCGACGTGCCGACGTCGACATAATGAATGTGCTTTCTGGACAGGTGCTTGGCGCGCTTTATGTCGTCCTTGTAGAAGGTGTTACCGCCATCGATGATGATATCGCCCTTGGCACACATCCCCGACAGCGTCTCGATCGTCTGGTCGGTCGGGTCGCCCGCCGGCAGCATCACCCAGAAAATTGCCTGCCCGTCGAGTTTGGCCTTCATCTCGTCGAGCGACCCGGCCCCGATCGCGCCGTCGCCAACCAATTCCTTCACCGTTTCGGGCGCGCGGTCGTACACCACCGTTTGATGCCCCGCGCGCATCAGCCGCCGTGCGATATTGCCGCCCATCCGGCCAAGGCCGATGATCCCGATCTTCATGGCAATCTCCGAATAGTTCAGGCGGTGGCGGGATGCTTGGCGGCGATCGCGCCGAGCAGATCGTCGAACGCCTTGGAAAACGACGCGACGCCCTCCGACACCAACGTATCGGTCACGCCCGCCAAGTCGAGACCGAGCCGTTCGGCCTCCGCCAGTACATGCTTCGCGCCATCGACATCCTGCGTCAGCGTCTCGGCCGCGGTGCCATGATCGCGGAACGCATCCATCGTCTTGGGCGGCACGGTGTTTACCGTGTCGGGACCGATCAGCGAATCCAGATAAAGCACGTCCGAATAATCGGGATTCTTGGTGCCGGTGGACGCCCAGAGCAGCCGCTGCACCATCGCGCCCTTGTCGGCGAGCGCCTTCCAGCGATCGGTCGCGACCCCCTGAGCGTACCAGGCATAGGCAGCCTTGGCATTGGCGATCGCGACCTTGCCCTTCAGCGCCTTGGCGTCGTCGCCGCCCGTGCCAGCGTCGATGGCGTCGTCGATCTTGCCGTCGATCCGGCTGACGAAGAAGCTCGCGACGCTGGCGATCCGGTCGAGCGGCTCGCCCTTCGCGACGCGCATCTCCAGCCCCTCGACGTACGCATAGGCCACCGCCTGATACGCCTTGATCGAGAACAATAGCTTGACGTTGACATTAATCCCCGTCGCGATCGTCGCGGCGATCGCCGGAACCCCGGCGGCCGTGCCGGGGATCTTGATCATCAGATTGGGCCGGTCGACCGCCGCCCACAATCGCGCCGCCTCGGCGATTGTCGCGTCGGTATCGTTGGCGAGATACGGCGACACTTCCAGGCTGACATAGCCGTCCTTCGCATCCAGCCGATCATAGATCGGGCGCAGTATGTCCGCCGCGGCTTGGATGTCCTGAATCGCGAGATGTTCGTACCGCGCCATGGTCGAAGCGTCGGGATTGGTCTTGTCGAACTCGGCGAGTTCGGCGTCATAGGCGTCGCCGTGCCCCATCGCCTTTTCGAAAATCGACGGGTTGCTGGTGACGCCGGTGATGCCGTCCTCGTCGACGAGCTTTTTCAGCCCGCCCTCGGCGAGCAGCTTTCGGTCGATGAAATCGAGCCAGACGGCCTGGCCTAGCGCTTCGAGGTCGTTGAGGCGGCCCATCACTTCTTCTCCAGCATCGATTTGGCGGTCTTCACGACGTTGTCGACGGTGAACCCGAATTTATCGGCCAGCTTGGCGAGCGGCGCCGATGCACCGAACGTGTTCATCGTGATCGTCTTACCCGACAGCCCGATATAGCGGTCCCAGCCGATCTCGCCCGCCATTTCGATCGCGAGCCGGGCGCCGACCTTCTTCGGTAGTACCGATTCCTTGTACGCGTCGGACTGCTTCTCGTAGCGGAACCAGCTGGGCATCGAGACAACGCGCGCGGCAATGCCGTCGGCCTTGAGCTTCTCATACGCGCCGACCGCGAGCGAAACTTCAGAGCCGGTCGCGATCAGGATGACCTGCGGATGGTCGCTGTCGGCGAGGATGTATCCGCCCTTCGCGACACCGTCGGCGCTCGCATATTTCTTGCGATCCAGCGTCGGCAGCGCCTGACGCGACAGGATCAGCGCGGTCGGATGCCCGCCATCGGCCACAATCGCCTTCCACGCTGCGGCGACTTCGTTGGCGTCGCCGGGGCGGATCGTGTCGAGCCCGGGGATCGCGCGCAGCGTTGCGAGATGCTCGATCGGCTGATGCGTCGGGCCGTCCTCGCCGACCCCGATCGAGTCGTGCGTGTAAACCCACACCGCGCCCAGTTCCATGATCGACGACAGCCGGACCGGCGCGCGCATGTAATCGAGGAACACCAGGAATGTGCTGCCATATGCCCGGAGGTGCGACAGCGCCATACCGTTGACCACCGCGCCCATGCTGTGTTCGCGCACGCCGAAATGGAAGTTGACGCCGGCGTAATTGCCGGGTTCGAACGATTCGGCATTCTTGATGTCGGTCTTGGTCGAGGGCGCCAAGTCGGCCGACCCGCCGATCAGCCACGGCACGTTCTTGACGATCGCATTGAGCACCTTGCCGCCCGCATCGCGGCTGGCGAGACCCTTTTCATCCGCGTCGAACACCGGAACATCCGCGTCCCACCCGTCGGGCAGCTTGTCCGCCAGGATCAAATCCAGTTCCTTGGCGAGATCGGGCTGCGCGGTCCGATAGCTCGCCAGCGTCTTCTCCCATGCCTCACGCAACGGACCGCCGCGGTCGGCGACACAGCCGTTGAAATGCTCGACCACGCCGTCGGGTACATAAAAATTCTTGTCGTCGGGCCAGCCATAGGCCTGCTTGGTCAGCTTGACGTTTTCTTCGCCAAGTGCCTCGCCATGCGCCTTTTCGCTGCCCGCGCGCGGACTGCCCCAGCCGATGATCGAATGGACGACGATGAAGGTCGGGCGGTCGTCGGTCTTGCGGAACGCCGCCAGCGCCTGCGCCATCGCATCGCAATCGTTGGCGTCGTTCACGTGGATGACGTTCCAGCCATACGCCTCGAACCGCTTCCCGACATCCTCGTCGAACGCGAGGCTCGTCGAGCCCTCGATCGAGATGTGGTTGCTGTCGTAGATCCAGCAGAGGTTCGACAGCTTGAGGTGTCCGGCGATCGACGCGGCCTCGGCCGACACGCCCTCCATCATGTCGCCGTCGCCGCACAGCGCGTAGACGTCATGGTCGAACAGGTCGAAGCCGGGCTTGTTATAGCGCGCCGCCAGCCAGCGTTCGGCAATCGCCATGCCGACCGAATTGCCGCAACCCTGCCCGAGCGGCCCCGTCGTTGTCTCGACGCCGGTGGTGTGGCGGTATTCCGGATGGCCTGGGGTCTTCGACCCGAGCTGCCGGAAATCCTCTATGTCCTTGAGACTTACCGCTTCCTTGCCGGTCTTCTTGCCGTCGCGGTCGATCTCCTCAACGCCAGCCAGATGGAGCAGCGAGTATAGGAGCATCGACGCATGCCCGACCGACAGCACGAAACGGTCGCGGTTGGGCCAATCGGGCTTCGACGGATCGTAGCGCAGGAATTGCGACCAAAGCGTATAACCAACCGGTGCCAATGCCATCGGCGTTCCCGGATGCCCCGAATTCGCCTTTTGCACCGCGTCCATCGACAGCGTGCGGATCGTGTCGATCGTCAGGCGATCGATGCTGCCGTCTTCCTGTAACTGATCCACGTCGGCGGTCTGGGTATCGGACATGCTGGCTTCGGCTCCCGGCTCGGGTGGTGGAACGCGCAGACGCGGCGGCGGTTGCGCCCTTCCCTGCCCTATATGGTGCGCGTCGCGACCATGCCACCCGTCACGCGGCGTTACGTTCCATTTTCGTAACGACACCCTTGTCGGCGATATAGGCGGCGGCGACTTCGGTAAGGAACAGGCCGTGTCCGAGCACGCCGGGGATTGCCTGGAGTTCGAAGGCAAGTTTTTCCGAATCGAAGATCGCGCCAAAATGGCAATCGAGGATCAGATTGCCCTGATTGGTGCGATATTCCTTATCGCCAGCCGCTCGCAGCATTGGTTCGCCGTCAAGCGCCGCAACGCGTCCCGCAACAAACATCTGCGCAAAGGGCAGCACTTCGACGGGCACCGGCGCGCCTAGGACCCCGACTTGTTTCGAGCCGTCGGCAATGGCGACCATTCGCTCGGCGGCGCTGGCAACGACTTTTTCGCGGAGCAGCGCTCCGCCGCCACCCTTGATCGCGCAAAACTGGGGATCGATTTCGTCGACTCCGTCGATCGCCAGATCGATCTCGACCTGATCGGCGAAACGCGCGATCGATATGCCGGCCTCTCGCGCTGCTCGCGTCGTCGATTGCGATGTCGAAAAGAACGTCGCCTTGGGCCAGCTCGCCAACTGGCGCCCGATCGCCGCGATCGCGAACGCGACCGTCGATCCGCTGCCCAACCCGACGCGCATCCCGTCGCGGATTTCCGCAATCGCGGTTTCGGCCGCCAACTTTTTGTCGTCGTCCTGCATCGCCAACGCGCTACCAGAAAACGAAAAGGCCGCGCCACCCCTTACAGGTGACGCGGCCCCGGATCATCGGCGCTTGAGCGCCGACGGATCAGTTCGCGTTGGCGACGTTCTCGACCGGAACGGTCGCGTTGGCGTCGACGGTGTTCGCATCGTCGCTCAGGTTGAAATCGTCGGCGTTGCTGACGACATCGTTGGTCACGACATTGCCCTGGTCCTTCGCGCCGCCGCAAGCGGCGAGGCCGAGGACGGCGGGCGCGATCAGCGAGAGAATAACGAGCTTCTTCATAGTCTTCACTCCGTGGTTTCCAGGCCGCTTACCCCCGCTCTGCACCATGCTTCGCGAACCGGTCCTGTGTTCCGCGGGCCGCTATGGCGCAATCCATACTCGTTTAATAGGATAAAATGCACTTCCTGCCACATTTTCGCCCAAATTGGGCACGCGCGGCTCGTCGCGGCACCAAAAAACAAAAGCCCCGCCAGCCGGTTGGGCTAGCGGGGCTTTCATTGGCGCGCCCGGAACGATTCGAACGTCCGACCCTCAGATTCGTAGTGTAGGGCATGGGGACTTTGCGTAGTTTTGCGCAGCTTGATATAGCTTTATTGTCTCGATATTTCAGTTGCTTGGCTCGATTCATAAGCCCTACACACTTTGGCGCAGCTTTACCTTGGCTGCTTACGTCGTGCTTACGAGGAGCCATGCGATGCCAGACCCAACACGCCGCCACCCGCCCGTGAAATTGACGAAGGGATACGTCGAAAGGATCATGCCGGGGACCAAGGACGAGTTTCACTGGGATACAGATACGAAAGGCTTTGGAGTCCGAGTTACGCCGACGGGCAAGCTGACCTTCATCGTTCAGGGCCGCGTTGAGGGCACTTCCTCGCCAGCTGCCCGAGTCACCGTGGGTCCGTTCGGAGTTTTTACGGTCGATCAAGCGCGTGACGTTGCGCGCGAGCACCTGCGCTCAATGCGGATGGGTATCGACCCGCGCGATACCAAGCGACAGGACGAAGCTGCCAAGGTCTCGCTGCAAACTGTGTGCGATCAGTATCTCAACCGTCCCGGCCAGTTGAAGGATAGCACAAAGGCAGAGATGCGGCGGCACGTGGAGAAGGTCTTCGCCGCTTGGTGCCATCGGCCAATTGCATCGATCACGCCCGCCGAGTGCCGCCAGCGTTACGACAAGCTGGCTAAAGAGGGTCTGCGAGGAAAGGGACCAGCCCCCGTCCAAGCGGCGATCGCGATGGTCACGCTGCGCACGCTCATCAACTTCGCAATGTCGGAATATCAGCGGCTAGACGGCGCCCCGATAATTGAGCGCAACCCGGTCGGCATTCTCAAGAAGGATTTACGCCCTTCCCCGCCCCGCACCCGCCATATTGACCGTCGCTCGATCGGCAAATTCTGGAATCTGCTGACCGCTGCGCGCGGAACAGCGATCAACGCGGACGCGGCGTGTGGCGTTGATCTGGTCAAATTCCTCCTGCTCACTGGAGCGCGCCGCAACGAAGGCGCGACGCTCACTTGGGATCGTGTGCATCTGAATGACGATCCTTGCGAGTGCTGGTTTTACCTCCCGGACCCCAAGAACAAGCACCCGGTGTCGCTGCCGCTCAGCACGCAAGCGGTCGCCGTGCTCCGGGGACGTACGCCCGTGGACGGCAATCCCTACGTGTTTACATCGCGCAGCAAGGCGGGTCGCCTCATGGATGCCCGTGCCCCGCTGACTCGCCTGAGCCTGCTGATCGGGATGAACCGCCTCTCTGCGCACGACCTCAGGCGATCTTTCGTGACGCTCGGTGCAAATGCCTGCGGGTTAGACGTGGCAAAATTGGAACTGCTCACTAATCACGTTCCGCAATCCATCACGATGCGCCACTACCTCCAAACCTCTGACCTGCGGGAATACTATCCTGTCGTGCAGGCGATTGGGGATTGGATCGAGAATGCTGCGAACATCGCTGCGGCGCAGGCGACTGGCGCGAACGTAGTGGGGCTGCACGCGGCCGCGTAGCCGCCCGCACAAGCTGATTTGCGCCCAGCGCGATAACAGGCGCGGCGCGGTGGCTTTCGAGCACCACGCCGCCCCGCAGCGCGAATGCGCTGATGAGTGTCACCGACCCTCTCACGCAGCGGCGTGGGAATTGTGATAATTACCGCTTGCGTGAGCTACTGCTAGCTACGTAAAGTTGCGGCCTGGCCTGCTTTGGCCGTTCCTACACGTTCCAATGTAGCCTCTGGGAGGGCGTTGGGGACCGACTACGGTCCAGTGCGGGCAGGTCCAAGCGACAAGTAGCAGCCCATGGTGGTGCGGCAGACATCAGGAAACTGGTGGCAACGCTTCGCTATGGAATTGCGATATGACCTTGCTCACGAGCGCCGAGACTGCGGCGCTGCTCGGTATCAAACCCAATACTCTCGAGATCTGGAGAGGTAAGGGAAAAGGCCCCGATTTCGTCAAACTCGGGACCGCCAAACAGTGCCCCGTGCGATACGAACCGACAGAGGTGACGCGCTATTTGCGCGAGCAGTCGTTCGCCAGCACCAGCGCCTATAGCCCGGCTGCAAACTCGACCGTCAAACTGCAAACCTGCGGCTCGGTCTGACGAAGCCCTTGGAATCGAGCGCTTTACCAGCCGACCGGCGCGACTGGCACGCGAATCGTAAGCCACACTCACAAAATAGCGGCGGAACCAGCCCAGCAAGCCGATCCCGCCGCCAAGGAGCACATCAAGCAATGCATATTTATACGATGACCCGATGGGTCCACAATCCGGCTTGCCCCCCTCCCCTAAATATGGAGGTGTGGCATGGCTGATCTCAGCGATGTGATTGGCGTGCCTCCCGAGGTGATCGCCGCACAGTGCCAGCGGGAGCAAGATGCCAGACAGGCAGACGTGATGCGGGACTTTCGTTTGTCAGCTGCGCCAGAAGCTCATCCCTCCACAATGCACGGCGCTTTACCTTGGCCGCCCGGGTTCGTCGGCGCGCTCGCACAGTTCATCTACCAGCAGGCTCCCCGACCTGTGCAAGAGGTCGCCATTGTTGGCGCGCTTGGACTTATGGCGGGCATTGCGGGGCGGTCTTGGCATACCCCGGCGCCCTACACCGGCTTGAACCTCTACGTGGTGCTGGTGGCTCGTTCGTCTATCGGTAAGGAGGCGATGCATAGCGGCATCGCGAAGATCATCGCCGCAGCTACGTCGCAGTGCCAGTTCGCCGGAAACTTCGTAGATTATAGCGATTTTGTCTCGGGCCCTGCGCTTACAAAAACCTGCCTATCCAACCCATCGTTCGTGAACGTCGCGGGTGAGATTGGGCTCAAGTTTCTGGCGATGGCGAAGAATAACGACCCCAGTATGCGCTCGCTGCAGAAACAGTTGACCACGCTCTACACAAAGTCCGGTCCTGACGATGTCGCGGGTGGAATCACTTACAGCAATCAGGAGCAAAACGTCGCGTCAATGAAAGGTGTCGCGTTCAGCCTGATCGGCGAGACCACGCCAACACACTTCTATGAATCCATTACCGATACAATGATGAGTGACGGGTTCATGTCACGGTTCTGCGTCATCGAATACAGCGGGGACCGGCCTCCCAGAAACGCCTCGCCTCTCCAACGCCCGCCACAACCGCTGGTGGACTACTTGGCTCGCATCATCATCCATGCTCATCAAACAATTACAGCTGATAGGTTTCAGGAGGTTGCGTTCAGCGCAGCCGCGAGCTCGTTGTTCGAACGCTTCAACGACGAATGCGATGCCGCCATTGTCGGGCAGGAAGACGAAAATGTCCGACAGCTATGGAACCGGGCCGAGCTCAAAGCGCTGCGTGTCGCCGCACTGCTGGCGGTAGGCGACAACTATCTCAATCCAGTCGTTACCCAAGAGCAGGCGAACTGGGCGATCACGCTCGTCCGACACGGCGTTGCCGCGTTTGATAAGCGCATCCGTCAGGGCGACGTTGGCGAGGGATCAGATGGCGGGCGCGAACAAAAGGTGTTGGAGCTGTGCCGCGAGTTTGTCCTGCTTCCCGCAGGCAAGCTGCCCGGCTATCTGAAGGACGGAGCCGCCCTACAACAGGTGGGTATCGTGCCGCGAAAATACCTTCCACTGCACCGCGTGGTGCAAAGTCAGCGACACCGCCCGCGACAGCGACCGAAGTTACTCGACCCTCAAATGTCCAGTATTACTGTCGCTGCGACGAGAACAGATGCAAGCAACTGTTTAGCAACAAAAATCACTGGACAGACTTAGCGGCGATCAGCGCACAATAGCCCATTACAAGCCGTATCAAGCTTTGGGAGCGCACAATGTTCGACGACATCGACACAAGAGTCAGCCCGGCACTCGATCCGGAGACTTACCGCGCCGTTGAGGGTTACAACGACACGACTAGGATGTTCGTCGATGACGTGGTGAACGCCTTCAACGACATCTACGTCACCGTCGGGAAGGTCCACGACGCCCGCCAGTTGGCGGAGAAGAACCCGGCGTGGACCCCTGAAAACCGCATCCTGATCGTCGGCCAGGAGGCCAATAAACAGAAGGATCGGGCGGTAAGGCGGCTCGCCCTTGCTGAACGAGACTTGCGCGCCCGTATCGCGCACACCGAGTGCGAGTTAACTAGCCCCCTGACCGAGCGCGCTGGGCTGGGCTCCCTGAATGGGGAGGTGCGCAGCTTCGTCCGGGGGCTGGACCGGAGTAAGCGCGAGGCGTTCATGAGGGAAGCGCTTGAGCGGGACGACGGCCCGACGCTTGAGGCCATCCTTGGGGCGCAGCCGTTCTTGAGCGGCCTCACGCCGCTCGATCATGAGCATTTTCTGCGCCTACATCATGTGAAGAGGAACCCGCACCTCGTCGTTCGCCTCGATTTGATGAAGCGCTTCCTCGACATGATCGAACGCAACGGCTCGATAGTCCACGTGCAATTCGATAAGGCGATTGGGGCAAAGCCGAGCGTCGTGGGCGCGTTACAGGTCGCAAACGATCAGGCGCTCGCTGCGCTGAAAATCGAGCCGACGGGCTGATCCGAAGCTGATCTATCAAGGGATGCTGCGGATGAGCGAGACGGAGAAGCCCGCATGGCTTGAGGGATGGCAGCCCGCACCGCCGAGGGTCGCCAAGGCTGGCAACCCTGCTTGGACGCCGGGGATGCGCAGCCCGAACCCGCGCGGTCGTCCACCTGGTATCACAGACAAGAAGGCGAAGCTGGCTCAGCGCATGCTGGCGGACGCGGACGGCATCGTGTCGGTCTTGATCGCGCAGGCGCTGGACGGCGACACGGGCGCTGCCTCCTTGGTCCTCTCGCGGGTACTGCCCGCGCTGCGCAACCAGACCGAGAAGGTCGCCTTCCCCTTCAACGCTTCGGCACCACTCGCGCAACAGGCCGAGCAAGTTCTCGACGCGGTAGCTGCTGGCGCAGTCGCGCCTGACGTCGGGCAGCTAATCCTCCAGTCGATCAAGGCGCTCGCGGACGTGCGTGGATACGAAGAACTGGAGTCGCGGATCATCACATTGGAGGCGAAGCAGGCATGAGCGTTATTAGAACGAAAACAAACATGGTCGTCGCCTACGAGCCTGAACCGGCCGACCGCTACGTCCAGATAGTGTGGCACGGACCACCCGAAGACGGTCGCCACCTGCGCGCATTCGAGGGACCACCGTGGCCCATCGATCAGTATCGGGCGAGCGTGGACTGGGCTGTCAGCATGGCCGACTTCATGCGCTACCCGCTCTACGTCGTGCCTCTCCGTCTCAAGGACCTGCCAAGGGAGTTACGACCATGACCGAACCGGACGAAGACGTAGTGCCGGAGGGCCTCGCTGACCTGCCGCTTGAGGTACGCCGCGCGCGGGAAATCGATGCGCAGCGGGAGTTGAACGACGGGTTGACCCGCCGCCACCTCGGCAATGCGGCATTCGCCCAAGCCTACGACGCCGTGCAGTTCGACCGCATCCTGCGCATGGGGAAGCGGGAGGGCTAACCACGTGTCCGTCCGTGCCATGCTCGCGAGGGTTCAGCGGCTGGAGCAGTCACGCGGGGCCATCTCACCGTTCGCGCTCGCCTACGGTTCTCTCGATGCTTGCGACGAAGACTGGCAATCCAGCATCGACAACGGACTGCTGGACCCCCGCGATATGCCAGTGGTCATGATGGCCGTGCGCCGTTGGCACCGGGACGGCGTGTGGTCACGTTAGCGCCGTTGGAGCAGGTCGATGGGCTCCTTGCCCAAAGCCATCGCGACCCTCGCGAGAACAAGAACCGAAGGATTGCGCTTCCCTCGTTCGATGCCACCCACATATGTCAGATCAATCTCGGCCGCGAAGGCGAGTTGCTCTTGCGTCAGTTTCGCTTCGGTTCGCAGACGGCGAACATTACCACCAACGATCGCGCGCCAATCGGTCATGGCGCGAACAAGGTCTAAAGAGACTATATTCTCTAGGGACTATAGTCCATGTTCAACTCCAACACGCACCGATGATTAAAATGGAGGGTATCCTGAAATACTTGATCGCGCTCGCATTGGCGTTCTGGCCATGTTCGGCATTCGCTGCGCCCGTCTACCTGAGGTGCCATCTGGTTCCCGACGGCAAGGATGTAGGAGCAGGCGACTTGGCTAACAGCGCACCAATGGAAGTGACGCTAAACGAAGACGTAGGGATGGTGACATACAAGTTCGCTGCGTCAGGCAGAGCCTACACAGCGAGGGGGATTTTCACTGCCGGAAAAGTCCAATTCAACGGCTTTATGATCGACCGCACCAACCTATCGTTTCAGCGAACCTCGTTAGGACAAGTCGATAACGGGGAATGCACGCTTATCGAAATTAAGCGCGCGTTCTAAGGCTGAACCAGACCTCACTATAGATGCGCGCGAGCAGCGAGGCCTGATACAGGCTTAGGCGTGGCGCTGGTCGGTTTAGCCGGCGGGATCGCAGCCATCTGCAGGACATGACCAGCAATGTAGGCGAGAGCGCCAGCAAACAGCGTCCACTTCTGCCAACGAAAGAACGTTACGGGCTTCTTTAGGTCCTTCTTCACGCTCTCCGTCGCCTCGTCGACCACCTGTGCGCCGGGGGAATTCGCTGGTTGAGGTGGGACATCGCCAAACACACGCAGGAACGAAGCGTTGGTGAGCAGCCCGTCTTGGCGAGCGTCGATTCCGAAGCAGCCGAGTGCAAAGCTCAACGCCCAGAACGCTACGGCAAACCCTAGCGGCCAAGGCGCATCCGCAAGTGATATTCCTGCCGTTTCATGAAGAGCGTACGCAATGGCGCCGCCAGATCCACCAAGCAGGAAATATGCGAACTGAGCCTGCCCCTTATGGGCCTCAAAAATCAGCTCCTTTATCGCCGTGCCCGCCATCCCTCGTCAGACCGAAAAGCCAAACGACCGGTAGGCAGAATCGCTGTAAATACCCGTGCCGCCTCCCGACGGCAGTTGGTTGTGACTGAACTGCCCTATGGCATTCTCGATGGTCTTTTGATGGAAGGGCACGTGGATGACGCTTGCGGTGCCATTAGCTATCCTGTCGGCTAAAGCCTTCGGCCACAGCGACGAAAGTGCGCTGGGGTTGCGGATTATTCCTTGGCCCGGATACGCTGCAATGATCGGGATTCCGCAAGTGCCCGCGGCGTAGTTGATTTCATAGGGCACAAAGTCCGTATCGAATCTGGTTCGTTGGCCAACAATGAGGACCATGTTTTTCGAGTTATCTAGCCGCTCCCTGAGACTCCGCTTGATCGTTTCATCCACGCTGCTGTCGCGCACCGCCGCAACCTTATCGTGGCTGTTGTAGAACGAGAAGCTGCTGCCGTCGTTGGCGTGCCACGCCAACATCATCCGATAGTACTTGATGTCAGATGCAGTAGGGTCGCTGCTCCCCTCAGCATGAAACGCTACGTAGGTTCCGTTGCGATAGGCCATTATGTTTTCTTCCAGTCGCGAGCGATTTCACGGATATCCAACTCGCTGAAACAGCTTTCGTGCAATACCACGATCACCTTCTTGGGGAGGCGAGCAGTGCTATTAGTCGCAAAGTCTACCAGCGCCAATATAAGCAGTCGCAGCAAGTGTTGAGGTTCCAATTTCACCCCCGCCTGTCCGTTTCCGAAAAGCGGCATCGCCAACGGCTCACCATTCCCTTGATCGTAGACTACCTGAAGGCCGCTCTTGAGCGCCGTCCATAGCGTGGGAACATCGGACGATGCCTTAGATGTCGCGAGATCGGTCCGTGCCATCGCCATAAGGAAGACGCTGTGCGCTGCGTTTGGTATCCTAACGGTGGTCCCGATCGGGTACGCGTCGCTTGGGTGCATCGCCCGTCCCGTAGCCCTTGGAGGGATTCCTGTGCCGGCCAGCGCGGGATCAACGGCTGCCCGGAACGCTTGAGCATTTCCGCCGTAGTTGCGGACGATGAGCTGGCCGTGGACGGTGCTCTTTGCGACGGGCACTCCAAGTTCGCCGTCGAACAGCTCATTCACGCCAATCAGCAGGTCTGCGTCTTGGGCGAAGAGGTCGTCATACTTTAAGGTGATCCACGTGTCCGTGGTGGGAATCTTGAAGGCGACGAATCTAGGCTCAAGCACATAGCCCACGAACACCGTGATGAAGATTGCTGCCATCACATACAGGTAGACGCGCCCATTGGCCTCGAGAGCGAGCCTCACGTTGGGCAACGCGGCAATCGTAAGTTCGGTCAGCGTCCACACCGCCCCAACGCTGGCCAAGCCGTTTCGCAGACCGCCCCACCATCGGCGCTTGGCCCCGACCTTCAACGACCTAATCAACTGATTCGCCATGTCGGTCAGCTTGGCCGTTGTCGCGGAAACCATCAATGGAGGCGTAACGGAAGAGGTGGTTCGAACCCGCGGGCTGTCCTGCCGCTACGTCGTTTCAAGCTTTGATTCGGCTGCGGAGCTTACTGCCAGCTTATGAGCGGCGCGATCCGCAATCAGCCAATCCCAGCCCTTTCGGGCAAGCGATTCTTATAACTAGGGGAAATTGGCGCGCCCGGAACGATTCGAACGTCCGACCCTCAGATTCGTAGTCTGATGCTCTATCCAGCTGAGCTACGGGCGCGCAGGAGGCGTCCCTTAGAGGGGTCGCCACACGAGCGCAAGTGCGTTGCGCCACGGCTTGGCGCCCCCTAGACGATGGCGATGATCCGGCGTTCACTGTTCCTCGTCGTCCTGCTTGCCGCCGGTTGTGCGGCGGCGGACAAATATCCTTCGCTGGCGTTGCGCCCGATCGAATCGCGGTCGGATGACGAAGTCGTGACGCCGGTGGCCGCCGCGACGCCCGATGCCGCGCTCGACGCACAACTGGGGACAGTGTCGGCTAAGCTGGCGAAGATCGACACCGACTTCGCCGCCATATCCGCGCGTGCCGACACAGCGGCCAAGGCGCCAGGCGCGCAAGCGGTCGGCAGCGACCAATGGCTCGCCGCGCAATCCGCGCTCGCCGAGATGGACGGGCTGGGCGGCGACACGCTCGGCACGGTCAGCGACCTCGAACAGATGACGACCGCCCGCGGCGAAGCCGGCCAGCCCCCCTATCCCGCGCTCGACGCGTTGCGTGCCAGGGCGCAGGATCAGGCCGACGCCGAAACCGCGAAGGTCGCCGCGATCAAGGCGTTGCTGGGCGAGAAATAGCCAGGCGCGCGATGCGGTACAGGATGTGCGGGCGCAGCGGATCGCCCAGCGGTACCGCGGGATGATCGAAATCGCCGGCATGATCGCGCGTCATACCGAGCCGCTCCATCAGGCCCCAGCTGCGCACATTGTCGATATTGGTGATTGCCGCGATGTCGGGCGCCTCGGTGTTTTTCCACCCCCAATCGAGGCTCGCCTGCGCCGCTTCGCGGGCATAGCCCTGCCCCCAGGCGTGACGCGCCAACCGCCAGCCGATCTCGATCTCGTCCGCGATCGGCGTTCCTTCCGGACCGGGCTTGAGGCCGCAAAAGCCGAGAAAGGCGCCGTCCGCGCGGCGCTCGACCGCCCAGAAGCAATAGCCCCGGCTGACGATCAGCGCGTTCATCCGGTCGCGCGCGGCTTCGGCATCGGCAAGCGACATCGGCGGGCCGAGATAGCGCATCACTTCCGGGTCGTAGCCCATCGCGTGGAACGGCGCCACATCGTCGTCGCGCCAACCGCGCAGGATCAGCCGCCCAGTCTCCAACCTGAAGCGTTCGATCATGGCCGGTCGATCGCGTACACGATCATGCGCGCCAGCGGATTGTCGGCCTCGTATAGCGGATGATCGAAGTCGAGCTCTTCACGGCGGGTCATCCCGATCCGCAGCATCAGCCCCCAGGACGGCGCATTGTCCCGGTTGGTCCACGCCGCGATGCTCTGCGCCGGTGTGTTCGCCCAGCCCCAGTCGCGGCTCGCCTCCGCCGCCTCGCGCGCGATGCCCTGCCCCCAATGCCGTTCGGCGATCCGCCAGCCGAGTTCGTACATTCCATCGACAGGCGTGCCGGGATGCCCACCCAGCCGCAGCCCGCAAATTCCCGCGAGCGCGCCATCGGCCTTGGTCTCGACCGCCCACATGCAATGCCCGTCGGCGGCCTGCTTCTCCATCTGGCGGTCGATCAGCGGCAGCAGATCCTCGACCGGCTTCACCCCGCCGAAATGCTTCATCATCGCGGGTGTGTTGATAATCGCGTTGAACGCGGGTTTGTCGTCCTCGCGCCACGGGCGGAGGATCAGGCGTTCGGTCTCGATCATTTGTTGAGCAGCGTCGCCGCGTGGAGCGCGTGGTAGGTCAGCACGCCCGAACAGCCCGCGCGCTTGAACGCCATCAGCGTCTCCAGCACCACCGCATCGCGCTCCGCCGCGCCCGCCGCGACCGCCGCCTCGATCATCGCGTACTCGCCCGACACCTGGTACGCGAACACCGGCACCTGGAACTCCGATTTCACGCGCAGGATGATGTCGAGATAGGGCAGCCCCGGCTTGACCATCACGCTGTCCGCGCCCTCGGCGAGGTCGAGCGCGACTTCGCGCAACGCTTCCTCGGCGTTGGCCGAGTCCATCTGGTAGGTCTTCTTGTCGCCCTTCAGCAGGCCGCGCGACCCGACCGCGTCGCGGAACGGGCCGTAGAACGCGCTCGCGTATTTGGCGGCGTAGGACATGATTTGGACGTTGAAGTACCCGCCCGCCTCAAGCGCCTCGCGGATCAGCCCGACGCGGCCGTCCATCATATCCGACGGCGCGATGATGTCCGCGCCCGCCGCCGCCTGGTTGAGAGACTGGCCGACCAGCACCTCTGCCGTCGCGTCGTTGAGTACGTAGCCGCCACCGTCGAGCAATCCGTCGTGCCCGTGGCTGGTATAGGGATCGAGCGCGACGTCCGTCAGCACGCCGACCTCGGGCACCACATCCTTGAGCGCGCGGATCGCGCGGCACATCAGATTGTCGGGGTTGAGCGCTTCGCGCCCGTCGTCGGTGCGCAAGCCCGGCGGGGTATTGGGAAACAGCGCGACGCACGGAATGCCCAGATCGCGCGCCTCCTTCGCGCGTGCGACGATGCCATCGACCGACCAGCGCGACACGCCGGGCAGGCTGGCAATCGGCTCTTCGACTCCCTGCCCTTCGGCGATGAACAGCGGCCAGATCAAATCGGCGGGGGTGAGAACGGTTTCGCCGTGCAAGCGGCGGCTCCACGCCGAGGCGCGGGTGCGGCGGAGGCGAAGCGCGGGATAATGGCTCATGGCGGCCAAATGCCCCTTCACCCCGTCGGGTGCAAGCGCCCCGCGGGTTCGCCGTCGCCATGCGCCTGTTCCTCGGCGCGCGCAGGCTCGGGCGGCACGATCATCACTTGCTCGCGCCACCGGCCATAGCGGTAATAGAGCGCCGCCAGCGTCAACGACACCGACGAGCCGAGCGGGAATGCCCACCACAAGGCGTCGGTGCCGATCAGCGCCTGCCCCCACACCGCGAAGGCGAGCCGCACCGGATAGAAAGCGATCGCCAGGATGATCAACGGCGGCACCGTCGCGCCGTTCGCGCGCACGGTCGAGAACAGCACCATCGTCGCGCCGAACATCACGAAGGTCCAGGACGAGATCAGCTGGATATGCCGCGCGATCGGGATTGCCGGGCTCTCGCTACCGACGAACAAGGCCATCACCTGGCGATCGAACAGGATGATCGCGGTGATCACGGTCAGCGTGATGATCGAATTGTAGATAATCCCGGCGCGCGTGATGCTGCCGACGCGATCCCATTTGCCCGCACCGATATTCTGCGCCGCCATGCTCGACACCGCCACGCCGATCGCCATCGCCGGCATCTGGATGTAGGTCCACAGCTGCTGCGACACCGCATAGGCCGCGGCGGTGTCGACGCCGAGCCGGTTGACCAACCCCATCATCGTCAGCCCGGCAGTCGACATGACGAGCATTTGCGCGCCCATCGGCAAGCCCTTGGCCAGGATCGTGCGGACCAGTGCCGCTTCCGGAAGTAGGTAGCGCAATTCGTGCCCACGCAGCCGGATCGGCAAATCGCGCCGATAGGTGTAGATCAACAGCCCCGCCGACGAGACGATCCCCGCGAGCAAGGTTGCCGTCGCCGACCCCGCAATCCCCATCTTCGGGAACGGCCCGATGCCGTCGATCAGCAGCGGGTTGAAGGTCGAATCGATCGCGACGCTCAGCGCCATGAACCAGAGCGGCGTCAGCGAATCGCCGGTGCCGCGCAACGACATCTGGATAAGCACGCCGAGCATCGAGAAGGGCAACCCGAGGAAGATCACGCGAAGGTAATCGCGCGCCATGTTCTGCGCCTCGCCCGGGGTCGCGAGCAGCCGCAGGATCTGCGGCGTAAACAGCCAGCCGGTCACCGCGATCACCACCGCCGCACCGACCACTAGCCCGACCGCCGACCCGAACGCGCGCCGCGCGGCCTCGATATCGTGCCGCCCGACCGACTGGCCGATCAGGATCGTCGCCGCCATGCCGAAGCCGAACACCGCGCTGAACATCAGGAACATGATGATGTTGGCGTTGCTGGTCGCGGCCAGCGCGCTCTCCCCCAGGAAGCGCCCGACCCAGATCGAGTTGATCGACCCGTTGAGCGACTGGAGGATGTTGGAAGCAAGCGTCGGCAGCGCGAACGCGAGCAACGTCGGGCCGATCGGGCCGAGGGTGAGGTCGCGGCGATTCGGTGGGCGCGGCGGCGGCATCAGCCTGCTTTCCCGCTTGGCTTCGCAGATTTCCTGCGAAACGCGCAAAATGATTTCCAACTCGGGAAAGATTGTTGCGCGGACGACGAGGGAACGAACGTGGCGGCCGGCGCGAACATGCGCGCTCCATGCCAGAGCAAATCCAACATAGACAGCGGCAATGCGCGGCGGCCCCTCGTCATATGTCCGCTCCGTCCAATGCCGCCTCGCGGCGCGCTGCTACCCGCCTTGAAACTCTTGGGAGAGCCTCGATGCGCAAACTCTATGTGGCGGGCATGCTGGCGACGGCGACCATGGCGACGGCGGTCTTGGCCGGCGACACGCAATTCACCCCCGATGCCGCCGCGACCTGGTCGGCGCGCAGCCTGCTGATGGCCAAGGTTTATGACGACGCGGCGGACGGCACGCTCACCAAGCGGAGCTTCGGCGTCGCCTGCGACGGCATCACCGGCGAGCAGATCAAGCACGAATACGGTAAGGAACCGCGCTGGGCGCTCGGCGCGCAGCTTCAGGTCTGTGCCGGCTATGACGGGCTGGCGGGCAAATTCGGCGGCTCGAAGAAGCCTTGCGTCAACCTCAAGGCAGCGTTGAAGGAACTCGCGCACGCCAGCGAACCGGGAACGCCGCCTGAAGTCGCCGACGCCGCCGGGGCGCTGACCAAGACGCTGCTCACCGTCATCGAGGCGGGCGACGGCAAGCGCGGATGCAAGCTTTGATGTCTGCGAGCTAGATTAGCCTAACCGCGTCAGCGCCGCCGTCAGCCGCTCGGCCTCGGCCGATTTCTCGGCGTGGTCGGCGCGGGCCTTTTCAACTGCTTCTGGCTTGGCGCGTTCGACGAAGCTGGCGTTGTCGAGGCGACCGGCTAGGGAGTCGCGCTCCTTGGCGGCGGTTTCGATGGCTTTGGTAAGGCGCGCGCGTTCGGCGTCGAGGTCGATGAAGTCGCCCAGCGCGAGAACATAAGTCGCCTCGTCGACGACAACTTGCGCCTCGCCGCCAATCGCCACGCTTTCTTCGATCCGCGCGAGACGCGCCAAAGTAGCCCTATTGCGATCCAGTCGCGCGCGTGTTTCATCGCTGGCATCGCGCACCGCAAATGGGACACGCGCGCCAGGCGGCACATTGAGTTCAGTCCGGCTCGACCGAACTTCGCTCACCAGCCTGATCAACCAGTCGATCTCCCGACCCGCCTCCGGATCGATCGCGCGCGCGTCGGCCATCGGCCATTTCGCGACAATCAGGTCATACTCACGCGCGCCGAGCTTGGACCACAATTCCTCGGTAACGAACGGCATAAACGGATGGAGCATCACCAGAATCTGGTCGAGCACCCAGCCCGCGACCGCGCGCGTTTCGTCGGCTTCTGGACCGCTCGCGGGCGAATCCATCTGCCCCAGCACTGGCTTGATCAGCTCCAGATACCAGTCGCAGAACCGGCTCCAGCCGAATTGGTAGATCGCGTTCGCCGCGCCGTCGAAACGGTAATCCGCCAGCGCCAGATCGACCGCCTGCACCGTCTGGATCGTCTCGCCGATGATCCATTTGTTGACCGCAAGTGCCGCCTCTGGCGCCTCGATCGTCTTCGACGCGCCGATCCCGTTTGCCTGGCAGAAGCGCGCCGCGTTCCACAGCTTGGTGGCGAAGTTGCGGTATCCCTCGACGCGCTTCTCATCCATCTTGATGTCGCGGCCCTGGCTCTCCATCGCCGCCATGAAGAAGCGCAGCGCGTCGGCGCCGTAGCGGTCGATCAGCCCGAGCGGGTTGACGACATTGCCCTTCGATTTGGACATCTTCTGCCCGTCGGCGGCGCGGACCAGCCCGTGCAAATAGAGCGTGCGGAATGGCACATCGCCCATGAAGTGCATCCCCTGCATCATCATCCGCGCATCCCAGAAGAACAGGATGTCGAAGCCGGAAATCAGCACGTCATTGGGGTAGCGGCCGTGGAGCTTGGGGTCGGTATCGTCGGGCCAGCCCATCGTCGCGAACGGCCACAGCGCCGACGAGAACCAGGTGTCGAGGACGTCCGGGTCTTGCCAAAGATATATCGACTGATCGCGGCTTCCGGATATTGCATTGGCAGCTAGCAATTGCGGCAGTTGCTGATCGCTGCCTGCGATCACAACCTCTTCATGCTTGCCGCAGCCCGCATAATATTTTCGTGCCTGTTCCTTGGCCGAGTCCGCATCCTCGGCCACGAAAATCATCCGATCGGAGTCATAGTTAAACTCATCTTTCAACAATCGCGGCCCGAACCAAGCCGGGATCCGGTGCCCCCACCAGAGCTGCCGCGACACGCACCACGGCTGGATGTTCTCCATCCAGTTGAAGAAGGTCTTCTCCCAGCTCTTCGGTACGATTTTGATCGCGCCCGACTTCACCGCCTCGATCGGCCCCTTCGCCAGCGTCTCGGCATCGACATACCATTGGTCGGTCAGCCACGGCTCGATCACGTCGCCCGAACGGTCGCCATACGGCGTCTGGATCGTGCGCGGCTCGGCGTCGTGCTCGGCGCCTTCCTTGTCGATGTGCGGGACGAGGAAGCCCTCGGCCTTGAGCTTCTCGACCACCAGCTTGCGCGCCCAAAAGCGGTCGATGCCGAGCAAATCTTCGGGGATCAGCCCGTCGCTGGTCTGCGTCACCTGCGCCTTGGCGTCGAGCATGTTGAGCATCTCGCCCGCCTTGAACCCGGCGCGCTTGCCCACCTCGAAATCGTTGAAATCGTGGCCAGGTGTGATCTTCACCGCGCCCGATCCGAGTTCGGGATCGGCGTGGTCGTCGGTGATGATCGGGATCAGACGGCCGGTGATCGGCAACCGCACCTTCTTGCCGACCAGATGCGTGTAGCGCTCGTCCTTCTCGTTCACCGCGACGGCCATGTCGGCGAGCATCGTCTCGGGCCGCGTCGTCGCGACCTCGATGAACCCGCTGCCGTCCTCGAGCGGATAGCGGATGTGCCAGAAGCTGCCCTTGACCTCTTTGGTCTCGACTTCGAGGTCGCTGATCGCGGTGCCGAGGCCGGGGTCCCAGTTCACCAAGCGTTTGTCGCGGTAGATCAGGCCCTGATTGTAGAGATCGACGAACACCTTCAGCACGGCCTTCGAAAAGCCCTCGTCCATCGTGAAGCGCTCGTTCGCCCAATCCATCGAGCAGCCGAGCCGGCGAAGCTGCTGCGTAATCTCGCCGCCGCTCTCGGCCTTCCAGTCCCACACCTTCGCCACGAACTCGTCGCGCGAAAAATCGGTGCGCTTCTGCTGGCGCTCGGCCATCTGGCGCTCGACCACCATCTGCGTCGCGATCCCGGCATGGTCGGTGCCGACCACCCACAGCGCATCCTTGCCCTTCAGCCGCGCGTGGCGGACGAGAATGTCCTGCAACGTATTGTCGAGCGCGTGCCCGATATGCAGCGAGCCCGTGACGTTGGGCGGCGGGTTGACGATCGTCCACGGCTCAGCGCCCGGGCGATCGGGGCGGAACTGGCCGCTGGTCTCCCAATGCGCGTACCAGCGGGTTTCGATTTTGGCGGGGTCGAAGGTCTTGGGGAGTTCGGTGGTCATATGACCGCCCTTAGCCAACTTACTCCCAGTCCGTCACCCCGGACTTGTCCCGGGATCCACCACACCGCAAAACAACCTCACGCGAAGTTTGCGGGCTGGTGGATGCCGGGACGAGCCCGGCATGACGGAAGAGTTATTGAGCGCTCTTCCCCGTCCACTTACCGAGCCACCCCAGCACTTCGCGATACCATTGGCGGCTTTCCTTGGGCGCGAGCACCCAGTGACTGCCGCCGGGGAACACGACCAGCCGCGACGGGATTTCGCGGCGCTGGAGCGCGGTGAACGCGGCGATGCCTTGCGTGTAGGGGATGCGGTAATCGCCCTCGCTCGTGATGACGAGTTGCGGCGTCTTCCACTTGTCGACGTAATTAACCGGGTTCCATTTCTCGAACGCTTGCGGGTCTTCGTAATAGGCTTTCCCGCCATGCTCCCATTCGTCGAACCAGAGTTCCTCGGTCTCGTACGCCATCGCGCGCGCATCGAACACGCCGTCATGCTGGACGATGCACTTGAAGCGGTCGGGCCACTGCCCCTCGATCCAGTTCATCATATAGCCGCCGTACGACGCGCCTAGCGCGCAGGCATTGTTGCCGTCGATCCAGGCGAACTTGCCCGTTGCGGCGTCGAAGCCCTTCTTGAGGTCCTCGAGCGGCCAGCCGCCCCAATTGTTGCGGATGTCGTCGCTGAATTTCTGGCCGTAGCCGGTCGATCCGTGGAAATCGATCGCTACCAGGCCATAGCCAGCGCCCGCGAACAACGCCGGGTTCCAGCGGTACGACCAGCTATTGTTGCTCGACCCTTGCGGCCCGCCATGGACCATGAACGCCATCGGCACCTTGGCGCCGTCGGCGAGGCCGGCGGGCTTGACCGCATAGCCCCACACCTTGTCGTTGTTCGCGCCGGTGAAGCTGAACCGCGTGACGGTCGGCATGTCGATGCCCGCCAATTTGTCGGCGTTGACGCTGGTCAGCCGCGTCGTTTTCTTACCCGCGAGCCAGTAGAAATCGTCCGGCGCGGTCAGCGAGTTCATCGCGAACAGCAAGCCCTTCGCGGTGGGGACGACGGCGGTGACGTTGCCTTCCTGCGTCAGCCGCGCGACCTTGCCGGTCGCGGGCGACACCGACCAGATCGGGTTTTCCTGCGTATCCTCGGCGGTGACGTAGATCGTCTTGCTGTCGGGCGACCAGGCGATCGATCCGACCGAGCGGTCCCAGCTTTCGGTCAGCGCGCGCGTCTGACCGCTGGCGAGATCGCGCAGCATCAGCACCTGACGGTCGGCTTCGTAGCCAGGCCGCTTCATCGCAAAATACGCGAGATATTTGCCGTCGGGCGACGCGGTGGGGAGATTGTCCATCCCGTCATTGGCGTCGGTGAGATTAACCGGCGCGGCGGAACCGTCGGCGGGCGCGGCGAAGATATCGAGGTTGGTCGACAGCGATTCGATCCGCCCGGCCTCGCGCAACGCGAAGAAAACGGTCTTGCCGTCGGCGCTCCACGACACTTCCTCGCCGCCGCCGAACGGCTTGGACGGAGTATCGCCGACCAGCGCGCCTTCGATCGCCTTGCCGTATCCGCTCGCCTTGCCGCCCGTCAGCGGCAGCACGAACAATTGCGAGCGATTGCCGTCGGCCCAGGCGTTCCAGTGGCGCACGAACATCCGGTCGAACGTCTTGCCGTTGCCCGCATCGGCGGCCTTCTTGACCATCGCGGGCTCGCTGCTCGGCGCGCCGGGCAAGCGATCGGCCCAGATCAGCAGTTTGTCGCCCGCCGGCGAAACCTTGAACCCGCCCAAGCCACCCTTGAGGTCGGTGACCTGCACCGCAGTGCCGCCGGTCACGGCAACCGACCAGACATTGTCCTCGCCGCCCTGGTCCGATTGAAAGAACACCGTCTTGCCGTCGGCGGAGAATTGCGGCGCGGTTTCGTTAATCGCGGCGTCGGCGACGAGCTTCTCGGGCTTGGCGCCCTTGGTGCTCAGGTCGAGCCGCCAGAGGTCGAAGCGTCCCTTATCCTTGGCGATGTCGGTCTCGCGCTGCTGCCACACCAGCCAGTGCCCGTCGGGCGACACCGCGGGTGCAGCGACGCGGCTGAGCATCGTCACGTCATCGATCGTGAGCTGACGCGCGGTGGCGGGGACAGCGACGGAGGCGAGCGCGACGCTCGCGAGCAGGAGCTTTTTCATCAGCGCGACGATAGAGCAGAAGGAAGTTGCGCGGGCAACTATCTCACCACCGTCATACTGAACTTGTTTCAGCATCCATCGTGCAAAAAAACGATGGCATTGTGGGTGGAAAATTGGACCCTGAAACAAGTTCAGGGTGACGGCGGAAAGAGGCTGCGCCTCAGCGCCCGCCGGTGATCCGCGCGATTTCCTTGGCGACCATCGATTCGACCAGTTCGGGCAAATTCCTGTCGAGCCACGTGCTGAGCATCGGCTTGAGCATCTCGCGCACCAGCCCTTCGAGCGTATCGGCGCCCGGCACCTCGGGCTTCACCACCAGCTTCGACAGCGTGTCGAGCGGCGCGCGGCTGGCCTCGGCAGTCTGGGCGGAGACGATCGTTTCGACGGGTGTGGCTTCAGCGACCGGCTGCGACATCGGCATCGGCGCGGGATCGGCGACGGGCTGGGGAGCAACGGGCTCGGCCGCGACGGGCTCGGGCGCCTGCTCGCTCAGTTCGAGCACATCGTCGTCATCGTCGGCGAAATCCTCGACCGGCGCGGGCGCGGGCACGGAACGACGGCGGGTACGCACCGGGCCGCCGCTCTCGACGTCCTCGGCGATGATCCGCTTGATGGAGGCCAGGATGTCCTCCATCGACGGTTCGGCGCTTACATCCCCCATATGTAGCTTCCTCGCGCGACCAAACCCCGCAAATGCGAGGCTATTTCTTGTCGTCGTTTGCGGGACTATCCGGTGCGATGTCAACCGGTGCGTTCAAACTCGGGTCGAGCGGACGCCCCTGCGTCGAATCCTGCGCCGGCGTGTTGCGCGTGGTCGTGCCGGTCGGCTTGTACTCGGGATTGCCCCCGAAATCGCTCCAGCTGCCCTTGACCTTGTTATAATTGGTCAGCGGATCGTAGAGCACGCCGCCGTCGAGCCCGAGGTCGCGCGCCTCGGCCATGCCCATCGCGGACAGCAAGGCGAAGCCCGCGACATAGGCGTCGCGCTGCGCTGTCACGAGGGTCACCTGGCTGTTGAGCAATTCCTGCTCGGCGTTGAGGATGTCGAGGATCGTGCGGTTGCCGACGCTGTTTTCGGCACGCACGCCCTCGAGGCTCAGCTTGTTGGCTTCGACCGCGCGTTGCGACGACGCGATCACTTCGAGCGACGAGCGCCAGATCGCAAAGGCCGAGCGAGTCTGCGCGATGACGGCGCGTTCGGTGTCGGTCACCGTCTCGAGCGCCTGCGCGCGACGCTCCTGCGCCTGGCGAATCTGCGCCGAGGGCAATCCGCCCTGATAGAGCGGCAAGGTGATCTGCGCGCCGACCGTGCCCGACGTACCCGTCTGGCCGGGCTTGGGATTGGTGCCCGTGCCGAACGAGCCGAGATAGTTGAAATAATTGCCCCCGACGACGCCCGACAAAGTCGGCAGCCGCGAGGCGCGCGCCGCGCTGACGTCGTAGCGCGTGGCATCGCCCGCGCGCACCGCGGCGAGCAGATTGGGATTGCTCTTCAGCGCGACATCGACCGCGGCGTCGGCCGACGCCGGCAGGTTCGGCAGCGCGGGCGGATCCTCAAGCACGCCGGGCGGCGTCCCGACGAAGCGGATATAGCTTTCCTTGCTCGAAATCAGCCGCGCCTGCGCGGTCTCCAACTGGCTGCGCGCGATCGCGAGGCGCGCATCGGACTGCGCGACGTCGGTGCGCGTCAAGTCGCCGACCTGGAAGCGGTCCTTGGCGGCGCGGAGGTTGACCTCCAGCACCTTCACGTTTTCCTTGTTGAGCCCGACGATCGCCTCGTCGCGGATCACATCCATGTACGCGCCGACGACGCCCACAAAGAGGTCGGACTCCGTCCCGCGCAACTGGTCGCGCGCGGCGTCGGAGCGGACTTCGGCGCCCTTGATCGAATTCGACACCCGGCCGCCGCGAAAGATCGGAATGGTCAGCTGGGTGTTGGCCTGCGCCTGACGGTCCGGGTTGAGCAGCGAGTTCGAACTGTTGAGCGCGTTTTCGGTATACCCGCCGTTGAGCGTCAGCGACGGGCGCCCCGCCGACTTGGCGATCGGCACGTTTTCGTCGGTCGCGCGCACGCTGGCGCGCGCCGCGGCCAGGCTGGGGTTGGTGTTGTACGCCTTGACCAGCGCCTCACGCAGCGTGTCGGCGGCGGCCGGCCCGGCCACCACGCCGATCAACGCCACCCCGGCGAGTAAAACAGAAACGCGCATCAAATCCCCACTTCGGTTAGAAGGCAAAGCCGCGCGGCGCGGCGAAACCCGGCAACGCGACGCAATCGATATCGGCAAACGGCTTGAGCCCGAACCCGCCCTTGACCGCGCGGCCCGCGGCAAGCCGCCGCACCCCGCGCTCGACGATCCCGGCGACGATCCGGCCGCCCGGCGCGACTTGGCTGACCAGCGTATCGGGCAGTTGCTCGACACAGCCATCGACGATCAGCACATCGTACGGCGCGCCCTTGGCATAGCCTTTTTCGAGCGGCCCTTCGACCAGCTTGACGTTGGCGAGGCCCGCCAGCGCACTTTTCGCGTGCGCGGCAAGATCTTTATCGCTCTCGACCGCCACGACCGATGCGACCAGCCCGGCCAGTACCGCCGCGGTGTAGCCGCCCGCCGCGCCGATCAGCAGAACCTTGTCCGCCGGCAACAGATACGCCTCGGTCAGCAACTTGCCCGTCGCGATCGGCACGTTGATCTGGCGGCCGTTGCCGATCGCGACCGCGGTATCGCGATAGGCCAGCCGGCGCGCGCTGTCGGGCACGAATTTCTCGCGCGCGACCGTCGCCATCGCAACCACCACGCGCGGGTCGTTGACCGCGTTGGGGCGCAACTGGCTCTGCACCATCGCATGGCGCATCGCCTCGAAACTGGTGATGTCGGCCGCCGGATCGCTCATAGCCCGCTCATTCGCATAACTGTTTTACTTATGCAACACACTGCGTGCCGCGTGTTCCCTATATGGTGCGGGCACGCCCACGCCAAGCGGCAGACTGATCTAATTTGCGTTGGTTAGGCGGCGCGATGGTTGACTTGGAGCGGAACCGTGCGCAATGCCCCGCGCCTTGCCGCATCGGGGCCCGATGGCGGAGTGGTGACGCAGAGGACTGCAAATCCTTGCACCCGGGTTCGATTCCCGGTCGGGCCTCCAGCGGCACAGCCTAAAGAATGACGTCCCCCTCGCCGCCCGCCAGGATGCGGCCCATCGCTTCGAACAACGCGTCCATCGCGACCGGCTTGAACAGCACTTCGTCGGCCCCTGCTGCGATGCACCGCTCGCGCAGGTCGAGCGCGGTGTCGGCGGTGACGACGATGATCGGCATCTTCGCCTTGGCGTCGCCGCGCGCGCGGATTTGCTTGATCGCGGTGATCCCGTCCATGCCCGGCATGCGCAGGTCGATCAGCGCCATGTCGAAATCGCGCTCGTCGATCAGCTTCAGCCCCACCTCGCCGTTCTCGGCCTCGGTCATCGCGGCGCCCGCCACGTCGAGCATGTCGCCGACGACGCGCCGGTTCATCGGGTCGTCCTCGATGAAGATGACGTTCATTGGCGACGCCCTTCGGGACTCGCGCTGGCTAGGGTATCGGATAGCATGGCTTGATCCCCTATCACCCTAAGCGGCCCGACTATCAATATCATCATTTTGCGTTGCCGTAACGATTGCCTGCACCAGCGCGGCACCCGCGATCGGCTTGGCGAT
The DNA here is from genome assembly GCF_028289855.1 of Sphingomonas bacterium. Classification (GTDB taxonomy): domain Bacteria; phylum Pseudomonadota; class Alphaproteobacteria; order Sphingomonadales; family Sphingomonadaceae; genus Sphingomonas. Next base: position 8,018 of record NZ_JAQGKZ010000060.1, on the reverse strand, counting down.
CAGCTGGTCGATCCCAGCCGCCGCAAAGCGCACGTAGTCCGGCTCGCCCGGATTGGTCCACAACAATGACACCGGTACGCCGGCAAGCGCGCGGACGCCCTCCTCGGCATCGCCGTTCATCGCGACCGTGGCCTCGTCGATCAGCACACGGTCGATCCCGCCCGCGGCGATCGCCGCCACCGCCTCGTCGATCGATCCGGCGATCTTCACCGCCGCCACGCGCGGCGTGAACAGCGTCTTCAACATTGCGCGGCTGATCGGGTTCTTGTCGACGATCAGCAACGCCGCGGCGTCGCTTTCGGCGGGGACCGGCGCTTCCTCGGCAAGCCGGATCAGCGGCAGTGAGAGCGTGAAAGTGGACCCCGCGCCTTCTTCGCTGGCGACCGTCACGTCGCCGCCCATCGCCCGCGCGATGTTGCGGCAGATGGCGAGGCCGAGGCCCGTGCCACCGAACTGACGCGTGGTGCCGGCATCGGCCTGGCGGAACGATTCGAAGATCATTTCGAGCTTGTCGCGCGGAATCCCGATCCCGCTGTCGCGGATCACGACCGTGACTTGCTCGCCCTCGGCGCCGGCGATCACGCCCGACGAGACGTGGATCGTGCCCGATTGCGTGAATTTGAGCGCGTTCGACAACAGGTTGAACACGACCTGGCGCAGCCGCGCCGGATCGCTCTCGATCCGCGGCGGTGCTGCGGCGAGGTCGAGCTCGAACCCCAGTCCCTTCCCGCGTGCCTGCTCCTCCCACATCCGCGACACGTCCCTGAGCATCGCGGGCAGATCGACCGGCGCGCGCTCGATCGTGAGGTTGCCCGTCTCCATCTTGGCGACGTCGAGGATGTCGTCGACCAGCGCGCGCATCGATACGCCTGCGCCGTGCACCACGCCGATGCGGTCGCGCGTCGCATCGTCGAGCCGCTGATCGGCGAGCATCACCTGCGTCATGCCGAGGATGCCGTTGAGCGGCGTGCGGATTTCGTGGCTCGTGGTCGCGAGGAACTCGGTCTTGGCGGCCAGCGCCTTACCCAGCGCGGCATTGGTCGATTCGAGATCGACGTTCGCGGCACGCACCTGGTCGCGGCTCTTGCGGATCGTGACCAGGCCGAAGCCGAGCATGCCGATGATGATCACCGCGGTGATCCCCGATCCTGCGAATATCCAGAATCGCGTTCGTGCGCTGGCGTGCTCGAAATCCAGCTGCTTCTTGATGTCGTCGGCCTGGAGCTTGGCGATCTTGAGCTCCTTGTTGGCGGTGTCGAATTCGACAGCCTTCAGTGCGGTATTCGCCGACGCCGCGACCTTGTTGCTGTCGTCATCGAGCGACTTGAGCGCTTCGAGATGAACCAGCGCCCGGTCGGTCATGCCCAGCTTCTTGTAGATGTCGAACGCGGTCTTGTGGGCCTGCCACCATACCATGGTCGGTTCGGTGACATTGACGTCGGCGAACGCTCGCTCGATCTGCGTCCGCGCCTCCTCGACGTTGCCGCGCTGCAACGATACTTGCGCCGCGACCGACCAGAACAGGGCGGCCGATCCTGCGCTGTCACGGTCGCGCGGCAGGCGAAAGCCCTGTGCGACGGTCTGCGCCGCCAACTCGACCTCACCGGCGCGCAACTGGGTCCAGGCCAGATTGCGCAGCACTTGACCCTGGATGACGACGCTGTCGAGCGACTTTGCGAGCTTCAGCGCTTCTCTGAAATCGGCTTCCGCCTCGGCATATTTGCCCAGTTCCTTCAGCATGTCGCCGCGGTTGTTGTACATGCCGACCAGCAATTGCGGGTCGCCGCGATACGTCTCCAGCGCCTGATTGTAATATTTCAGCGCCGACGCGTAATCGGTCGCGTCCTGATACAGCCCCGCGATAAACAGCAGCGCTAGCGCTTGGCTTCGCGTGTCGTTGATCGAAAGATAGATTTTATACGCCGCCTGGTAATCGGTCAGCGCCGCCGCCACCTGCGCGATTGCGGCGTGATAGCCGCCGAGCGAGCGCAGTACGTCGCCCTTCAGCTTGGTCGCCGGCCCGTCTTTGAGCGCAGCGAATGCGGACTGGAGCAAGGGGCCGGCGGCTGCCGGATCGTTGAGCCGGAGATGCGCCTCCCCCTCCAGCCATTGCGCCGTCGCGACGCCAGCAACGCGCTCCGCGCCGGGAAGTTGGCCGGCGAGTTTCTTTGCCGCCTTTGCCGTGGCGATCGTTTGCTTGGGATCGCTGACCATTGTCGCGCGCGCGCTGGCGACAGCGGCTTCGAAGTTCGCCGAACCGCCCGATTGCGCTGACGCGGGGGTAAGGCCCGCCAGGATCGCTGCGAGAAGAAAAGTCAGGAGATGGACGAGACGAAAATTCATCGCGCGCATCATGGGCGCCTACCCATTAAAACGACGCTAAGCCTTCAGGCGACGCGGCGGAAAACGCCCGCTCGGAACGTCGCGCGCGCCGAATCGACCAAGGCGGCGTCCCTGTGATCGCGCATGTAATGACAGAATGCCTCGATCTCGAGCGGACGGCTGATCAGATAGCCCTGGATCATGTCGCACCCCATGACGCTGAGCAGCGCCAGCGCGGCGGGCGTTTCGACCCCTTCGGCGGTCACTTCCATCTCCAGCGCGTGGGCAAGGTCGATGGTCGACCGGACGATCAGCGGGTCGCGGTTGCTGCTGGTAAGCTGCAGCACGAACATCTTGTCGATCTTCAACTCCTGCGCGGGAAGCTGTTTCAAATACGCCAGGCTCGACAGGCCGGCGCCATAATCGTCGATCGCGATCGCGATGCCGTGGTCGGCGAAGATGTTGAGGTTGGCGATCGCGCTGACCGGATCGCGGATCACCGACGTCTCGGTGATCTCGAAGCCCAGCGATGCGTCCGACGCGCTGACGATCTCGCACGCGCGCTTGACGAACTTGGCGTTGCTCAACAGCTGGCCGGAGATGTTAATGAAGAGCGTGATGTCCTGACCTTCGTCGCGCAATCGGCGCTGGTCGGTGATCACCTGTTCGATCGTCCACAGCGTCAACCGGTCGATGTCGCGGGTGCTTTCGGCGAGCGGAATGAAATCGCTCGGCAGGATCAGCCCGCGCACCGGGTGCCGCCAGCGCACCAGTGCTTCGGCGCTCGCCACTTCCTGGCGGCGCACGTGGACCTTGGGTTGGTATTGCAGGAACATCTCGCCGCGATCGATCGCGCCCGGCAGATCGCGCTTGAGCGCCAGCGCACCGACCATCGGATCGGCCTGCGACAGGTCGCGGACGACCGGTCCGTGTTCGATCCGCGACTGGCCGAGCGCATCCTCGGCTTCTTCGGCCAGGCGGACGTCGTCGATCGACCCCGGCGGTCCCGCCGCGATGCCGATCGCCAGGTCGATCGCGTGGTGCTCGCCGTCGAGATCGAACGGCTCGGCAACCGCCGCCGTCAATGCCGCGGCGAACGCGTCGAGCTCGGCCGCGTCGCCGACACATGCCTCGACCTCGATCGTCCACCGCCCGACCACCGTCACCGCGGCATCGGGCATCAGCGCGACGACGCGGTCGGCAATATCGATTGCGACGTCGTTGGAACGCGCCACGCCAAGTACGCGACGAAGCGTCGCCTGGTTGGTCAGTTGCAGTAACGCCTGGGCGATCCACGGCTTGGCGAGCGACGTCTCAGCCGGCGGCACGACGCTGCGATGGCGGCCGCGTTCGCCGCCGGCGCGGCTCGACCGGCGAGCCGGTTCGACGGCAGGACTAATCGGTATGCGAACGCGCGCCATAGGTCCGGCGATACAGAACACGGCTGAAGGAACTCTTAAGCGGGGCAAATCGGACGAGGTAACGCGCACCAGCAGCGCGAGATCGATTGCTTTCTGGTTAAATTTCAATTAACAATCGTCCTGTGCCCGGGGTGGGCGCATTAGGAGTAAAGCAATGCTCGCGTTTATCATTGCGCTTATCCACGGCGATCAAGTTCGCCCCTGGTAAGCGATTTTAGACGGCCCGCTTCCCGCTGGTTTTCCTCGTTTTAACAACGAGATGCCAGCGGAGGCGGGCCGCTCTTTATCCGGTGCGGTCGGATCGGCAAAACCAGCAGCCCTCCTGACCGAAAACCGTTAAAAATTAACTATTTGTTAACTTTTCCGAATCGGGTGTTAACCACTCTCCGTTGAGTGAAAACATCCGCTTTGGCGCTGTTGTATTTAGGCAACAGCTTCGCTTGGCATGTCCAGCGCCGACCCATGCCGCAAGCAATGCGGGTGACCCGGCCGTCTTATAGATAGACGCTCCCCCACCGCTGCATCGCCCCGGAATTGCCGAAATCTTCACCACTGCGGCTTAAGGATCGCGCGCAAGACCTATCGAATGAGGAATCGAATGAAGGATCGTCAGTTCACGGTCATCCTGGCGCTGGTCGTCGCGGCGGGGCTTGTCTTGGGCCTGGTCGCATTCCGCATGAGCGGTGCGGCCCCGGCATCCACGACGACGGCGGCGACCGCCAACGCCAACGCACCGCGGCCCTCGACGGCCGACGAACAGGTCGCCGACCAGCCCGCCGACCCCGCTCCGCCGTCGACCGATACGGTCGGATCGCAAAGCGGCGAACCCGCGCCTACCAAAGACGACCCACCCGAACTCAAAGGCCCCGCCGACGGCGATCCGCCGGGGACCGCCGCGAGCGAACCAAGTCAGCCCCCGCCCGCCGCGCCATCGGACGGAACGCCGCAATAAGCGATCGGACGATCCTGCGTCACGCTCGCCTGTGGATCGTCGCGGCCGCCGGGCTGCTCGGCGCGGTGGCGATCGGCGTGATCGCGGCGTCGCTCGTCTTCCCGTCGGATCGGCCGAAACCGGTAGCATCGCCGGGCGAGACCGCGCTCAGGATCGATCCGGTGCCGTCACCCTCGCCGGCGCCTGTCGCCGTGATGCCGCCGGTCGGCCCATCGGCGCCGGCTCCGGGCGTCTTGCCGCGGCGGGTCACGCCACGCCCGAAACCGACCGTCTCGGCGCCGGACTCCGATCCACTCACCGTCACCATTGTCAATTCCTGGTAGCCGAGCGGGGCTGCGACAAATTGCAACAATTGCGACATTGAACCGCGACAAACCGCGCCTATTTAGGATGCGTCGCGGCTAGTCCTCCCCTTGCTCGCCGCGATCTTGATCGGCCTTATCCCCCTTGGCCGATCTCCCCGAACTGCGGGGCGGTCCGTCCAGGGCCGCCCCGTTTTTTTGTGCGGGGCGAAGGCGCGGCGACGCCCGCGCCGCTGCGCGCAGCGCAACGCCCCGCACGGCCGGCGGACGGGCTTCAGCCCGATCCGGCCGACGGCTTTGCCGGCGGCTGCGGTTGATTAGCTTTCTGCCGCCTGCGATGGATCCCATGAGATTTCATCGGGAAGCCATCGGCTGTTTTCGTCGGTCACAAACTTCGCAAGCTGTGCCAAATCAATCTCATAACGACGACAAAAGCCGATGATCTCCCAAAGGTCGTCATGCGTGGGGAAGCGTCTGAAATTGATGAACAAGTCACGGACCACACCATGATAGTCACGGACACAGGGCATACGGTCGAGCCATTCGAAAAAGGCTCGCTCGTCGGAGGGATGCCAATATCTCACGTTCGGCGCGATGATTTGCAGATCGCCGTCAGTCATGCGGCGAACATGGCAATCTGCTGAGGCCTCGGCAACATTCGGTGATGGGCCGGACCCACCCTTCCCTCATCAATATTGCCCATACCGCCCCCGCACCGACACCAGCAGCGCCGCGGGATCGTACCCCACCCCATCCTTGAACACCGTCACGACCTTCTCGATGTCACCGATAGCCTTTGACGGATCGCCGTCGACCAGCACCAGATCGGCGTCCTTGCCGACGGTGATCGATCCGATGCGGCCATCCAATCCCAAATACACGGCTCCATTGAGCGTCCCGATCCGGATCGCCTCGATCGGCGAGAACCCAGCATCGACCAGCAATTCGATCGCGCGCTGGTCGCCGAAGCCGGGCAGCACCTGCCCGCCCCCGGTCGGATCGGGGCCGGCGATCAGCAGCCCACCGCCCGCGACGAACGCGCGCTCCATCGCCAGTTCGTTGGCCCATAGCGTCGCCTGCGCCGCCTTGCGCTCAGGCGACGCGGTCGCGACGCGGGTGCGGACGTAGAAATAGTCGGTCCGCGCCTCGGGCGACATCAACTCGAGCTGGCGCGGCGGCAGCGTCCGATACGTCGGCGATGCCGCCTCGAACACCGGCAGCGTCGAAGTGACCGCGACATGCTTCGCCACCAGCAACGCGATCAGCGCCTTCCCGGCGGCACTATCGGGGGTCATCGCCGCCAGTGTCGGCCCGCCGTCGCTGTCGGGACAGACGTCCGCCGCCTTGCCCGGATCGAGTTGCGTATTGACCCAGAAGCCATGCTCCAGATCGTCGATCCCCAGCGCGGCGGCTTCAGGGTAGGTCACCGAACACAAATGCCCCGTCACCTTCAAACCGCGCGCATGCGCCGCGTCGATCGCCGCCTTCAGCTCGGCGCGAGTGATATTCATATACGCCTTGAAGCTGGTCGCGCCCTGATCGGCCCAGAAATTCACCGTCCGCGCGGCGTCGGCGGCGTCCTTGAGCGGGTGCATCTGGAGGAACGGGCTGCCCGATCCCTCGAGATACGGCCCGGTCACGTCCATGTGCGGCCCGGGCAAGGTGCCGGCGTCGATCGCTGCCTTCATGTTGAGGTCGGTATAGGGCTCGACGCTGCCGGTGGTGCGCAGCGTCGTGACCCCGCTCGCGAGGTACAGGCGCGGCGACGAGAAGGTCATTTGCGGCACCATCAACGGCGGCTCGCTCCGCCCTTCCGCGGTCAGATTGGGCCGCGCGATATAATATTGGTGGTCGTGCATCCCGACGATGCCGGGCATCACGCTCTTGCCGGTCGCGTCGATAACCCGATAGTCCGCCCCCGGCAGCGCATCGCCCGGCAGGATGCCCGCGATCCGCCCGCCGTCGATCAGCAGCGTGCGGTCCACCAGCGGCGCGGCGCCGGTGCCGTCTATGATGCGAACGTGGCGGAGCGCCAACTTGCCCGCGGCCTCCTTGACGAACGGCAGCACCGCCTTCCCCGGCGCGGCCGGGGGCGGCAGGATCGCGGCGGCCATGTCGACCTTCGCGGGCGCCGCCGCCCCCAGCAGCAACGCGGTCAGCGGAATCAGTCGGCGCATGGCGGTCCCCCGATAAGTTATCGCGCACGATGCGCCCGCACGGTTGCCCGCACAAGCCGCGTTCCCTAAGTGTTCACGCGTGACCCAACCGGCATCCCTCCCCGACGATCCCCCCTATCTGCGCGGCCTCAACCCGCCGCAGCGCGAGGCGGTGCTGACCACCGAGGGCCCGGTGCTGGTGCTGGCAGGCGCGGGCACCGGCAAGACCGCCGCGCTCACCGCCCGCCTCGCACACCTGCTCTACACCAAGCGCGCCTGGCCGTCGGAAATCCTGTCGGTCACCTTCACCAACAAGGCCGCGCGCGAGATGCGCGAGCGTGTCGGGCGGCTGGTAGGCGATGCGGTCGAGGGGATGCCGTGGCTCGGCACGTTCCACGCGATCGGCGCCAAGATGCTGCGCCGCCATGCCGAACTCGTCGGGCTGCAAAGCAATTTCACGATCCTCGACACCGACGACCAGCTGCGCCTGCTCAAGCAATTGATCACCGCCGCCGATCTCGACGAGAAACGGTGGCCGGCGCGCCAGCTCGCCGGGCTGATCGACCAGTGGAAGAACAAGGGCTGGACCCCGGCGCAGATCGATGCCGGCGAAAGCCAGGCCTATGCCAACGGCCGCGGCGGCGAGCTTTACGCGCGCTATCAGGAACGGCTGAAGGCATTGAATGCCTGCGACTTCGGCGATCTCCTGCTGCACATGCTGACGATCCTGCGGACGCACCGCGACGTCCTCGAAACCTATCAGCAGCGCTTCAAATATATATTGGTCGACGAATATCAGGACACCAACCAGGCGCAGTACCTCTGGCTGCGACTGCTCGCGCAAGAGCGCAAGAACATCTGCTGC
>NZ_JAQGKZ010000040.1 GCF_028289855.1 Sphingomonas bacterium | reverse complement strand
CGATCCTCGGCATGATGCCGCTCGGCACGAGCGTGGGTCTGTCGGCGCTGGACTTGCTCGGGTCCAAGAAATTGCAGGGCGGGTTGATGGGCGGCAACCGTTTCCCGGTCGATATCCCCCGGCTGGTCGATTTCTACCTGCGCGGGCTGCTCGACCTCGACAGCATCATCGCCGAGCGCATGCCGCTCGATCGCATCAACCATGCGTTCGACGAACTGCGCAAGGGCGACGCCGCGCGCAGCGTGATCGAGTTCACCTGACATGTCCGCGCATCCCGACGACGCGCCCAAGCCGATCGAGGTGGCCGAGAAGGACCGGCTCGATGAGGGCAAGCGGACCACGTGGATGGAAGCGAATGTCGAGGGGTTTGCGGGGCCGCTGAGCTATACGAAATTCGCGGGCGGTCAGTCCAACCCCACGTTCAAGATCGACGCCAAATCGGGCCAATACGTCCTGCGCCGCAAGCCGTTCGGCAATCTGCTGCCGTCGGCGCACGCGGTCGACCGCGAATACCGAGTCATCGCCGGACTGTACCCGACCGGTTTCCCGGTCGCGCGGCCGTACGGCCTGTGCACCGACCCGGACGTGGTCGGCGCCGACTTCTACGTCATGGGCTTCGCCGACGGGCGCAACCTGTGGGACGGCACCTTGCCCGACTACGAGCCTGAAGAGCGCACCGGTATCTACAACGCGATGTGCGACACGCTCGCCGCGCTACACAACACCGATTACGTCGCGGCGGGGCTGGGCGAATACGGCAAGCCGGGCAATTATTTCGAGCGCCAGGTCGCGCGCTGGACCAAGCAATACAAACTCGCCGAAACCGAGCACATGCCCGCGGTAGAGAGCCTGATCGAGTATCTCCCGCGCACCTTGCCCGAGCAGACGCGCACGGCGGTGGTGCACGGCGATTACCGCATCGACAACATGATGTTCCACAAGACCGAAAACCGCGTGATCGCGTTGCTCGACTGGGAGCTCTCGACGCTCGGCGACCCGCTAGCCGATTTCAGCTATTTCCTGATGAGCTGGGTGACCAAGCCCGAAGGCCGCTCGGGTGTCGAGGGCGTGGCGGGCGGCGACAGCGGCATCCCGACGATCGAGGACATGACCGCGCGCTATTGCGCCGCGACCGGGCGCGACGGCGTGCCTGACCTCAACTGGTATTTCGCGTACAATTTGTTCCGGCTGACCGGGATCGTCCAGGGCATCAAGAAACGGATCGTCGAGGGCACGGCATCGAGTGCGCAGGCCGAGAAGTCGGCTGCGGGCGTGTATCGGCTGGCGGATTCGGCCTGGGCCTTCGCGCAAAAAGCGGGCGCCTGAACGACGAGAGGAGAGGGCAATGTCGCTATTCGATCTGACCGGCAAGGTCGCGGTCATCACCGGCTCGTCGAAGGGGATCGGCAAAGCGAGCGCGTTCGAGCTGGCCGAGCATGGTGCGAAGGTCGTGATCTCCAGCCGCAAGCAGGACGCATGCGACGCGGTCGCCGCCGAGCTCAACGCCAAATATGGGAAGGGCACCGCGATCGCCGTTGCGGCGAATATCTCGAGCAAGGACGCGCTGCAGAATCTGGTCGATGAAACCCGCGCCGCGTTCGGGCAAATCGACGTCCTCGTCTGCAATGCCGCGTCGAACCCGTACTACGGGCCGCAGGCCGGCATCACCGACGAGCAATTCCGCAAGATCCTCGACAACAATATCGTGTCGAACCACTGGCTGATTTCGATGGTCGCGCCCGAAATGCGCGCGCGCAAGGACGGGTCGGTGATCATCATCTCGTCGATCGGCGGGTTGCGCGGCACCCCCGTTATTGGCGCGTATGGTATCTCAAAAGCCGCCGACATGCAGCTCGCACGCAACCTCGCGCACGAATACGGGCCGGATAATGTCCGCGTGAACTGTATCGCGCCGGGGCTGATCCGCACCGATTTCGCGAAGGTGCTGGTCGACGATCCCAAGCGCCAGGAAGCCGCCAGCCGGTCGGTTCCGCTGCGGCGGATCGGCGAGCCGGAGGATATTGCCGGCGGCGTGGTGTTCCTGGCTTCGAAGGCGGCGGCGTTCACAACGGGGCAGGTTATCGTGATGGATGGTGGCGTGACGATTTAATCGCAACCCGTCACCCCGGACTCGTTCCGGGGTCCACCGCGCCGATAGCGCGGAACAAGAGGCTCTGGTGCCGGTCAAGCCGCCCGGTGGATGCCGGAACAAGTCCGGCATGACGAATAAGGAGAGTTTGATGCCTAGGTTCACCGACAAATCGATCATCGTCACCGGCGCAGGCTCCGGCATCGGCCGTGCCACCGCATTGCTGTTCGCGCGCGAGGGCGGAAAGGTGGTCGTCGCCGACAAGACCGATGGCGCCGACGCCACCGCCAAGCTGATCACCGACGCGGGCGGCACCGCGGTCGCGATCCAGATGGACGCCGGGCTCGAAGAGGACGTGATCCGCACCGTTCAGTTAGCGGTCGATAGCTTCGGCGGGCTCGACATCATCTTCGCCAATGCGGGGATTTCGGGCGGTATGGCCAACATCTTCGACACCGACGTCGCGCTGATCACCGAAGTGCTGCGCGTTAATCTGATCGGCCCGTATCTGGCGATCAAGCACGCCGCGCCGAAAATCGCGGAGCGCGGCGGCGGGGCGATCGTGCTGACCGCCAGCGTCGCTGGCATCCGGTCGGGTGCCGGGTCGCCGGCCTATTCGGCGTCGAAGGCCGGGGTAATCAACCTCGCCAAGACCTCCGCGCAGCAGCTTGCGGGGTCGAACGTGCGGGTCAATGCGATCTGTCCCGGCCTGACCGAAACCGGCATGACCAAGCCCACCTTCGATTACGCGCGCGAAGCGGGGAAGATGGACCGCGTCGGTCGGCTCAACCCCTTACGGCGCGGCGCGCAGCCCGAGGAACTGGCGGAGGTTGCCGCGTTCCTCGCCAGCGACGCCGCGAGCTACGTCAACGGCCAGGCGATCGCGGTCGACGGCGGGCTGTCGTCGAGCCATCCGGTGACCAAGCAGGAATATGGGCGGACGGCGGTGTGATCGTGATCGTCGGCACCGTTCGCATCCCCGACGGCGCGATCGACCGCGCGCGGCCGGCGATGGCGGCGATGCTGGCCGCCAGCCGCGCCGAGGATGGCTGTCTGGCGTACAATTACGCGCAAGACGTGCTCGATCCGTGCGTTATCCACATCAGCGAGCGCTGGCGCGACCGCGCCGCGCTCGACGCGCATTTCGCGACACCGCACATGGCGGCATGGCGCGCGCAGTTCGGTGCGATCGGCATCGGCGACCGCGACCTTACGCTGTATGAGGCGGACGACGGCGTGGCGGTCTGAAAAGGGGAGCGGGAAGTGGCGAATGAAGGCGAACAGGCCATAGCGGTCAAACCACGCGGTTGGCTTGCCATACTGGGGTTTGCGCTGATCCTGGCCGGCGCGTTGCTTGCGTCGTTGATCCAGACGGCGGACGGCGTTTCGGTGCGCGACATCCGCTTCGCCGGCGCCGACGGGACCGAGATGAGCGCGTTGCTCTATGTGCCGTCCGGCGTGGACGCACAGCATCCCGCGCCCGGCATTCTGGCGGTGCACGGCTATATCAACTCGCGCGAGACGCAGGACGGCTTCGCGATCGAGTTCGCGCGGCGCGGCTATGTCGTGCTGGCGCTCGATCAGACCGGGCATGGCGCGAGCGGGGGCAAGGCGTTCGCCAACGGGTTCGGCGGACCTGACGGGCTGGCCTATCTGCGCGCGCTGCCGTTCGTCGACCGCGACCAGATCGGGCTGGAGGGGCACAGCATGGGCGGCTGGACCGTGCTCGCCGCCGCCGCCGCGATGCCCGACGCGTATCGCTCGATCGTGCTCGAAGGATCGTCGACCGGCAAACCGTTTGCCAAAGACGGGGACCCGACCTGGCCGCGCAACCTCGCGCTGGTCTATTCGCGCTACGACGAATTTTCCAAGCTGATGTGGAACAGCGACCGCGCGATCGACGTACCTAACAGCGCGAAGTTGCAGGCGGTGTTCGGCATCAACGCGCCGGTCGTGGCTGGCCGGTTCTATGGATCGGTCGACGCCGGGACCGCGCGGATATTGTTTCAGCCGACAACGACGCATCCGGGGGATCATTTTTCCCGCGAGGCGATCGGTCGAGCGCTCGATTGGTTCACGATCACACTCAAGGGCGGCCGTCCGCGTCCGGCGAGCGATCAAATCTGGTACTGGAAGGAAGTCGGCACCGGGATCGGCCTGATCGGGTTCGTCGCGTTGATCGCCGGCACGTTTGATCTGTTGAGCCGCAGCCGCCGGTTCCACGCGGTGCGGGGCACAGCGGTGGTTGGGTCGGCGATCCGTGATAGTCGTTGGCGGCGAGGTTTGTTGCTGACGACGTTGGTTCCAGCGCTGTTGTTCTTTCCCGCCTTCATCGCCGGCGCGCTGGGCGTGCCGCCGTTCGGGCTGCTGCCGCAGGGGATTACAAATCAGGTTGTGCTGTGGGCGCTACTGAGCGGCGCGGCGGGTCTGTGGCTGGCGCGGTTCGCGCCGCCGCTGCCGCCTCGAACCGAGGCGCCGTGGCCGGTCGCGATCGGAATCGCCGTCGCGACCGTCGCGGTCGGCTATGCCGTGCTCGTCCTTGTCGACCGGCTGTTCCTGACCGACCTGCGCTTCTGGGTAATCGGGCTGCGCGTTCCGACGCCGCGCCAAGCGCTGATCGCATGCATCTACGTGGTGCCGTTCACGCTGGCGTTTAGTTGGTCGCTGGGCGGTTTGCGGCGGTTCGCGATCGCCGGCGAGTCGCGCGCGGCGGCCTATGGCACCGCGGTCGCGGCGTCGGCGCTGGGCATCACCTTGATGCTGGTGATCATCTACGGCCTGTTCTTTGCCACGGGCACGCTGATCACCGGGTTCGACCCGCTGAGCACCGTCGTCGCGTTACAATTCGTGCCAATCCTGATCGTGGTCGGCTTGCTCGCGACGTTCGCGTGGCGCCGCACCGGCAGTTATCGGCCCGGCGCGGTGCTGATCGGATTGCTCGTCACGCTCTACGTCTGCGCCGGTACCGCGACCCACGCCTGGAATTGATCAGCGCGGCTCGCGTTTCCGGATCAGCCCTTCCTGCGCGACGCTGGCGACGAGCCGGCCGTCGCGGGTGAAGATGCTGCCCCGGTTCATGCCCCGGCCATGCCCCGCCCACGGGCTGTCCATCGCGTAGAGCAACCATTCGTCGGCGCGGAAATCCTCGTGGAACCACATCGAATGGTCGAGGCTGGCGGTCTGCATGCCTGGCGTCATCCAGTTGACCCCGTGCGGCATCATGCTCGTCGCCATCAGTCCCATGTCGCTGGCATAGGCCAGGATCGCGCGATGCATCGCGCTGTCATCGCCCAGCGGAGCCAGCGCCTTGATCCAGCTATACGTCACCGGATCGCGCGCGACTGGGGAGAACCAGTTGCGCGGATGCAAAGGGCGGACGTCGATCGGGCTCGCCCAGCGCAGGAAGCGCGCGCGATGCTCTTCGGGCATGTGCTGCGCCGCCTCGACGCGGAGCTCGCTCTCGGACTGGAGCTCTTCGGGCGGCGGAATGTCGGCGGGGAAGGCGTCCTGATGGTGCAGACCGGCCTCGGCGACCTGAAAACTCGCTGCCATGTTGAGGATCGGCTGGCCGTTCTGCGTCGCGATCACGCGGCGTGTGGCGAAGCTCTTGCCGTCGAAATCGCGCACCACGCGGTACACGATCGGCAACGCGTCGTCGCCCGCGCGCATGAAGTAGGCGTGGAGCGAATGCGCGTCCTTGCCCTCGGCGGAGCGTTGCGCGGCCTGCAGCGCCTGGCCGATCACTTGCCCGCCGAACACGCGCCCGCGCCCGCCGGGGAGCTTGATCCCGCGATACAGGTCGGTGTCGAGCTCCTCGACGTCGAGCAACGTGACGAGCCCGGCGACGAGCTCTTCGGGCGTCAATCGCCGGTGCGGTTTGGAATCTTCTTCAGCCATCAATAACCGGCGTTACGCGCCAATTTGTCGGCATGGAAGTTGGCATCGCCGAACATTTCGGCGAGCACGCGCTGGCGCTTCATGTAGAAGCCGATGTCGAATTCGTCGGTCATCCCGATCCCGCCGAACATCTGCACGCCCTCCTGCACCGCGAGCATTGTGGCAAGCCCGGCCTGTGCCTTGGCGACCGACACGGCCTCGTCGGCGCGGTCCGATCCGCTATCGAGCATCTGTTGCGCGCGCAGCGTCGCGGCGCGCGCGACTTCCATTTCCGAATAGAGATGCGCGGCGCGGTGCTGGAGCGCCTGGAAACTACCGATCAAAACGCCGAACTGCTTGCGCTGCTTGAGATACTCGACCGTCATGTCCATCGTCCCGCCGCCGACGCCGAGCAGTTCGGACGCCGCCCCGGTGCGCCCGGCGCGGAGCAGGCGGTCGAGCGGATCGCGCCCGGCATCGACCTCGCCGATCACCGCGTCGGCGGTGACCTCGACGCCGTCGAAGTCGAGGCGGGTGGTAAGGCTGGAGTCGGCCATGCGCTCGGCCTCGGCGGTCAGGCCAGCGGCACCCTTGTCGACCGCGAACAGCGTCACGCCGTCTTCGTCATCGGCCGACCCCGCCGTGCGCGCGGCGACAATGATGAGGTCGGCGACGTGACCGTGCGCGACGAACTGCTTCTTGCCGGTCAGCTTGAACCCGTTGCCCGATCGCTCGGCCTTGAGCGCGACCGAATCCCGAAACTTCGCCTGCTCGTCGATCGCCAGCGCCGCGACGGTGTCGCCCGACAGGATGCCGGGGAAATACTTGCCCGCCTGCGCGGTACCTTTCAGCGCCTCGACTGCCGCCACAGCGGTGGCGAGAAATGGGGAGGGCGACAGGTTGCGGCCGATCTCCTCGAGCACCACGCCCGCCTCGACATGACCCAAGCCCAGCCCGCCATTGTCCTCGCCGATCAGAATGCCGGTGAAGCCCATCTCGGCGAACGACTTCCATAGATCGCGACTGAAGCCGGTCTGGTCGTTGGCGTCGCGTAGCGCACGCATATGTTTGACGGGGGCATGCTCGGCAATGAAATCCTTCGCCGTGTCGCGCAGCATCGCCTGTTCGTCGTTGAGATAGAGGGGCATCAAACGTCTTTCTATGCGTCACCCCGGACTTTTTTCGGGGTCCACCGTGCCTCAAAAATCGAAGCGTGGGTGGATGAGTGGACCCCGGCACAAGGCCGGGGTGACGGTTGAATTGTTGGGCTAGGACGGCAATTCCAAAATCCGCTTCGAAATGATGTTCAACTGGACCTCGCTCGTCCCGCCCTCGATCGAATTTGCCTTGGTCCGCAACCATGCGCGCGGGCCGCTGCCCTTGTTCGATCGTTCGCTCTCCCATTCGAGCGCGTCGGAGCCGCCCGCCGCCATCATCAGCTCATGGCGCGACTTGTTGAGCTCAGTGCCGTAATATTTCATCATGCTCGGTTGCGCTGGGTGCGCCTTACCCCCCTTGAGATCGTCGATGAACTTTTCCGACATTGCGTTGAACGCCTTAGCGCGGATTTCGAACAACGCGATCTGGCCGCGCAGGATCGTGTCGGCACCCTTTTTCGCCGCCTCGACCAGCGGATTGCCGCCCGCTGCGCCGAGCCCCATCCCGCTGATCATCTCGCGTTCGTGCCCGAGTAGATATTTGGCGACGTCCCATCCCTTATTCTCTTCGTGAACAAGGTTTTGCTTGGGGACTTTCACATTGTCGAAGAAGGTTTCGCAGAACGGCGAATAGCCACTGATCAACAGGATCGGCTTGGTCGACACGCCCTCGCTCGCCATGTCGAACAGCACGAAGCTGATCCCCGCCTGCTTGACCGACTTGTCGGTGCGCACGAGGCAGAAGATCCAGTCGGCTTGGTCGGCATAACTAGTCCACACCTTCTGCCCGTTGACGAGGTAATAGTCGCCTTTATCCTCCGCCGAGGTTTGCAAGCCAGCCAGGTCGGACCCGGCGCCCGGCTCCGAATACCCTTGGCACCAGCGGATTTCGCCGCGCGCGATCTTGGGCAGATGTTCGCGCTTCTGCACTTCGGTGCCGTATTTGAGCAACGCTGGCCCGAGCATCGAGATACCGAATGAATTGAGCGGGTTGCGCGCGCGTATACGCTGCATTTCCTCGCGCAATATCTTGCTTTCCGCCGGCGACAGGCCGCCGCCGCCATATTCCTTGGGCCAGTCGGGCACGGTCCAGCCGCGCGCGCCCATCTTGTCCATCCACGCCTTCTGCGCCGGGCTCAGCATCGATTGGTCGCGCCCGCCCCACACCGCGTCCTTGTCGCTGCGCACCGGCTCGCGCATCTCCGGCGGGCAATTCGCCTCCAGCCAGGCGCGCGTGTCGGCGCGGAAGGTTTCCAGGTCACTCATCGCATTCACTCCTTGGCCGCGGCTGGGCGCGCAAACTGGATCATTTCGATCTGGTGGCCTTCGGGGTCGTTGACGAAGGCGATGCGCATGCTCGGCAGATCGAACGGTGCGCGAGCGGCGGTCGCGCCGCAGTCGAGCGCATGGCTGTACGCGCCATCGACGTCGCGGGTCAGGAATCCGACCGGGCCATAGCCGCTGCCGATATCGATCTCGCGCCCGTCGGTATGTTGGTAGAGCACGAGATTGAACGCCTCTCCAGGCATCGCCAGCATCACTTCGATCAGCCCGGTCATCGCGACGCGGTTGCGCTCCTCGAACCCGAAGGCGCGCTGGTAAAACGACGTCATCGCCCCGGCGTCTTTGACCACCAGCTTGAAGAAATTGAGCCGGAATTTGTATGCCGACAGATCGGCGGCGGGGGCTTCGGCGGTGGCGGTGTCGGTCATGGCATCGCTCCATTGACCAACCGCGCGACGGCGATGGCGGTGTGATCGTTGAATGTGTCTGCGATCACTTGCACGCCAATCGGCATGCCGTCGGGATCGACCCCGATCGGCACGCTGGTCGCAGGCAGCATCGGGAAGGTGGCGAGCCCGGGAAAGGCGAATTGCAGCCCGAAGGGCGTCACGTCGCCATCTATCTCAAGAATGCGTTTGGGCAGCGGCGTCGCGTCGTGCGGGAAGGCAGTGACGCCCAAAGTAGGCGCGATCACAGCATCATACTGGCCGAACAGCTGGTTCCACTGGCGCTTGTTTCGCACCTGTTCGTCTCGCAGATCGAACCATTCGATCAGCGTCGTCGGTGCTGCCCCATCCTGCGGCACGCCGCGCGCGATCGTGATGTTGAGCATTTTCATATAAGCGCGCTGCTGGGTCTCCAGATCGGGCAGCAAATCGCTGGTGCGATCGATGTGTACGCCGAGATCGTGGAGCGCATCGGCCAGTTCATTGAGCGCCGCCGCGATTGGTGTGGCTACGCGCGCCGAGGGATGCTCGTTCAGCACCAGCACGCGATACTCGCTCGCCGGACGGTTGCCCGCGCGCTTGAGCGGATGGTTGCTCAGGATATTGAGTGCAAGCGCCAGATCGTCGGCGTTGCGCGCCAGTGGACCGATCACCGACAATTCGCCCGGCGCACCGTCGGTACCGGGGAAGTAATGGCCGTCGCGGCTCAGGGCGCCGAAGGTCGGCTTATGTCCCCACACGCCGTTGAACGCGGCGGGGACTCGGATCGACCCGCCGATGTCGCTGCCGATTTCCAGCGGCACCATGCCCGACCCCAGCGCCGCCGCCGACCCGCCCGACGATCCGCCTGCGACCCGGCTATGATCGTGCGGGTTGTTGGTGCGCCCGTAGATCGGGTTATTCGATTGCAGATCGGCGAGCAGGGGGGGTACGTTGGTCTTGCCGAGGATAACGGCGCCCGCCGCCTTTAATCGCTTGACCGCGACCGCGTCGTTGGTGGGAATGAAGTCTTTCGCAGGCTCCAGTCCCCATGTCGTCGGCAGTCCAGCGACGTCGAAGCTTTCCTTCACCGTCATCGGCACGCCGAGCAACGAGGCAGTGTCGCCCGCCGCCAGCCGCCGGTCCATTTCCTGCGCCTGATGCCGCGCGCTGTCGAAATCGCGCACCACGACCGCGTTGATCGGCCCGTCGCGCGCTTCGATCCGTGCAATCGCGGCTTCGGTTTCGAGCAACGCGGTGGTTTCGCCCGAGCGGATCGCCTTTGCGGTTTCGATCGCGCCGCGTTCGCTCACGGCGGGGCGGGTGGAAGCGATCGTCGCCATCAGAACTTCTCGCCTGCCTCCGCCTTACGCTTGAGCAATGGCGACACCGCGACGCCATTCTTTTCCAGCCCGGCGACAACCTTGTCCAACCCGACGGTGTTCGCCCAGAACATCGGCCCGCCGCGATATACCGGCCAGCCATAGCCGTAGATCCACACCGTATCGATGTCCGACGCGCGCTGCGCCACGCCCTCATCGAGGATCTTGGCGCCTTCGTTGACCATCGGATAGACGGTCGCGGCGATGATATCCTCGTCGGTGAATTCCTGCTTGGCCTGGTTCGACCGGCTGCGGAAATCCTCGATGATCCCGGCGACTTCGGCCGACGGCGTCGGGTTGCGCTTCTCGTCGTAATCGTACCAGCCCTTGCCGGTCTTCTGTCCCCAGCGGCCGCGCGCGCACAACACTTCGCGGATCGTGTCGAGCTTGGTCGGGTCGCGGTGCCAGCCGATATCGACCCCGGCAAGGTCGCCCATCTGGAACGGCCCCATCGGGAAGCCGAAATCGACCAAGGCCTTGTCGATCTGTTCGGGCCGCGCACCCTGCATCAGCATCGCGTTGGCCGGCCCCTGGCGCTGCGACAACATGCGGTTGCCGATGAAGCCGGGACACACGCCGCTGACCACCGCGACCTTGCCGATCGGTTTGGCCAGCGCCATCACGGTGGCGAGCGCATCGGGCGCGGTCTTGGCGCCGCGCACGACCTCAAGCAATTTCATGACGTTGGCCGGCGAGAAGAAGTGCATGCCGATCACATCGCCGGGGCGGCTGGTGACCGCCGCCATCTCGTCGATGTTGAGGTAAGATGTGTTCGACGCGAGGATCGCGCCAGGCTTGGCGATCGCGTCGAGCTTGCCGAACAGCTCCTTCTTGACGTCCATATTCTCGTAGATCGCCTCGATGATGAGATCGCAATCCTTGAGGTCGTCGAGGCTGAGCGTCGGGGTCAGGATCCCCATCATCGCCTCGACCTTTTCCTGTGTGAAGCGGCCTTTCTTCGCCGAATTCTCGTAATTCCGGCGGATCACCCCGACGCCGCGGTCGAGCGCTTCCTGCGCAGTCTCGACGATCGTTACCGGGATGCCGGCACTCAGGAAATTCATGCCGATCCCGCCGCCCATCGTGCCCGCGCCGACCACGCCGACCTTGGCGATCTTGCGGAGCTCGGTGCCGGCGGGGATGTCGTCTACCTTGGCGGCCTGGCGCTCGGCGAAAAACATGTAGCGTTGCGCGGCCGATTGCGTGCCCATCATCAGCTTCATGAATTCGGCACGCTCGGTCGCGATGCCGTCGGCGAACGAACCGGTGGTCGCGGCCTCGACGCAGCGGATGTTGGCGGCGGGCGCGTCGAACCCGCGGAACTTGCGCGCGTTGGCTTTCTTGAATTCCTCGACCGCTTCGGGGTCGGCAGTTGCAGTCTTTTCGCTGGCGCGGGGCAGGGGGCGTTTGTCCGCGACCTCGCGCGCGAAAGCGATCGCGTCGGCTTCCAGCGAATCCTCGCCGACGATCCTGTCGATCAACCTCGCTTCGTGCGCCGCCTTGGCCGAAATCGGATCGCCGACCGCGGTCATCTGAAGCGCCAGCTTGACGCCCGCGATGCGCGGGATGCGCTGCGTTCCGCCGGCACCCGGGAGGAGGCCGAGCTTGACCTCGGGCGTGCCGATCTTCGCCGACGGCACCGCGACGCGGTAATGACAGCCGAGCGTGACCTCGCACCCGCCGCCAAGCGCGGTGCCGTGGATCGCCGCGACCACCGGCTTGTCGGAAGCCTCGATCATGTCGATCACCGTGCCGAGCCCCGGCCCCTGCATCGGTTTGCCGAATTCGGTGATGTCTGCGCCGGCGAAAAACGTCCGCCCGTCGCACCGAATCACCATCGCCTTGATCGCGTGATCGGCCAGCCCTTCGTTGACGCCCGCTTCCAGCCCCGACCGCACCGCCGCGCCGAGCGCGTTGACCGGCGGGTTGTTCGAGATGATGACGAGCACGTCGTCATGGCGTTCGGTGCGGATCGGCGAGGGAGGGGCGTCGGACATTCTTCTCTCCTGCGTGCTCCTGCGAAGGCAGGAGCGTTGGCCGCCAGCGACGGCCTTGGTGGCCAGCGCTCCGGCCTACGCCGGAGCACGGTATTTTAGGTCAGCGACGAATAGATCAGCGTCTTCAATTCGCGCCGGATCGGATACGTGCTCGACGGGCTCATCTGAGTCATGAACACCATGTTGAGCCGCTCGACCGGATCGATGAAGAACGCGGTCGAAAACATCCCGCCCCAATAATATTCGCCGACCGATCCCTGCACCATGCCGGGCGCAAGGTTCATGTTGACCGCGAAGCCCAGCCCGAACCCGGTGCCCGCGAGCGACGCTTCGCTGAACAGCGAGCGCGACATCGTCGCCAAATCCGAATCGCCCGGCAAATGGTTGATCGTCATCAGCTCGATTGTCTTGCGCCCGACCAGCCGCACGCCGTCGAGCTCGCCGCCGTTCAAACACATCTGGCAGAAACGATTATAATCGAGCGCGGTCGATACCAGCCCGCCGCCGCCCGACAGGAACTTGGGCTTCTTCGCCCAGGCGCTTTCTTCGGCGCGGTCGTACATGATGCGGCCCTTGCCGGGGACGAACGTGTAGCAATCGGTCAGCCGGTCGACCTTGTCCGCCGGCACGTCGAAGAACGTGTCATCCATCTTGAGCGGCGCGAAAATCTTCTCGCGATAGAATTGGTCGAGCGGCATGCCCGACACGCGCTGGATGACGGCGCCGAGGACGTCGGTCGAAACCGAGTAGTTCCACGCTTCGCCGGGCGAGAATTCGAGCGGAATCGCGGCCAGCGCGCCGACGAACGAGTCGAGGTCGTGTCCGCCGTGCCAATTCTCCAGCTTGCCCGCGCGATATGCGGCATCGACGTTCGAACGGTGCTGGAACCCATAGGTCAGCCCGGAGGTATGGCGCAGCAAATCGACCATCCGCATCGGCTGTGCGGTCGGCTTGGTCTGGAACGGGACGGGCCCGCCGCCAGCCTCGAACACGCCGATCCCTTTGAACTCGGGCAATACGTGGTGGACCGGCGTATCGACCGCGACCAGTCCCTGCTCGACCAGCATCATGAACGCGATCGACGTGACCGGCTTGGTCATGCTGGCGATGCGGAACAGCGATCCCTCGTCGATCGCCTTGTCCGATCCTTCGCGCGCCGCGCCCTGGCTCGAAAAATGGACGATCTCGCCATCGCGCGCGACGAGCAGCTGGACGTTCGCCAGCTTGCCCGAATCGAGGTACCGGTCCTTCAGGAAGCCATCGATCCGGCGCAGCCGTGCGGCATCGAATCCATGCTTCTCGGGTGCTTTCATCAGCATCGCTCGTCCATACCCTCGTTTCTAATTGTGTTTCTCTATTGCCTTGAGCGGCGCGCAAATCAACTCTAACGTTAGCGCAAATCCGGCGGTGTGAAACCGCGGAACAGACAGACGGAGAGCATGTGTCGACCGAGCCCGTGATCGCGCTGGACCCGAACTGGCCCAAAGTGTCGCTGAAGGATGCGGCGGACGAACTGACCGCGCCGGGATCGAAGTTCGAAATGGCCACCGTGACGATCCGCGGCGTGCCGACTCGTGTGTGGAAAAATGCGCCGAACGATCTGGGGCAGTTGCTCGATCTGTCGCGCACGCATGGCGAGCGCATCTTCACCATCCTCGACGACGAGCGAGTCGACTACGAGGCCAGTTACCGCGCGACCGCAACGCTCGCCCGAGCGCTGAAGGGCATGGGCGTCGGAAAGGGCGACCGCGTCGCGTTCGCGATGCGCAACTTGCCCGAATGGCCGGTGATCTTCTTCGCGATTACGACCTTGGGCGCGATCGCGGTGCCGCTCAACGCGTGGTGGACCGGCGCCGAACTCGAATATGGCATCAACGATTCGGGCGCCAAGGTGTTGATCGTCGATGCCGAACGGCATGAGCGAATCCGCGACCATCTCGCCGCGATGAAGGGGGTCGCGCATCTGATCGTGGCACGCTCGCGCGAACCGATCGAGGGGACGACTGCGCTCGAGGATATCATCGGGACATCGAAGACCTGGGCCGACCTGCCCGACATCGACCGCCCGCGGGTCGATATCGACAGCGACGACGATGCGACGATTTTCTACACCAGCGGCACCACCGGCAATCCCAAGGGCGCGCTCGGCACGCACCGCAATCTGATGACCAACATCATGTCGGGCGGCTATTCGTCGGCACGCAGCTTCCTGCGCCGCGGCGAGCCGATCCCCGATCCCACGCCGCGCGTCGGCCTGACCGTGATCCCGCTGTTCCACGTCACGGCGTGCAGCGCCTCGCTGATGGGCACGCTGGCGAGCGGCGGCACGCTGATCTTCATGCGCAAGTGGGAGCCGGTCCAGGCGATGGAGATCATCGAGCGCGAGGGCGTCCACATCACCGGCGGCGTCCCGACCATAGCGTGGCAGTTGATCGAGCATCCCGACCGCCACAAATACGATCTCTCCTCGATCGAGGCGATCGCCTACGGCGGCGCGCCGTCGGCGCCCGAACTGGTCAAGAAAATCTTCGAGGAATTCGGCGCATTGCCCGGCAACGGCTGGGGGATGACCGAGACGATGGCGACCGTCACGCATCACGGTGGCGAGGATTATCTCAATCGCCCGACCAGCGCCGGGCCGCCGGTCGCGACCGCCGACCTCGAAATCCGCGCCGACAATGGCGTCACCGTGCTGCCGCCGGGCGAGGTGGGCGAGCTGTGGGCGCGCGGGCCGATGATCGTGAAAGGATACTGGAACAAGCCCGAGGCGTCGGCCGAGACCTTCGTGGACGGCTGGGTCCGCACCGGGGACCTTGCGCGGCTCGACGACGAAGGGTTCGTCTATATCGTCGACCGCGCCAAGGACATGGTGATCCGCGGCGGCGAGAACATCTATTCGTCCGAGGTCGAGAACGTGCTTTACGCGCATCCGGCGGTCACCGATTGCGCGGTGATCGGCTTGCCGCATCGCACGCTGGGCGAGGAGCCCGCGGCGGTTGTCCACCTCGCGCCCGGCGAGACTGCGAGCGAAGCCGAGCTCCAGGCATGGGTCCGCGAACGCATCGCCGCGTTCAAGACGCCGGTCGCGATACGCTTCGTTCACGAAACGCTGCCCCGCAACGCCAACGGCAAGATCATGAAGAAGGATCTGAAGGGCTTGTTCGAGGATCGCGAGACTGCGGCGGCCTAAGCGTCGTTAACGCGGGAACCGCGCTCCCCGGCCATCGTTATGCTTCCGCAACGGAGGATGTACCATGGCCGATCTCAACACCGACGAGCGTACCGTCGTCGCAAAAAGCAGCTTTGACGTGGCGAATGTCATTATCGCCATCGCGATCCTGCTGGCGGTGCTCGGCGTTCTCAAATATTTGCACATGCTGCCATTCTAGGCCGAAGCGATGGCCTTCGCCGGCGCGGTTTCGCGGGCGAAGGCCATTGCCACGAGCCCCAGCACGGCGGCCGCGAACATGTACCATGCGGGCGCCAACGGGTTGCCGGTCACCCCGGTCAGCCAGGCGATAACGAACTGCGTCGTTCCGCCGAACACCGATATCGCCACGGCATAGAGGATCGCCAATGCGCCCGACCGCACGCGCGCGGGCAAGGCCTCGGCAACCGCGACCAACGCGCTTGTCGCCGCGATCGAGCAGAGCATGCGGAGCACAAAACTCACGCCGTAGAGCGTCGCCGCAGACGGGTAGCGCGTCAGTAGCCAGAACCCCGGTAACGCCGCCACGGTGAACACCAGCATCGGCCAGATCATCCACGGCCGCCGCCCGTGGCGATCGGACATCACGCCGCCGATCAACGCACCGACCAGATTTCCCGCGCCGACCGCCACGGTCGCGCCCAACGCGACGCCCGACGGCATGCCCAATGTGGCCTTGGCAAAGGTCGTCATGTAATTAAGCACATAGGTGCACACCGTCGCCGACAGCATCGTCAGGAACGCGAAGATCGCCACCCCGGCATAGCTGCGCACCCGCGGCGCCTTGGTTGCCGACACCGTGGCGTGCAGCGTCTCCGGCAACCGTCCGCGCAGGACGAGCCCGACCGGCACGATCGTCACCCCGACCGCCATCGCGATGCGCCATCCCCAGCTTGCCAGCGCGCTATCGTTCATGCTCGCCGCCAGTCCCACGCCGATCGCGCCCGCCAACAACGTCGAGGCGCCTTGCCCGGCATATTGCATCGAAATGTAGGTGCCGCGCTTCGCCGCGGGCGCGGCTTCGGCGAGGAAGGCGGTGCTCGTGCCGACCTCGCCGCCCAGCGCGAAGCCCTGCACCAGCCGGCACAGGATGACGATGATCGGCGCGGCGATGCCGATCGCGGCGTAGGATGGCGTGATCGCCACGCCCAGCGTCGACAGCCCGATCATCGCGAACGACAGCAGCATCATCGGCCGCCGCCCGATCCGGTCGCCCAGCCCGCCGATCACCACCGCACCGATCGGTCGCGTCAGGAACCCCGCCCCGAACGTCGCGAGCGCGAGCAACAGGCTCGAATGCGGGTTGGTCGCCGGGAAGAAACACTGGCCGATCTGCACCGCGAAAAAGCTGAAGACGAGAAAGTCGTAAAATTCGAGCGCGTTGCCGAGGGTTACGCCAAGCACTTGCGCGCGCGTTACCGGCGGCGGCGTCGAGCCTTCGTCCGTCATCGCTCGTCCCCCCGGAAAGCCGCTGCATGCTTCAAGGGGGCTTTCACGGCCGAGTCAAATCATCGCGCTGGCAATGTGGGATTTCGCCTGTCACCATCGCTGCCCGTGGTAGGCAAACATGGCGAAAGTTGCTCCAATCGTGCTCTCTCTAGACAATGTTCGCGATGTTCCGGTCATTCGCGACGCAGCATCCAACGATGCGGTCGGCATCCTGCCGATGTACAATTACGCCGTGCGCGAGACGACCGCGATCTTCGATACCGGTGAATCCGATTTGGCGGCGCGCGAGATCTGGCTGACGAAGCGGCAGGAAGCGGGGTTTCCGGTGCTGGTCGCGGAGATCGACGGCGCGATCGCCGGGTTCGCCTCGTTCGGCGATTTTCGCGCGTGGGACGGTTATCGCTTCACCGTCGAGCATTCGATCTATGTCGCGCCGGACCGGCATCGCGAAGGGATTGGTCGCGCGTTGCTTACCGGGCTGATCGAGCGCGCGCGGGCGGCGGGCAAGCATGCGATGGTAGCGGGGGTCGAGGCGGGCAATGCCGGTTCGATCGCGCTGCACGTGGCGCTCGGGTTTCGCGAAGTCGGACGGATGCCGCAGGTCGCGGAGAAGTTCGGTCGCTGGCTCGACTTGGTATTCCTGCAGTTGCTGCTCGACGATCGCGCATCGCCCTAACCTAAATTATTGCTCTTCCACCACTTCCAGACATAAGGCGCACATGCTCACCGACAATTTCCTCAAGAACCGCCGCCGCCGCGAACTGAGCGACGAGGAAAAGGAAGCGATCGAAAGCATCCTGACCGCGCCGGTCACCTTGCCCCGGCGCAAGATCGTGACCAGCCGCGGCGACGTCGTGACGCGCAGCACGTTCCTGATTTCGGGCTTCATGTCGCGCTACATGGACGGTTCCGACGGGCATCGTCAGCTGGTCAGCGTCCAGACGCCGGGCGATTTCGTCGATCTGCACGGCTATCCGCTGCAACGGCTCGACCATGACATCGCGACGCTCAGCGAGTGCCAGGTCGCCTACGCCCCGCACGACAAGCTGACCGCGCTGATCGAGCGGTTGCCGCATCTCGGCCGCGTGCTGTGGTTCTCAACGCTGCTCGACGCGGCGATGCACCGCGAATGGATATTCCGGCTCGGGCGGCTCGATGCGGTCGGGCGCGTCGCGCATATGCTGTGCGAAACTTATGCCCGGCTCGACGCGGTCGGGCTGGTGCATGACAAAACGTTTGCCTGGCCCCTAACGCAGCAGGATCTGGGCGAAGCGTGCGGGCTCACCTCGGTCCACGTCAACCGCACGTTACGCGTGTTGCGCGAGGCGGGGATGGTCGAAGTGTCCGACCGGCAGGTCACAGTGATGGATTTCGACCGGCTGGCGCATACCGGCGAATTCCAGCCCGATTACCTCTATTTCGACGACGAGATTCGCACACCTTAGGCGGCGGTTGCGACGACCGACTTTACCGCTTTCTCCCAACCGTCGAGCCGAGCCTGGCGGACCTTGTTGTCCATGGCGGGCTTGAACGTCTCAATCGTGCCGCGCATCGCCGATGCCGCTTTCAGGTCGGCGAACAGGCCGCAGCCGACACCAGCCAGCATCGCCGCGCCCAAGGCGGTGGTTTCGGTGAAGGCGGGCCGCTCGACGCGCACGTCGAGCAGGTCGGCGAGATCCTGTGCGATCCAGTCGTTGGCAACCATTCCGCCGTCGATCCTCAGGGCGGCCCAGTCGGCACCGTCCGCAGCGAACGCGGTCTTCAGGTCGTGCGCCTGATGCGCCATCGCTTCCAGCGCGGCGCGGACGATGTGCGCACGAGTCGCCGTAAAGCTGAGGCCGGAGATGGAGCCGCGCGCATCCGCTTCCCACCATGGCGCGCCGAGGCCGGAAAGCGCCGGGACGAGGTAAACGCCAGCATTGTCATCGACCGACCGCGCGAGCGCTTCGGTTTCCTGCGCCGTCTCGATTAGCTTCACCGAATCGCGCAGCCATTGAACCAAGCTGCCGGCGACGAACACCGATCCTTCGAGCGCGTAGGCGCGGCGGCCGCCGAGTTGCCACGCGATCGTCGCGAGCAAGCGGTTCTTCGAAGTCGGCTGCTTCGTACCGTATTGCGTCAGCACGAACGCGCCGGTGCCGAACGTCGCCTTGGTGTCGCCGGGGTCGAGGCATGCCTGGCCGATCGTCGCGGCTTGCTGGTCGCCGGCCATGCCGCAGATCGGGAGGGGGGCTCCGAACAGCGCGGTTTCGCCGTAGCGGCCCGCGCAATCGACGATCTCGGGAAGTGCCGCGCGGGGTGCGTCGAACAGGTCGATCAGCCCGTCGTCCCAATGCCCGCTGCCGATTGCCATAAGTGCGGTGCGGCTGGCATTCGTCGCGTCCGTAATGTGCAATCCGCCGGTGAGCTTCCACACCAGCCACGAATCGATTGTCCCGACCGCCAGTCTGTCGCCGGCGGCTTTGAGTTGCGGCCAGTTCGCCATCGCCCAGCCGATCTTCGAGCCTGAGAAATACGGATCGAGCAACAATCCCGTCCGCGCCTGGACGGTCGGCTCGTGCCCGGCATCCTTCAGTTTGCGGCACATCGCAGCCGTGCGCCGGTCCTGCCAGACGATCGCGGGGGCAAGCGGCTCGCCGGTCGTCTTGTCCCAGAACACCACCGTCTCGCGCTGATTGGTGATGCCGATCGCGGCCACATTCTTCGCACCGCCGGCCTTCTTCACCATCGCTTTCACGCAGACGAACGTGCGCTCCCAGATTTCGGCGGCGTCGTGTTCGACCATCCCGGGGGCGGGATAATGCTGCGTCAGGTCGGCCGATTTGCTGCCCAGGCAGGCGCCACTGGCCGCGAACAGCATCGCGCGGGTGGATGTGGTGCCTTCGTCGATGACCAGCAATTTATCGGGCATCCGACGACGCTAGCCGGGATTACTTTGCGATGGAATGCCGCTACGAATGCGGCATGGAAGCCGTCAACGAACCCGGGATCGAAGCGCCCGTGCCCGCCATCGAAGACGGCGCGCCGGCAATCGACGATCGCCGCGACCGCCTGCTCGCCGCCCTGACGCTGATCGCGGGCGTGGCGCTGGTCCTCGGGCTGCCGTTCGCGCTGAAGGCTGGGGCCGAATTCTTCCTGCCGGTGACGATTTCGCTGGTGATCGCGATCGCGCTGATCCCGATTCTCGAATGGCTCGAGCGGCGGCGGTTGCCGTCGTGGCTCGCCGCGTTGATCTGCGTGGTAACCTTTCTCGCGGCGGCCAACGTCGCGCTGGCGGCGATCGTCGTCCCGGCGATCGAATTCTTCCGCAAGCTGCCCGAGCGGATCGACCGCATCCAGGCGAACCTTGCACCGTTGCTCGATCTCTACACGACTCTCGAAAAATACCTCAATCGCACGATCACGCATCTGGCCAATACCGGCCCGGTCAAGGCATCGCCGACCACGGCGGTCGCGCCGCCGGGATCGCTCCTCGAACTCGCCGCGACCTCGGCGCCGACCGCGATCATCCAGGTGTTCTTCGGGGTGCTGGTGGTGTTCTTCTTCCTCGCCGGATGGAGCCGCACGCGACGCAAGACGATCACCAGCCGCCAGAGCTTCGGCGGGGCGATGGCGACCGCTCGGGTGATCCAGGATGTGGTCGACGACGTGTCGGCCTATTTGGGCACGATCACGCTGATCAACGTGGTGCTCGGCGCGATCGTCGGGACGGCGTTGTGGATGGTCGGGATGCCCTATCCGGCGATGTGGGGCGGCATCGCGGCGCTGCTCAACTACGTGCCCTATTTCGGTCCGATCGTCGCGGCGTTGCTGCTCGCGATTGGCGGATTGATGACGTTCAACGATTTCTGGATCGCGATGATTCCCGCGGCAATCATGATCGGGTGCCATCTGGTCGAGGCCAATGTGGTAACGCCGTTGATCGTGGGGCACCGGCTGACGATCAATCCGGTGCTGATCCTGATATCGCTGAGCTTCTGGAGCTGGGTGTGGGGCACCCCCGGCGCGTTGCTCGCGGTGCCGCTGCTGATCATCATTCAGACCGTCATCGGCGCGGCGGGCAAGCCCGATATCGCCGGCTTCCTGTTCGAACGCGGCACATTGGTCAGCGAGCGCAAGCGCGGGCGGTTCGGTATTCGCAGAAATTAGCGATCCGGCCCGGAACGCGTTGACAGGGTAGGGCACCTCGCTTAGTGGCCGCGCCTCACGCTTCCCAAGCGGGTGTAGCTCAGTTGGTTAGAGCGCCGGCCTGTCACGCCGGAGGTCGCGGGTTCGAGCCCCGTCACTCGCGCCATAGCGCAGTCGAAAGACGCGCTAGCGAAGCTATCGCGCATCTCGACAAGCTCGGCCGGCGGAGCGCAGCGCCGACCGACGACGCGGCTTTGCCGCGGCGCGTTACCGCCGCCACCGCCCCGTCTCCATCCAGCTGAGCAAGCGCCGCATCGGCAGTAGCCACAACCAGACGATCCCGGCGACAACGTAGAAAGCGAGCTGGATCAGCGGATGCCATTGCCCGATCCAGGGCGACAGGCTCACAATGCCGACGCACCAGACCGCGATCAACGCCAGGATCGCGAGCATCCCGACGGGTTTCTGCCAGCGCGGGACGCTGGTGTCCTTTGGGGTCATCGCGTGATCCATCCTTGTTCGGTGACGATCGCATGGAGCGGTACGTCCCATCCCTCGGCAGGAATGTCCTCGACCTGCTGAACGCTCCACGCAACCCCGACCCGCCAGGCATCGGGGAAACGTGCGAAGGCACGGTCGTAATAGCCCGCGCCCTGGCCGAGCCGGTTCAGCTCAGCGTCGAATGAGACGAGCGGGGCCAGGATGATGTCGGGACGCAGTTCGATCGCGTTGCCCGCCGGCTGGCTTAGGCCGAACGGGCCTGCTTCGAGCGCGGCTTCGGTTTCCCAGGCGAGGAAGCGCATCGGCTCGCTGCGGACGGTGACGTGGGGGAGCGCGAGAACGCAGCCCGCGTCCATCGCGGCGCGCGCGAGCGGTGAGGGGTCGGCTTCGCTGCCGATCGGGACATACGAGGAGACGGTCAGTCCATGCTCCAGCCGTTTGAGAAATTCCCGCGGTACCGCGATGCCAGTCGGGCCACCGGCGACGAAGGCATCGCGCGCGGCCCGAACGTGTGCGCGTAGTGCAGCTTTATCGATCTTCATGCTGGCGCGCCGCGGCAAAGCCGCGTCGTCGGACGGGTTCGCTGGCGCGACCCGCCGGCCGCGCTTGCGCGTCTTGGCGAAAGCTCCGCTGTCGTCATGCGCGCGGCGCGGGTGGCGGGACCGCCGTGGCCGTTGGCCGGGTTATCCTCTGACGCACGGTACGTCAGGTGGGGACCATATACGTCGGACCAGGATCCGGGCAGGGACAGTCCCCATGGATGATGAATAGCCTCAGGGATAATAAAGGCTCGTACCGGGCAGTGCCCGCCGCCAACCAATCTAGGCGTCCGCGCCGGGTTTCTCAAGGGCGTCCGCGATTCCCTCTAACCGCTCCGCCAGCCGGGTGAGATAGGCCGGGCTTGCACCGCCATCGCCCGCCGGCCGGTTCTCCGCGGCTTCCAGGCCATCGGCCAGCATCAGCGCAACCAGCAGCATCGTGCGTTCGGCGTTCAGCCCGCCCGATGCGCGGTTGGCGGATGCCCAACGCTGATCGAGCATGTCGCCCAGCCGGCGCAGCTGCGCTTCCTCGCCGTCGCGACAGGTGACGTTATGACGTCGATCGCCGATCGTCAGCGTGACTTCAGCCATTTTTCGCCCCCAGCGCGTCGAGCGCCGAGATCGCTTCGCCGACCTTCGCGCGCAACGCGTCGTGACGCTGTTTCAAGTCGCTCGCCGAACGGTCGCGCGACTGGGCCGCGCGTTCGATCCGCGAGAGTGCCGCGTCGATCCGGTCGGTCGGGGATGCATCTGCCATGGTTAAGCGAAATAGCACGGGTGGACGGCGCGGCAACCTCGATTCAACGCGGGCCAAGGTTGACGCGCCGCGCCTGCATCCGCAAAGGCACCCGCGAGCGGCCGGCCCCTTCGCGAGCGCCTTGGCCACAGCAGGAGCAAGCACATGGCGGTGAAGGTTGCGATCAACGGGTTCGGGCGGATCGGGCGGCTGGTGGCGCGCGCGATGCTGGCGCAGGGCGACACCGGGCTCGATCTCGTTGCGATCAACGATCTGGGCGACGCCAAGTCGAACGCCTTCCTGTTCAAGCGCGATTCGGTCCACGGCATGTGGCCCGGCACGGTGAGCGCAGAGGGCGACGACCTGGTGATCGACGGGAAGCGCATCCGCGTCACCGCCGAGCGGGACCCCGCCAAACTTCCGCACGGCGAACTCGGCGTCGATATCGTGCTCGAATGCACCGGCTTCTTCACCGACCGCGAATCCTGCCAGAAGCATATCGACGCTGGTGCCAAGAAGGTGCTGATCTCGGCGCCCGGCAAGGGCGTCGATCTGACCGTCGTGTTCGGCGTCAATCACGAGAAGCTGACCGCCGACATGACGATCGTGTCGAACGCGTCGTGCACGACCAATTGTCTCGCCCCGGTCGCCAAGGTGCTCAACGACACGTTCGGGATCGAACGCGGGTTGATGACCACGGTCCATGCCTACACCAATGACCAGAAGATTCTCGACCAGATCCACAGCGACATGCGCCGCGCGCGCGCCGCCGGCATGTCGATGATCCCGACGACGACAGGCGCCGCGCGCGCCGTCGGTGAAGTGCTGCCCGAACTGAAGGGCAAGCTCGACGGATCGGCGATCCGCGTGCCGACCCCCGACGTGTCGCTGATCGACCTCACTTTCACCCCGAGCCGCGACGTGACTCGCGACGAGGTCAACGCCGCGCTCAAGGCAGCAAGCGAGAGCGGGCCGTTGAAGGGCGTGCTGGCCTATACCGACGAGCCGTTGGTCTCGATCGACCTACAGGGCGATCCTGCCTCGTCGACCGTCGACAGCCTGGAAACCGCCGTGATGGACGGCAAGCTGGTCCGCGTCGTTAGCTGGTACGACAATGAATGGGGTTTCTCCAATCGCATGGTCGACACCGCCAAGGCGATGGCGGCGCTGATCTGACCGTGACGGGCCGATTGGCCGGGATCGCGCGCCATGCGCGACGGCGTGGGCCGATCGAAGTGCTCGATCGCGTGCTGGTGACGCCCGAAAGCGGGGTCGAGGGCGACTGCAACGGCGGCAAGACCAAGCGCCAGGTATCGCTGATCGAAGCGAACGATTGGGCCGCAGCGACGGGGGAAGCCGGTATCGAACTCCCGTGGTGGGCGCGGCGAGCGAACTTGCTGGTCGAGGATTTCGACCTGCCGCATGGTGGCGATGTCCGCATCCGGATCGGTGCCGATGTGGTGATCGAACTCAAGACCGAAATCGACCCGTGCCAGCGGATGGACGATCTGGCGCCCGGGCTGCGCTGCGCGCTCGAACCCGACTGGCGCGGCGGTGCTGGCGGCAAGGTAATAGCCGGCGGCATAATCGCGGTCGGCGATGAGATCAGGATCGAAGAACAATGACCAGGCCGTTCAAAACGCTTGACGATATGGGCGACATCGCGGGCAAGCGCGTGCTGGTGCGCGAGGATTTGAACGTACCGATGGCCGATGGCGCGGTGACCGACGACACCCGGCTGCGCGCCGCGGTGCCGACCGTTGCCGAGCTCGCCGATCGCGGTGCGAAGGTGATCGTGCTGTCGCATTTCGGGCGGCCCAAGGGGCAGCGTAACGCGCAAATGAGCTTGGCGCTCATGACCAGGCCTTTCGAGCAAGTGCTCGGGCGGCCGGTGCGGTTTATCGACATGGACGGTGCGGGCGATGCGATCGCGACGCTTGGGGAGGGCGATGTCGCGATCCTCGAAAATACGCGCTTCGATCCCGGCGAGGAAACCAATGATACCGAAACGGTGAAGCGACTCGCCGCGCTTGGCGATCTCTATGTCAACGACGCTTTTTCCGCTGCACACCGCGCGCACGCTTCGACCGAAGGACTGGCGCATCGGCTTCCCGCCTTCGCCGGCCGCCAGATGGAGGCCGAGCTCGACGCGCTCGACAAGGCGCTCGGCGCGCCCGAGCATCCGGTCGCGGCGGTCGTCGGCGGGGCGAAGGTGTCGTCCAAACTCGATGTGCTCAAACACCTGGTCGACAAGGTCGATCATCTGATCATCGGCGGCGGGATGGCCAACACCTTCCTCGCCGCGCGCGGGGTAAATGTCGGCAAGAGCCTGGCCGAACATGATCTGATCGATACGGCAGAAGAGATTTTCGACGCTGCCGATCGTACCGGTTGCACGATCCACTTGCCCTATGACGTGGTGGTCGCGACGGAGTTCGCGGCCAATCCACCTTCGTTGCGCACCTGCAACGTCCACGAAGTCGCCGCCGACGAGATGATCCTCGATATCGGCCCGGCTGCGACCGAGGCGCTGGCGGACGTGCTCAAGACGTGTCGCACGCTCGTCTGGAACGGACCGCTCGGCGCGTTCGAGACGCCGCCGTTCGATACCGCAACCATGGCGCTGGCCAGAACCGCGGCAGCGCTCACCCGCGAAGGCTCACTGGTATCGGTGGCGGGCGGCGGCGACACCGTGGCGGCGCTCAACCAGGCGGGTGTCGTCGGCGATATGACGTTCGTCTCGACCGCCGGCGGCGCGTTTCTCGAATGGATGGAGGGCAAGGAATTGCCGGGGGTGAAAGCGCTCAGCGCTTCTTGAGCAGCGGCCCGACGATCGTGTCGAGCTTGGCCTGGTCGAACGCTCCCGACTTGGCATAGGCCACCTTGCCGTCGCGGCCGATCACATAGTTCATCGGGATTGCCGGCAAGCGATAGTCCGGGCCGCCGACTCGGGCGGCTTGCGGGAAGGCGATCGTGGGCGACAGCCAGCGTCCACGCCCATCCTCGCCCGGATCCGCGGCAACACCGATGACGACCAGCCCATCGGCACGATGCGCGCGGTAATAGCTGTTGAGCAGCGGGAGTTCCTTGCGGCACGGCACGCACCAGCTCGCCCAGAAGTTCACCATCACCACGCGCCCGCGCAGGTTGGCGCTGGTCAGCACGGTGCCGTCGGCGAGCGTGAAGCGGAAGCTGTTGATGACGTCATTGCCGGTCGCGGCGGAGCCGGCATCGGCCGACATCAGCAACGCCGTGGCCGCGGCAAACACCTTGAATGCGCGGGTCATGTTCACGTCGCCGGGACCGGCTCGCGCAAGAGCGGGACCAGCAACGCGTTGAGCTGGTCGAGGTCGAACGCATTTGCCTTGGCATAACGTATGCGGCCGTCGCGCCCGATCACGATGTTGGTCGGCACGCCATCCATCACGTCATACGGGCCCTTGATCCCCAAGGCCGGGGTGATGTGCATCGCTGCGAACAGTTTTTTCATTTGATAGGCGGGGACCGAATCCTCGGTCGCGACGGCAAAAACGCGCAATCCGGCTTTCTGCTGGGTCTGGTAATAGGCGTCGAGCAGCGGCAGTTCGGTCCGGCACGGTCCGCACCACGTCGCCCAAAAATTGAGCACCACGACCTGGCCGCGCAACTCGTCGCGCGTAATCTTGGTCTTGTCGGTCAGCTTCAGCGTGAAATCGGGCGCCATCTCGCCGACCTTCACCTTGCCGCCGCCAGCGTTGGCCGGCGTTGCGGAGCCAGCTAGCGCCAAACCTGCAGCGAGCAGTAACGCAATTGCGAACCGTTTGATATTGCCAGTCTTCATTTGCGCCCCCTGCGCTTGCTCAGGGGATCGTGGCCGAGCGCGGGGCGAGCGTCAATCGCTCGTTGGCGACTGGTTGCGGATAATGTCTGCCCCCTTTATCAGCCGCGCCACAATGAAGCAGCGCTGACAGGAATCCCGATGAATACCGCCGAGATGACCGCCAAGATTGCCGCCGGGCACGGCTTCATCGCCGCGCTCGACCAATCGGGCGGATCGACGCCGAAGGCGCTCAAGGGATACGGCATTGAGGAAGGCGCGTGGGCCGACGATGCGGGGATGTTCGACCTGATCCACCAGATGCGTGTGCGGATCATCACTTCCCCGACGTTCACCGGCGATAAAGTGATCGCCGCGATCCTGTTCGAGCGGACGATGGACGGGCAGGCGAACGGCACGCCGGTGCCGCAGGCGCTGCACGACCGTGGCGTTGTGCCGTTCCTGAAGATCGACAAGGGGCTGGAGGACGAAGCGAACGGCGTTCAGCTGATGAAGCCGATGCCGGGGCTCGACGCCCTGCTTACGCGCGCCGCGACGCTCGGCCTGTTCGGGACCAAGGAACGGTCGGTGATCAACTTTGCCAACCGTCAGGGCATTGCCGCGATCATCGCGCAACAGTTCGAAGTGGCGCAGCAAGTGCTCGGGCAAGGTATGGTTCCGATCATCGAGCCCGAGGTCAACATCGAGAGCCCGGAACGCGCCGAAGCCGACGCGATTTTGGCCGACGAGCTCAAGAAGGCGCTCGACGCGATGACCGGCGACGCGAAGGTCATGCTGAAGCTCTCGCTGCCGGCCAATCGCGGGCAGTATGCGACGCTGGCCGCGCATCCTCGCGTGCTCAAGGTCGTCGCGCTGTCGGGCGGCTTCCACCGCGCCGAGGCCTGCGGCGAGCTGGCGCGCAACAAGGGCATGATCGCGAGCTTCAGCCGCGCCTTGCTGGAGGATTTGCGCTTCCAGATGACCGACGCCGAATTCGACGCCTCGCTGGGCGCGGCGATCGACGAAATCTACACTGCTTCGGTCGAGAAAACCGCGGACGCCGCCTGATCTATTCGCTCTCGCCGAGGACGTCGGCGAGGCGATCCAGCCGTTTTTCCAGCATCGAGCGCCGCTCTCGCGCCCATCGCTCGAGCGGCGTCAATCCGTCGGGCACGAGCGACGCCGTACGCACCCGCCCGACCTTTTCGGTGCGCACCACGCCGCATTGTTCGAGTATGTGCAGGTGTTGAGCGACCGCCGTCACGGTGATCTTCAGCGGCTCGGCGAGGCGCGAGACCGAGGCCGGCCCTTCGGCAAGCCGATCGACGATCGCGCGCCGGGTCGGGTCGCCGAGCGCCTGGAACAATCGGTCGAAATCGGGTTTCACCCGCTCAGCCTTCGAGCACCGCGCCCAATTTGTCGAGCAGCACGCGCCAGCCCTGTTCGCGCATCACGGGCCCATCCGAATTTTCGAAGAAGGCGACTTGGTTGGTGCAGACCAGGTCGGTGCCCTCGCCATCGGGCAACAGCTCGTACGTGGTGAGCGACACCGACATCGGCCGCCCGCCGATCGCCATCATGCTGGAGGAGACGATGCGGCTGTCGGGCACGATCGCCTGGAACGCGCTGTCGTCGGTTAACGACACGCCGGGGAAGGGGCTGTTGTCGCCGAATTTGTACTCGAGGTGCTGCGTGCCGCCGGGGCGAAAGTCGCTGTCGAACGCGACGAGTTCATGGTGGTCGCTTGCGGCGAACCACAACCGCTTGATCGCGGGATCGCTCAATGCTGCAAACACCTTGGCCGGCGAGGCCTTGTAGCTGCGCTCTACGATGAAAGTGGCGTGCGTGACGGCGGCATCGGGCATGACGACGATCCTTTATAGTGAAGCTGTGACTTCAATATAGATCGCATTTCAGACAGTCAAGTGGTGACTTCACTATGGGTGCCTTGACGTGAGTGCGAGGGAATAGGAAGGCCGGAAACATGGTCGAACGCATACAAACGCCGGATCCAGCCTGGGCAGCGGTCGATTCCTATATCGGCGATCGATTGCTCGGCGATGCCCCGTCGCTGACAGCGGCGCTCCTGGCGAACGCGGCGGGCGGGCTGCCCGACATCGACGTGTCGCCGGCGCAGGGACGGATGCTGCATCTGTTGGCGCGGATGGCGGGAGCACGGCGAATCTTGGAGGTCGGGACGCTCGGCGGTTATTCGACAATCGAACTGGCGCGCGCGCTGCCCGACGATGGCGAACTGCTGACGTTGGAGATCGACCCGCACCATGCCGATGTCGCCCGCGCCAACATCGCAGCGGCGGGACTGGACGATCGCGTCGAGGTGATCACCGGCCCGGCATTGGACAGCCTGACGACGCTGACCGGGCCGTTCGATTTTGTGTTTATCGACGCCGACAAGGAAAACAACGCGGCCTATGTCGAGCATGCGATCCGGCTGTCGCGGTCGGGCACGACGATCATCGTCGATAACGTCATCCGCGAAGGGGGCGTGCTCGATGCCGACAGTGACGATGTGCGCATCCAGGGCACGCGCAAGCTGTTCGAGATGGTCGCCGCCGAACCGCGCCTGACCGCAACCGCGGTACAGACGGTAGGCGTGAAGAAGTGGGACGGATTCCTGATGGCGATGGTCAAATGATCGACGACGACCCACTCGGTCCGCTCGACCCCGATTTCGCCGCCAATTTCGTGCGCGACATGCGGCGGCCGCCTTGTCAGCTGTACCTGATCTCGCCGCTCGATGTGGGCGGTGACTTCCCCGACCGCCTGGTGCGCGCGCTCGATGCCGGTGCGGTCGCGGCGTTCCAGCTTCGCGTGAAAGACATCGACCAACACGAGGCGGCTCGGCTGGCCGAGCCGCTGCAGCGCCTCTGCGCCGACCGCGAGGTTGCGTTCATCGTCAACGATAGCGTCTCGCTCGCCAAACGATTGGGCGCGGACGGCGTGCATCTGGGGCAGGGCGACGGTGATCCCAGGGAAGCACGCGCGATCCTCGGGCCGGACCTTCAGATCGGCGTGACCTGTCACGACAGCCGCCACCTGGCGATGGAAGCGGGTGACGCGGGTGCGGATTATGTCGCTTTCGGCGCCTTCTATCCGACTACCACCAAGGAAGTGCAGCACCACCCCGAGCCGATTATCCTGAGCTGGTGGTCGGCGCTGTTCGAATTGCCTTCGGTCGCAATCGGCGGGATCACGCCCGGCAACGCGTCACCATTGATCGCGGCTGGTGCCGATTTTCTGGCGGTGTCGAACGCTGTGTGGGACGGGGACGAAGCCGCAGCCGTCCAGGCGTTCGCCGCTGTGCTTGCCGGAAAGGGCCGCGCTGGCTAAAGGCCGCGCTTCCACCTTTCCATCAGGTTACCCCCATGAAGATCAACGCGGTCGAGATTCGTCCCGGCAACATCCTCGAATATGAAGGCGGCATCTGGAAGACCGTCAAGATCCAGCACAC
>NZ_JAQGKZ010000094.1 GCF_028289855.1 Sphingomonas bacterium | reverse complement strand
GGTCGATCACCTCGACCGGCCAGCCGGCAAGCATCGCCGCGAGCATCGCGCCGTTCGATTCGGGCAGCTGGTCGTCGCGCAGCGGCATGCCCGGCCGCACTAGCTCGTCGCCGGTGCCGGCGATCGCGACGACGATGCGGCGGCGCACGGGGAGCGTCGCATGCCCACCGATCGCCGCGACCGCGAGCCGCGCGGGCGTGATGCGCTCGCCGGCGGCGATCAGCACCTCGCCCTGGTGGAAGTCGAGGCCGCGCGGACGAACGTTGCCGCCCCGGCGCCTCGGCCCCTCGCCAGCCAGGCGGATCTCGTCGCGCTGCGCATCGGCTTCCTCCTGGACGAGCACGCTGTCTGCACCGCCGGGCAGCGCCGCGCCGGTGAAGATGCGCGCGGTCTCGCCCGCGCCGACCGTGCCGGCAAAGGCGCGGCCGGCGGCGCTTTCGCCGACCAGGCGGAATGGGCCGGGCAGATCGGCGAAGCGGATCGCATAGCCGTCCATCGCCGACACGTCCGCCGCGGGTTGTGAGCGCTTCGCGACGATCGGCTCGGCCGCCCAGCGGCCGGCCGCGTCGATGAGGGGTACGGTTTCGGCGGGCAGGCGCGGTGCCATCGCGAACAACCGCGATTGCGCTTCGGCGACGGGCAAGAGGGCGGATGGCATCGCCCGCTCATGCCACAGCCGCGTCGCTCTGCGACAGTGTTTCGTGTACGAGCGCGCCGAGGGGGCGGCAGATGCGCTTTTTCCGATGGCTGTGGGGGGTGTCCGGAACGGCGTGGAAATATTCCGCGACCCAAAATCGCTGGGCCAGCAATTACGGCACGTTGTGGACGTTCGTCTTCCTGCTGTTCTTCATCTTTTTCGCGGTCGCGTGGATATTCGGATATCCGCCATCGGACGTTAGCGCCTGGCTCACCGCGAATTCCGCGATCTGGCTGTGGATCGCCGACTGGCTGTGGCGTATATTCTGGGGCGTGGTGCTGCTCGTTTGCGGGCTGGTCGTGTTCGGCGTCATGATGGAATTCTTCGGCAAGCGGGCCGATGACGCGAACGACATACCGCGCGACATCAAGGGCGGGTCGTGCATGTTCGTCGCGGTGGTGATGGTCGGCTATATCGCCTGGATCGCGATGACGATGACCGACTAAGGCACGAGGGAGAGGGCGGGATGCTGAAAGCGTTGATCATGGCGGGGCTGATCGCGACCGCTGCCGCCCCGACGCCCGATCTCCATCCGGCAAAGCTGATCGGCGATTATGACGGCGGGCAGATGGAAATGGCGGTCGGCCTGTCGCTCAAGGCCAACGGGCGGTTCGAATACGGATTGTCTTACGGCGCGCTTGATGAGGAAGCGGCCGGAACGTGGGCCGCGAACGGCAATCAGGTGCTGCTGACCAGCGATCCGGTGACGCCGCCGCGCTTCAGCGTGATCGGGCAGAAGCCCGCAGC
Source organism: Sphingomonas bacterium (assembly GCF_028289855.1). Lineage (GTDB taxonomy): Bacteria > Pseudomonadota > Alphaproteobacteria > Sphingomonadales > Sphingomonadaceae > Sphingomonas. Next base: position 27,069 of record NZ_JAQGKZ010000094.1, on the reverse strand, counting down.
GGCAGGGGCATTGCGGATTACGCTCGATTTGCCGGGGCAGATCAACCGCCAATTGTTCGATGCGCACGTCCTGCTCGCCGACGGGCGCACGGTCGATCAGCAACTCGGGGACGACGGAGTCTCGATCCCCTTCGCCGCCGGCAACCCGCCGGTCAAGATCGCGCTGTCGTTCGATGTGTTCGAGCTGGCGAGCGATCCGGTGACGATCGATCCGGCCAGGGGATATGAAATCGACTTTCGGTTCGACCCCAACGATCTGGGCAAAGTCGATTTCAAGGCAACCCCGCTCAAGCGGGCGGGGGACGATCTGCTGCTCGAGCGATACGGGCGCTCGATCCGGTTTCGGCGGGTGGCGAAGCGCTAAGGCGCCCGCCAATCGCCCGATTTGCCGCCGCTCTTTTCGAGCAACCTGACGCCGCCAACCGTCATGCCCTTATCCAGTGCCTTGGCCATGTCGTAGACCGTCAGCAACGCCACCGAGACGGCGGTCATCGCTTCCATCTCGACGCCGGTCTTGCCGGTGGTGGTGACGGTAGCGGTCACGGTGACGCCGGTGTCGTCGGGCGCCAGGTCGATCGCGACGCTGGTGATCGGTAGCGGGTGGCATAGCGGGATCAGCTCGCTGGTGCGCTTGGCCGCCATGATGCCCGCGACGCGCGCAACGGCCAGGACGTCGCCCTTGGCGACCTTGGCGTCGCGGATCGCGGATGCGGCTTCGGCCGACATCGCGATGCGGCCCTCGGCGATGGCGCGGCGGGTGGTGTCGGGTTTGGCCGACACATCGACCATCCGCGCGGCGCCGGTGTCGTCGAGATGGGTGAGGTCAACCACCGAGCAATTCCTTCGTCGCCGCCTCTATGTCATCTGCGCGCATCAGTGCCTCGCCGACCAAAAAGCAGTTTATCCCGCGGGTCCGCATCGCGTCGAGGTCGGCGCGGCCGGTCAGCCCGCTTTCGGCGACGAAGGTGCAACCCGCCGGCGCCTTGCCGACCAGCTCGTAGGTGCGGTCGAAGCTGACGGTGAAATCGCGCAGGTCGCGATTGTTGACCCCGATCAGGCGTGACTCGAGCTTGAGCGCGCGGTTGAGTTCGCGCTCATCGTGCACCTCGACCAGCACGTCGAGCCGGCAGTCGATCGCCGCCGCTTCGATCTCCGCCATGCGCGTGTCGTCGAGCGCCGCAACGATGATCAGGATCGCGTCCGCCCCAAGCGCGCGGCTTTCGTGCGCCTGCCACGGGTCGATCATGAAATCCTTGCGCAGCAGCGGCAGCGGCACGGTGTCGTGGATCAGCGCGAGATAATCGTCGGACCCTTGAAAATATTGCTCGTCGGTCAGCACCGAGAGGCACGTCGCACCACCGCGCTGATAGGCGCGGGCGTGCGCCGGCGGGTCGAAATCTTCGCGGATCACGACCTTGGACGGGCTGGCCTTCTTGATCTCGGCGATGAGAGCGGGACCAGTCTTCGCCTTTTTGTCGAGCGCCTTCCTGAACCCGCGCGGGGTGTCGCGGCGTGCGATCATCGCCTCCAGGCTGGCGAGCGACGTGGTCGCTTTCTTCGCGGCGACTTCGGCGCGCTTGGTCTCGAGGATGCGGTCGAGGATAGTGCTCATGCGTACGCGATCCAGCAGTCGAGCAAGGCGTTGGCCAGCCCGCGGTCGAGCGTCTCGGCGGCTTCCTCGGCGCCCTCCTGCAAGCTCTCGACATGCCCCGCGACGACGAATGCGGCGGCGGCGTTGAGCAGCACCGCATCACGATATGCGCCGTGTTCGCCCTTGAGAAGGCGTCGTAGCGCCGCGGCGTTATAGGCGGGATCGCCGCCATGAATCGCGGCGATCGGGTGGCGCGGCAAGCCGGCATCTTCCGGGGCGATCCGGTCGGGTAGAGATAACTGACCCACGCTCATCGCGACGGTCGGCCCCGCGCCCGATACTTCGTCGAGCCCTTCCTCGCCCGACACGATCAGCCCCGCCTCGGTGCCGAGCGCGCCGAGCGCCTCGGCATAGGTGCCGACATAATCGGGCCGCGCGATGCCGATCAGCTGGCGCGTGACATGCGCGGGATTGGCGAGCGGGCCCATCAGGTTGAAGATCGTGCGCTTGCCGATGCGGCGGCGGATCGGCGTGATGCGCTTCATCGCCGGGTGGTGGTTGGCGGCGAACAGGAAGCAGATGCCGAGGTCGTTGAGCGTCGCCTGCGCCAGCGCGCCGGCGCGTTCCATGTCGAGGCCCAATGCCTCCAGCGTGTCTGCCGCGCCCGCCTTGCTGGAGGCGGCGCGGTTGCCGTGCTTGGCGACCGGGACACCGGAAGCGGCGACCACGAGGCTGACCGCGGTCGAGACGTTGAGCGTGTGGTGCCCGTCGCCGCCGGTGCCGCATACGTCGATCGCGCCGACGGGGGCGTCGATCGGGATCAGCCGGTCGCGGAGCGCGCGCGCGGCCTCGGCGATCTCGATGCTGGTTTCGCCGCGGTCGGACAGCGCGATCAGGAAATCGGCGATCGCGTCCTCGCTGGTGCGCGCGTCGAGGATATCGGCGAACGCCTGCCGCGCGGATTCGTGCGACAGGGGCGAGGAGGGGTCGGGGAGGGGGGAGAAGGTCGTCACAATTCCTCCCCGGCACGGGGAGGGGAACCATCCGCAGGATGGTGGAGGGGGGCCGCCGCGAGTGGGGCGCCCGTGACCGGGCCCCCTCCACCCCCGGCTGCGCCGGCCGTCCCCCTCCCCATCCCGGGGAGGATCAAGCCCGCAATCTCGAGAAAATTGGCGAGCAAAGCGTGGCCATGCTCGGTCGCGATGCTCTCCGGATGAAACTGCACGCCGTGGATCGGCAAGTCGCGGTGGCGGAAGCCCATGACGAACCCGTCATCGGCGGTCGCGTTGACGATCAGCGTATCCGGCACACCCTCCACTACCAGCGAGTGATAGCGCGTCGCGCGGAACGGTGAGGGCAGGCCGGCGAACACGCCGCTGCCGTCATGGCCGATCGCCGACGTCTTGCCGTGCATCAGCCCGCCGCGCACCACGCTTCCCCCGAAATGCTGGCCGATCGCCTGGTGGCCCAGGCACACGCCAAGCAACGGGCGTCCTGTCTCGGCGCACGCCGCGACCAGATCGAGGCTGATCCCCGCTTCGTTCGGCGTGCACGGGCCGGGCGAAATCAGGAACGCCTCGGCCTTGCTCGCCAGCGCGTCGGCCGCCGTCAGCGCGTCGTTGCGCACGACCTTCACTTCCTGGCCCAGCTCCATCAGGTAATGGACCAGGTTCCAGGTGAAGCTGTCGTAATTGTCGATAACCAGGATCATCGCCGCCCCGCTAGCGTGTCCGCGCACGCGCGACAATCGGCCCCGCGCCCTCGTTTCGCCGCGTTTCGGCTGGAATGATACGGGATCGATCCTATCTCGGGCGCGTTGATAGGACGCAACAAAAGGTCGCACACCATGCTCCGTACCGCTTTCGCCGCCCTGGCGCTGCTCGCGCTCCCCGTAACCGCGATCGCGCAGGACAAGCAGGCCGAGACCGGCCAACCGCCCAAACGCATCAAGTCGGTGACGATCTCGGCGACCGAAACTTGCCCGCCCTCGACCGGCGACGAGATCATCGTCTGCACTAAGGTCGATAATCCGTATCGCATCCCCAAGGAGCTGCGCGACAGCGGGCCGATCAAGCCGAGCAACCAGGCGTGGACCAACCGCGTCGCGTCCGACGAGCAGACCAGCCGCGAGGCGGCCGGGCTCCCCGATACCTGCTCGCCGGTCGGTACCGGTGGCCAGACCGGATGCGCGCGCGCGCTGGCGCGGCAGTTCAAGGCCGACAAACGCGCCAAGGGCACCAATGAGGATCCTAACGCGCCGGTACAGTAGGCCGGATTGACATCAACGCTTCCCCGGCGAAGGCCGGGGCCCAGTTGTGGACGGCTCGCTACTGGGCCCCGGCCTACGCCGGGGAAGCGTGTGTTCCTTGGCGTCAGTTCACTGCCCGAACCGGGCATCTTTCGCGCGCGCCACGGCCTCACGCGCCGCCGCTAACAACGCTCCAGCTTTGGCCTCGCACTCGCGTTGTTCGTATTCTGGGGTCGAATCGGCGACGATACCGGCCCCAGCTTGAACGTGCATGACGCCGTCCTTCACCACGGCGGTACGCAGCACGATGCACGAATCCATCGATCCGTCGGGCGAGAAATAGCCGACGCCGCCGGCATAGGCGCCGCGCGCTTCGGGTTCGAGCTCGGCGATGATCTCGCAGGCGCGGACCTTGGGTGCCCCCGATACCGTGCCCGCCGGAAAGCCGCCGAACAGCGCGTCGAGCGCGTCCTTTCCGGCATCCAGCTCGGCAACCACGTTCGACACAATGTGCATGACGTGGCTGTACATCTCGACCGTGTAGCTGTCGGTCACGCGCACGCTGCCGGGCGCGGCGACGCGGCCGGCATCGTTGCGGCCGAGATCGAGCAGCATGAGATGCTCGGCGCGTTCCTTGGGGTCGTCGAGCAACGAGGCGCGGTTGGCCTCGTCCTCGCTGGCAGTGGCCCCGCGCGGTCGCGTCCCGGCGATCGGCCGGATCGTGACCTCGCCATCGCGGACGCGGACGAGGATTTCGGGACTGGACCCCGACAGCGCGAAATCGGGCAGGTCGAGGAAATAGAGGAAGGGCGAAGGATTGATCCGCCGCAGTGCGCGATAAAGCTCGAACGGCGGCAACGCGAACGGCGCGGTGAAGCGTTGCGCGAGCACCACCTGAAACACGTCGCCCGCGGCGATATAGCCCTTCGCCTTGAGCACCATCGACCGATACGCCCCGTCGGGCAGGACGGGGGTGAGAACGGGCTCGGCCAGATCGGCGCGTGGCGCCGGTGCCACGGCGGCGCTGGCCAGCCGTGCTGCGACCGCGTCGATCCGCTCCTCGGCCAGTTCGACCGCGCGGTCGGGCGCCAGACCGGAATCCGGCCAGAGCGGCGCGACGAGGAACAATTGGTCGGCTAGCCGGTCGAAGATCAGCACCACGGTCGGCCGCACGAACACCATGTCGGGCAGGCCAAGCCCGTTGTCCGCGGCGCGCGGCAGATGCTCGACCAGCCCGACCGTCTCATAGCCGAAATAGCCGACCAGGCAGGCGAGCGCGCGGGGCAATTCGGGCGGGACCGCATCCATCCGGCAGGAGGCGACCAGATCGCGAAACGCCGCCAGCGTCGGCTGCCCGGCGGGCACGAACGCCGCACGGTCGGTCAGCCAATGGCGGTTGATCTCGGCTCGGTCACCGGTCGCGCGGAACACCAGGTCGGGCGCCAGCCCCAACAGGCTGTGCCGCCCGCGCACCGCGCCGCCCTCGACCGATTCGAGCAGGAAATCGCCGCGGCCGGCCACGATCAGCTTGAGCGCCGCGGCGACTGGCGTTTCGGTGTCGGCGATCTGGCGGCGCCACACCAGAGCGGGGCGCCCGGCGGCGAGCGCGCTCAGCGCCGGTGCGACCCCCTCGACCACGGCGGCATTACTGGCCGTCGGCCGTGCCGTTTTGGCCCAGCAATTCGGCGCGCAACGCGGCGATCGCGGCGTCGTTGCGCTTGACGCCCACTTGGTCGCGGACCGCGTGGACGAATTGCTGGGTGTATTCGTCGCCGACCGTGCCTGCCAGATCGCTGCGCATCTTGGCGACGATATCGGCCTTGCCGCGCGCGTCGCCGCGTTCGATCGTGTCGGCGACGACGACGAACCAGCCGCCCTTGAACGGCGCCTGCAGGATCTTCGCGGTGCCCTGCGCCATGCTGAACATCAGGATCGTCGGTGGCGCCTGTTTGGATGTGAACAATTGCCCGCGATTGGCCGAAATCGGCTTGGTCCCGTCGAACCTGATTCCGGTGTCGGCCAGCGCCTTGGCGAGCGGCGTGCCCTTGTTGACCTTGTCCATCACCCCCGTCGCGACGGTCCGCGCCTGGCGCAATTGCCGATCGACCAGGAAGTTCTTTTTCACCTCGTCGATCACCGCCGCGATCGGGCGCGGGGCGGCGGGCAGGACCTTGTCGAGCTTGACGAGCGCGAAGCTGCCGTCCTTGTCGGTCGGGGCGAGTTGGGGGTTGTCGTCGGGCTCGGCCTGGAATGCCACCGCGCTCAATGCCGTACGGAGCGGGTCGGGCGTCGCCGGGGGCGGAGTCTTGGCGTCGGGATCGTTGCCCTGTGCGTCGAGTGCGGGCGACGATTGCAGCGTCAGCCCAAGCCGCTTGGCGATCTCGTCGATCGTCGCGTTGTTGGTGATCGCATCGCTGATCTGCGCGCGCAGCGCGGTGGCGGCGAGCCCGAGCTTCTGCTCGGTCACGGCCTTGACCAGGTCGGGCTTGGCTTCGGCGAGCGACTTGCCGGGGATCTTGTTGATCTTTTCGAGATGGATCACCGCCCAGCCGAGCGACGTCTTGACCGGGCCAACCACCGCGCCGCTCGCTGCCGAGAACACCTGATCGGCGATCGCCGGGGAGGTCTGGCCGGCATAGGCCGCCTTGGTCTGGTCGGCGAGCAGCCCGGCGTCGAGCCCGACCGCCTTGGCCGCGGCGTCGATCGCGGTCCCGCCGCGAACCTTCGCCGCCAGCGCATCGGCGCTCTTTTGGTCGAGCAGGATGACCTGGCGGATCGACCGCGTCTCGCTCGGCGCGAACTTCGCGGCATTGTCCTGATAGGCCTTGGCGATTTCGGCATCGGTCGGTGTCGCCTTGGCGCGCAGATCGGCGATCGCGACCGTGGCATAGCGTACCGAGCGGCGTTCGGGCACGGTGTAGCGCGCGATGTTGCGCTTGTAATAATCGGCGGCTTCCGCGTCGGTCACCGGGGCCCCTTCGGGTATCTTTTTGGTGTCGATGAACGCGACCGTGCCGGTGCGCTTTTCGAGCAGCATCGAGGCATAGGGCGTCGCGATCGATACCGGCGCCAGCGGACGGCCGAACGATTCCGGCGTCAGCGGCCCGATCAGCAAGCGCGCCATCACGTTGCGCGCAATCTCCGCGTGCATCTCGCTGTCGCTCAGCCGTTGCTGCTGGAGGAACGCTTTGTACAGCGACGGGTCGAACTTGCCGTCGAGTCCCTTGAATTGCGGCTGAGAAGTCAGTTCGCTGTCGGCCAGCGCCTTGCCCACGCGCATGCCCTGGCTGTCGCCGAACTGCTCCAGGGCGAGCGTATTGATGCGGTTTTCGAAGGGCTGGTCGAACCCGCCCTTGGTGACGAATTCCTCCATCGTCAGCGTCGGATATTGCTGACGGTACATCGCGACCATCCGTTCGGTATCGGCCTTGACCTCGCTCGCGGTGATCGTCTGCTTGCCGATCGAAACCAGCGTCGAGCTGCTCGCGCCGCCGTTCAGCGCGGTCGATCGCAACCCGGTGACGTCGCCGAGGCCGAAAGCGAGCGCGATGACACCCAGCACGACGAACGTGATGATGAGGCCGACGCGCGAATTCATGAAACCGCGGAAAATAGTAAGCATGGGGGCCGATCGATTGGGAAGAAACCAGCGGCTGCTTTAGGGGCGGGCGGGCCGTGCATCAAGCGCGACGCTTGCCTGGCGCGGTCCGCGCGCTATCGCGGACAAAACATCGGGAGGATCGTGTGGCACGGCGCAAGCTGATCGCGGGCAATTGGAAGATGAATGGCGATCTTGCCGCGCTGGCCGAACTCGACGCCATCGCTGCGGCGGCAATCGCCGCGCCCGGCGTCGATGTCGCGGTGGCGGTGCCGGCAACGTTGATCGCGCCGGCGCATGCCCGGGTGCCGGGGCTCGCGATCGGCGCGGAGGACGTTCACGCCGCCGACAAGGGCGCGCATACCGGCTGCATATCGGCGGCAATGGCGCGCGAGGCGGGGGCCAGCTTCACGATCGTCGGCCACAGCGAACGCCGCGCCGACAATCATGAAACCGACGCCGATGTGAAGGCCAAGGCTGAGGCCGCGCACCGGGGCGGGATCACGGCGATCCTGTGCGTCGGCGAAACGCTCGACCAGCGCGATGCGGGCGACGCGGAAGAAGTGGTGACCGCGCAACTCGCCGCCTCGTTGCCCGACGGCGCGGCGGCGGAGTGGCTGTCGATCGCGTACGAGCCGGTCTGGGCGATCGGCACCGGGCGCACTCCAACGGTGGCAGACGTGGCGGCGATGCACGGCGCGATCCGGGCGAAATTGCGCGCGATCGTTGGTGCAGAGGCGGACGCGATGCGCTTGCTCTATGGCGGCTCGGTGACGCCGGACAATGCCGCCGAATTGCTCGGCGCAGGCGATGTCGACGGCGCGCTGGTCGGCGGTGCCAGCCTGACCGCCGCCAAGTTCGTGCCGATCATCGAGGCTGCTGCCAAGCTGGGAGAATGACGATGGATCCATTGCCAGCACCGCGCCGCGTGCTGACCGCGATCGACGGGGAGGGGCGCTCCTACATCGCCGAGGACGGCCCGAGTCCGGCCGAGTTCGTGCTGCCCGGATCGACCTATCGCAGCACCAACATGTGGCGCACCGCCGCCGGTCCAAGCGCGATCGACGCGCCAGACGATATCGCCGAGCATCGCGGCGTTCTCCCGCCCCAAGGTGGCACGGTCATCCGCGTGATCGATTTCCCGCCGATCGGCGACGCAACGCCCGAAGAACGCGCCGCAATGGTAAAGGCGGCGTTCGCCGCGCTCTATCCCGACGCCGTGCACCATGCCGACAGCGATCGATCGCCGAGCATGCACACCACCGACACGATCGATTATGCGATCGTGCTGCAGGGTGAGGTCGTCGCGGTGATGGACCGCGACGAAACCGTGCTGAAGACCGGCGACATATTGATCCAGCGCGGCACCGCGCACGGCTGGGACAATCGCAGCGACGCGATGTGCCGGGTCGCGTTCGTGCTGATCGGTGCGGCGCGGTAGGTAGAATGTATCCGATCGTCACTGCGGTCAGATGCGCGCATTATAAAAGTCCAATCTGACCTGAATTCTTCTTGCATCGACCCGACGTGGTAATAGCTTTGGACCCCAACGACGCGGGGGAACGGAAGATGACGGATCAAGAACAGGTCGTTTTCTATGTTCAGGTCGATCCGCAAACGCGCGGTTTTGCCCTCGAGGGCAATTCCGAGCGATTTGTCGAGGCAACGCAACAGACTCTTCAGAACGTGGTGGGCGTCGTTAAGGACAGTTGCGAGGCGTTTATCCAAAAGATCGAGGGCTTGCCCAGCAAACCCAAGGAACTTGCGCTGGAATTTGGCGTCGATGTCAGCGGCGAAGCGGGTATTCCGTTCGTTACCAAGGGATCGATCGGCGCGAATTTCAAGATCACTCTTACCTGGAAATGGTAGCGTGAGATGGACTGTTTCGCCCCCGGGAGGGTAGTCGTCGCCCCAGCATATCACGGCATAGCGGAGGTCGAAGCCTCGTTGGCCGAACAAATCGGCATGCCGTTTTCGATCGATTACGGGGTTGACGACATCCTGAATAGATATGCCGAACGGAGACGGCGTCGGGATGGCGGGAGGGAGCCGGCCAGATCGTCCTGGAAGCAGCCCTTGCCGTTGATCGGCCGGGTTGCCGAAGGAGCCGAAGAGGAAGCGGCAAACCGTCTTTCACGGCTGAAACCCGTCGTCGCGGCGTGTCCGGATTATCAGGTACGCCCGGCGGCGTCGATCGATCTGAACCTCGCGGAAATCCAGACCTTGGCGGCGTCGATTGGCGCCAGTCCCGCGGCGCACATCTGTGGCAGCGGCGTCGTGGTGGGCATATTGGATACCGGGATCGACCCCGCGCATTTGACACCTCCGGCCGGTATATTTCCGGTCCAGTTTAACGTTAAGGACCCGGCGGATCATGGCGCCCCGCCGGTCGATCGGGACGGGCACGGCACGTTGGTCGCCGCGATCATCCGCTACATCGCACCCGCAGCCGAACTTGTATCGGTTCAGGTCACGGACGGTACCGCTACGGTCAGCGACATTCTTGCGGGCCTGTATCTCGCGGCGGACAATGGCTGCGATATCATCAATATGAGTTTCAGCGTCAGTTGCGACCCCGACGTGTGTGACGTGTGTCGCCGGCCCGGACCGGCATCGACAACCATTCCGCAACTGGCGTTCTTTTTCGATCGGTTCCGGCACGACAACCCTGAATGCGTTTTGATCGCGGCAGCCGGAAATCGCGCCGGCGCCTATGATCCGCATGTTGCGATGCCCGCCACCTTCAATGGCGTTTTCGCGGTCGGCCAATGGGGCGAAAACGGAGGCGGTCCGGCCGAGAATTCGCGATACCGGCACGTTCCCAGCGATCGCTACATATTAGCCCCTGGCGGATCGGCGGCGGCGGCCAGCGCGCTTGCAACCCGGCCCGGCCATAGCAAGGCGCAGGCGATGTTTGGCACGTCTTTTTCGACCGCCTTCGTTTCAGGTGTGGTCGCGCGCTATCTTTGCGCGCGTTCGGGCGGGCCATGCGAATCCGGTGAACCGGCCGCGACGGCCTCGACGTTCGATTATGTCAGGCACAAGCTGGCCGCTTGCAGCGATACGAACTGGGCCGATTTCGATCCCCAGAAGCACGGCTTGGGATCACTGCGTTACACCGTATAGGAATTTCCGGGGTCAGCGCGAATACCGCCCCTTGAGCATCGCCCACGCCGCGCGCAACCCGTACGCTTCGCCGCCCTTCGGCCTTCCACTCTTGGCCGTCGGCCGCCACGCAAAGGTGTCGAGATGCGCCCAAGGCACGCCCTCCGGAGCGAAGCGGCGGAGGAACAGCGCTGCTGTCACAGCGCCGGCATAACCGTTATCGGGGGCGTTGATCAGGTCGGCGATGTCGGATTTGAGATACTCGTCATAGCCGTCCCATAGCGGCAGACGCCATAGCGGGTCGTGGACGGCAGTGCCGGCAGCGAGCAGATCATCCGCCAATGCTTCATCGTTGACGAAGGTGGCGGGCAGGTCCGGGCCGAGCGCTACCCGCGCCGCGCCTGTCAGCGTGGCGAAATCGATCACCAATTCAGGCTTGTCCTCGCCCGCCCTGGTCAGTGCATCGCCAAGCACCAGCCGTCCTTCGGCATCGGTGTTGGTGTTCTCGACCGTCAGGCCTTTGCGCGAGTTCAAGACGTCGCCGGGGCGGAAGGCGTCGGCGGAGATCGCGTTTTCGACCGCCGGGATCAGCAAGTGCAGCCGTACCGGCAATCGCGCGGCCATGATAAGCTGCACCAGCGCCAGTGCATGCGCCGCACCGCCCATGTCCTTTTTCATCAACCGCATGCCGCTCGCCGGTTTGATGTCGAGCCCGCCCGAATCGAAGCACACCCCCTTGCCGATCACCGCGACGCGTGGGTGCTTGGGGTTGCCCCATTCGAGCTCGATCAGCCGCGGCGCGCGGTGCTTGGCGGCGGCGCGGCCGACTGCGTCGATCATCGGATAGCCCTTGTGCAAGGCATCGCCGCGCGTGACGGTGACCGTCGCGTGATGTTTTTTGCCGAGCTTCTCGGCCTCGGCCTCGAGTTCGGCCGGGCCCATGTCCGACGACCCGGTGTTGACCAAATCGCGGACCAGCGCGGTCGCTTGGGCCAGCCGCACGGTCTCGTCGATGCTGGCGGCATCGCTGCTCAGCAGGACGCGCGGGCCGCTATCCCGGTCGGCCTTGGCGTAACGGTCGAACCGGTATTGCGCGAGCAGCCAGCCAAGTCCCGCCGCGCCGACCTCGCCCGATTTCAGTCGGTAGATGCCCTCTGGCAGGAACCCAGGTTGCGACGCGATCCGCCAGGGCGACGACACATTTTCGTAGCACATCAGCAGCGCCGACCATTCCTCGCCCTCTCCGGGCAGGATTGCCTTGTTGCCCGCCTTGCCGGTCACCTTATTCGCGGCGAGCATCGCGCGAACGCGTTTCGGCTGGCCCTTCAGCCAATCCTCATAGGCATCGGGATGGACGATTTCGATCGTCCGCGCGGGCTGGCCGCGGTCGGGCTGGAGGAGCGTGGCGAAGTCGGTCATTCGGCCGGCATCACCAGGAACTGCTCGTACCGGCCGTTCGCGCCGGTTTCGGCATAGGTCACCACGGTCAGCTTGCGGCCATCGGCGTAGGTCACGGTATAGTTGCGGTTGACGAACCCACCGCGCAACCGGGCAGGGCGCTTGAGCGCGAACCCCGTCGGGTCGCCGAGTTTGCCGAGCGAGTCGCGGTAATCGCCGAGCGCTACATCGGTGAAGTAATAATTCTGATCGTCGGTCATCACCTTGCGGTCGAGCGTGCCGGTGCGCAACTGGTCGAACACCACGCGGGCATGCGCGGTGAAGCTCGCTTCGGTATCCGCTGCGACCGGGGGCGTCGCGGCCGGCGGCAGGATCAGCTTGGCGATCTGGCCGGTGATGCTGGTATAGGCGTCGGAGAAATCGGCGTTGACGAACACGACCACTGCCGCCTTATCGTCGGGGAACACGACGTTTTCCGACAGGAACCCGACCGCCTCGCCACTATGCTCGACGAAGCGGCGCCCGTCGTTGGTGCCTGCGGTCACGCCCAAGCCATAGCCGGTGTCCTTGCCGCTGGTCAGCTTGACCGTCGTCTCCTGCGCCTGCCAATCGTCGGCGGGGAGCAGCGTGCGGTTCATCCGCGCGATGTCCCATTTGGCCAGGTCGCTCGCCGACATCGACAGTTCGCCCGCCGCGAACAGCCAGCCGCGCGCCGCCGGCTTCTCGACCCGCACCGGGCCGAGCGCGAAGCGTTGATAACCCTGTGGATAATTCTTGCCGACCGCCAGATCCTGGTCGATCGCCTTGATGCCGAGCGGCTTGAATACTTTCTCCTGCAGGTAGGCGAGCAACGGTTTGCCCGCCGCCTTCTCCGCGATCATCCCGGCGACCACGTAACCCGTGTTCGAATATTGCCACGCGGTGCCGGGTTGGAAATCGAGCGGCTTCTTTGCCCAGCGATCGACGATGCCTTGCGGCGTGGTCGGCTTGGCCATCAGCGCGAAACTGTAATCCTGCGGCCAGTAATCCTGCAGCCCCGATGTGTGGCTGAGCAGCTGGCGGATGCTGATCTTGTCGCCATCGGTGATGTCGGGAATCCACTTGGCGACGGTGTCGTCGAGGCTGAGCTTGCCCTCGTCCTCGAGCATCAGCAGCGCGGCGGCGGTGAATTGCTTGGAGATCGAGGCGATCTGATACGGCCGTTCCGGCGTCGCAACCGCGATCGTTTCGGATTGCTTGCCATACGCCTTGGCGAACACGATCCGCCCGCCGCGCACGATCGCGACCGAGGCGGACGGCACCCCCGATTTGGTCAGCGCGTCGGTGACGATGGTGTCGACCTTGGCGCTTTCGGTGGGGGTCAGATCCTGTGCGAAGGCTGGGGTGGCGATCAGCGCGAGAGCGGCGAGCAGACTTGGTTTCATCCCGCGCACCATAAACAGGCCAAGTGCCAACGCCAGCCCTTCATCGGAATTGGAGCGTCTAATATCGACGCTTCCCCGGCGGAGGCCGGGGCCCAGTATCGGGCGGCTCGCACCTGGGCCCCGGCCTTCGCCGGGTAAGCGTGATGTGGTTTAGCGCCGCTTCTTGCGCTTGCCCGTCCGCACGGGCTCCGGTTCGCGTATCGGCGGGCGCAGCCCCAGCCCCTCGATCGGCGCACAACGGTCCATCACGATCCCGATCATCGCCAGCAACCGGCTGCGCGCATTGCCCAACCCGTCGGGCGTGACCCCACGATCCTGCGTTTCGAGGTTCACGTAAGGAAGCCCATGAAACAGCGAGAAGTTGGACAGCGATCCATCGCTGGTCTCGACGTGCTCGAACATGATGTTGGCGTCGGCATCGACCAAGGGCGCCGCACAATATCCGTTGCCCGGACCGCCGCTGGCGGGATACGCGACGATCGCGACGCTGTCGGTATCGTCGAACGGCCACGCACCGTCGGACGACCGCCGCGGCCAATAGGTGTCGTTGCACACCAGCACCGAAATCTCGCCCTTGCCGGTATAGGCCGGCGGCGGCGGGCCGCAGGTCGATTCGCTTGAATCGTACCCGGCCTCGTTGGTGTGGAGCGCGACGATCAGCCGCGGCGGATTGCCCAGCCCGGCCAGGATTGCGTCGGCATAGTTCGGCGTCTCGTCGCGGAAATTGCGGTTGGGGTCGATCGATTTGCCGTAGGCGACATCGCCATTCATCCGGCTGTCGGGCCCGGCGAGCGAGCGCGCTTCCTCGACCGCGATCACTTGGCCGCCATAAGCCCGCACCGCGTAGACCGCTGCCTGGAACGCCGCATTTTCGTTGTCGTGGGGGACGAACCACAGCGGTCCCGTCGGCTTGCGCCGGTTGTCGATGCGATACAGCCGCCAGAATGCGCGATCGTCGCGGAATTCGACGCGGGAGACGGTCAGGCCGTCCCACAATGCGGGATCGGCGAGCCGCGTGAAGTCGTCGGTGCCCATCGTCAATGGATCGACCGGGGTGACGATCTGCTGCGGCGGCGCGACCTGCGCGGCTGCCGCGTTTGCCATCAACAGCCCGAACAGGATTGCCAGCGCCCTAACCATCTCCGGACGATCCTAGCCCGCCGACCGGCGAAGGCCAAAAATCCATCGCGTCCGAAAACGGGACAAGGACTGCGACAGTAAGTTGCAGTTCGCTGACCGGCGGCCAAAGGTTTCGGCGTCGTCAGCGGCAGTTAATGACTAGATCGGACACAATAGTTTCGCGATCCGCCAAAATTGAGGTATACGGTCGGGTCAGGGCGGGAACGCTGAAAGTCCTGCCCGTCAAAGATGGGAGGGGTTTCCTATGTTATATGCATTCGCCGCGATGATGGGTTGGTGCGGGACCAAATGGCCCGGCTGGTGGCGCGGTCCGCATCCTCATCCCGATCCCGAACCGTGGTGGGACCTCGCTTACGGCGTCCTCGGCGCGATCGGCGGCATCATCGCAGTCAACGTACTGGCGCCGGAAATCCGCGACGGCGGCTTCATGGCCATGGCGACGACGGCGTTCTTCGGCGGCACGTTCGTCGCAACCGCGGTGGCGTCGCTGAAGGGGATGGCCGGCAAGCGGTAGCCGGCGCGGCCGCAGGCCGGCACGCCGTAGAGATCGTGCTCGTCGGCATCTTCGATGACGACGGGCACGATGTCGCCGACCGCAAGGTGGCCGGCATCGCGCAGGAACACCTCGCCGTCGATCTCCGGCGCATCTGCGTACGACCGGCCGGTTGCGCCGCCGTCGGCATCGACCGCGTCGACGATCACGTCGAACGTCCGCCCGACCTTCGCCGCCAGCTTGGCCGCGCTGATCGCCGCGGTCTTTTCCATGATCCGGGCGTAGCGCTCTTCCTTGAGCTCCTCGGGCACATGGTCTGGGAGCGCGTTGGCCGCAGCCCCCTCGACCGGCTCGAACCGGAACGCACCGACTCGGTCGAGTTGCGCCTCGTCGAGCCAGTCGAGCAGATACCGGAAATCCGCCTCGGTCTCGCCGGGGAAGCCGACCACGAAGGTCGATCGGATCGCGATGTCGGGGCAGATCTCGCGCCACCGGTGCACCCGTTCGAGCACCTTGGCCTCGTTGGCGGGGCGCTTCATCAGCTTGAGCACGTTGCGGCTGGCGTGCTGGAACGGGATGTCGAGATACGGGAGGATCAGCCCCTCCGCCATCAACGGGATGACCTGGTCGACGTGCGGATAGGGGTAGACGTAGTGGAGCCTGACCCACGGTGCGATCTTGCCCAACTCGCGCGCCAGGTCGGTCATGTGCGCGCGGACTTCCGCGCCGTGCCACATCCGCGGCTGATGCCGGATATCGACGCCGTACGCCGAGGTATCCTGGCTGATCACCAGCAACTCCTTGGTGCCCGCCTCGACCAGCTTTTCCGCCTCGCGCAGGATCGCGTCGGGGCGGCGGCTGACCAGATCACCGCGTAAGGACGGGATGATACAGAACGCGCAGCGATGGTTGCAGCCCTCCGAAATCTTCAGATAGCTATAGTGACGCGGTGTGAGTTTCAGCCCGCCTTCGGGCACCAGGTTGAGGAACGCGTTGGGCGGCATCGGCGCCGCGTCGTGCACCGCGCCGACGACTTCCTCATATTGATGCGCGCCGGTGATCGCGAGCACCTTGGGAAAGCGCGCGCGGATGGTCTCGGCTTCCTTGCCCATGCACCCGGTAACGATCACCCGCCCGTTTTCCGACAAGGCTTCGCCGATCGCCTCCAGGCTCTCCTCCTTGGCAGAGTCGAGGAAGCCGCAGGTGTTGACCAGCACGACGTCCGCGCCGGCATAATCGGGCGACATCTGATATCCATCGGAACGCAGCTTGGTCAGGATGCGTTCGCTGTCGACCAGATTCTTGGGGCAGCCGAGCGACACCATGCCGACGCGCGGCGGGGAGGGGAGTACAGTAGCCATGAGAAGCGGCGCACATAGGGTTTTTGCCGCGTCTTGAACAGGGCGCGTGGCTCGGCCTATCGTGGCCCATCCGAAACGATAGACGGGCGGAGGGGATATGGGGACGCAAATTCACTGGCTGGCGGTGCTGGCGGCCGCGGTCGCCGGGTTCGCGGTGGGCGGCCTGTGGTACGGGCCGCTGTTCGGCAAGGCGTGGATGGCGGAGCGCGGGGTGACGCCCGAATCGGCCAAAGCGGGCAGCAATATGGGGCTGATCTTCGGCACGACCTTTGTGCTCAACCTGATCGCGGCGTTTGTGCTCGACCATGTGTTCGGGACGTACGGCCACCCTGCGATGGGATTGGCCGTGATGATTTCGGGCGGGATTGCGGCGGCGTTCGTGGTCACGTCGATCGGGGTGAACTATCTGTTTTCTCAGGTCAGCCTGAAGCTTTTTCTGATCGACGCGGGATACTGGCTGGTGATCTATTGCGTGATGGGCGCGCTGCTCGCCGCTCTGTCCTGATCGGCCAAGCGGGAGGATCGAGTGCCTGAGTTTACGCTCCTCCCGCATCCCGATCGGCCCAGTCTCGCGGTGACCGCCATTCGCGTATCGGTGGCCCGCGACGGCAACACGCTCTCGCTGCGCTACACGGTCGAGGGTGATCTCGACCGTGTGCGCTGGCCCGAGCCGGCGGCCCCCGCGCGGACCGACGAATTGTGGATGCACACGTGCTTCGAGGCGTTCATCCAGCCCGCGGGGCAGGCGGGTTATGTCGAACTCAACCTGTCGCCCTCGGGGCGCTGGGCAAGTTACGCGTTCGACGGACATCGCGAGGGGATGCGTGATGCCGGCGCGGTGCCCGACCTTGGGTGGACATCGCCGACGCTGACGGCGCGAGTCGATCTTGCGGAGATCGGTGGGTGCGACTGGCGGATCGGATTGACGATGGTGGTCGAGGCGATCGACGGCTCGAAATCGTTCTGGGCGCTCGAGCACAAACCGAATGCGCCCGCGCCGGATTTCCATAATGCGGATTGCTTTAACGCGCGCCTCCCGGCACCAGCCGCGCGATGAAATTCGGTATCGATCGCCTGCTTGCCGATCCCGATCTGCGCAAGCCGCTCGAGTGCAAGCGCGTGGCGCTGCTGGCGCACCCCGCCTCGGTCACAGCCGATCTGACGCACTCGCTCGACGCGCTGATCGCCGCCGGTCTCGACATCTCCGCCATGTTCGGGCCGCAGCATGGCGTGCGCGGCGACTTGCAGGACAATATGATGGAGTCGCCCGACTTCACCGACCCGCACTACAATATCCCGGTGTTCAGCCTATACGGCGAAGTGCGGCGGCCGTCGGGGCAGTCGATGGGGACGTTCGACACGATCCTGATCGACCTGCAGGATGTCGGGTGCCGCATCTACACGTTCGTGACGACCCTTCTGTACGTGCTCGAAGCCGCCGCCGCGCACGGCAAGGCGGTCTGGGTGCTCGACCGCCCCAATCCCGCCGGGCGGCCGGTAGAAGGGCTGACACTGTTGCCCGGATGGGAAAGCTTCGTCGGCGCGGGGCCGATGCCGATGCGGCACGGAATGACGCTCGGCGAGCTCGGCCATTGGTTCGTCGATCATTTCAAGCTCGACGTGGATTACCGCGTGATCGCGATGGACGGCTGGGCGCCCGATGCCGCGCCCGGCTTCGGCTGGCCGTCCGAGCGGGTGTGGATCAACCCCAGCCCCAATGCGGCGAACGTCAACATGGCGCGCGCCTATGCCGGGACGGTGATGCTCGAGGGCACCAACCTGTCCGAGGGTCGCGGCACCACGCGCCCGCTCGAACTGTTCGGCGCGCCCGACGTGGACGCCAAGGCGGTAATCGCGGCGATGCACCGCATCGCGCCGCAGTGGCTGACCGGGTGTAGGCTGCGCGACATCTGGTTTCAGCCGACTTTCCACAAACATGCAGGCAAGCTCTGCAACGGCGTCTTCATTCACGCGGAAGGGGCGACATACGACCACGCCGCCTTCAAGCCGTGGCGAGTCCAGGCGCTGGGCTTCAAGGCGATCCGCGCACTCTACCCCGATTACGATCTGTGGCGCGATTTTCCGTACGAATACGAGTTCGACAAGCTCGCGATCGACGTCATCAATGCGGGTCCGGGCCTGCGTGCGTGGGTCGACGATGCGACCGCGCAGCCGGGCGATCTCGACGCGGCGACGGCGCCCGACGAAACCGCCTGGACGGACGTTCGGCGACCGCATTTGTTATATTGAGCCGATGATGGTCGCGCGTTTCCTGTTTTCCGCCCTGCTGGCGATCGTTCCCGGCACGACGCTCGCACAAACCGCGGCGGGGCAGGACGACATCGTCATCCACGACCGCTCTCTGCCCGACCGCAAGGCGGCCCAGACTTATGTCGCGAATATTTCGGTGCGCAGCGACGGCCAGCTCGCCCGGTTCCACCAACCGGTCTGCCCCAGCGTGATCGGCCTGTCGCGCGACTATGCGGCGATCGTCGAAAGCCGCATCCGCGACGATGCCGCCGCGGTAGGAGCCCCGGTCGCGAAAAGCGCGAAATGCTCTGCCAATTTGATCGTCATCGTGGCGAGCGACGGCGCGACGCTGGTCCGCGACATGCGGGTTAACCGTCCGGGCTGGCTGACCGGCCTGAGCAGCGCGAATGTCGATGCGTTGACCGTTCCGGGTCCGGCGCGGGCGTGGAGCATCACCTCGTTACGCAACGAAGACGGCGAAGGGGTCGGCGCGCCGCGCGGCGCGACCGCCCGCGACCCGCTCGGCGCCGCGCCGGCGTTTCGCATCCGCTCGGCGTCGATCGTCAGGCAGCCCAACCGGCAAGACGTTGAGGGATCGTTCGTCGTCATCGACCAGGCGGCGACCGTCGGGCTGAGCCTGCGCCAGATCGCCGACTATGCCGCGATGCGCGGGCTGGCGCTGACCCGACCACCCGCGCCGGGCGGCACGACCGAAACGATCCTGTCGCTGCTCGATGTCGCGGCGGTGCGCCCGCGCGGATTGACGGCGACCGACACCGCCTATCTCCGCGCGCTCTACGCGCGGGACGGTCTCGATGGCGCGGTAAGTGAGCGTAACGCCATCGCGCGGCGCATCGCCAAGGGAAAATGACTGAAATCCGCGACAATCCAACGCTTTGCCGCGAGTCGCTATCGCTTAGTCCCAAAGCGGATGTATTCCCGGCGAAAGTTGATACGAATCAGTCTTCGGGAATCGCGGGCGGGGACAAAGCCCAATGGAATCGGATATTCGTTTTTACGCGCGCCGTCTGGCGCAGGAACAGGTCGCTGCGCGCAACGCGCTGACCGTCGAAGCGCGCGCGCGCCGGTTGGCGCTGGCCGCGAAGTTCGAGGCGAAGCTGGCGCAACTCTGCGCCTAGGCGTGGCAGACAACCAATATGCACGTCGCAAGGAAGCCCGGAAACAGGCATGCCGGCGCATAAAGCATTAGATAAAGGGCGGCGGCGATCACGCGCTGCCAACGCGGTACTTTCAGCGCCGCGATACAGACGATGCCCGGTATCGCCATCACCGCAACGATCTGGGCAATCCCGCCGCCGAGCCATGATGTGTAGGCGAAGGGCAGCACCCCCAGCAGGCAGAATATCGCAACCGGTGCGGCCAATATGATAATGCCGAACAGGATCCGCCGCGCGATCCTCACCGCTTGCGTGTCAACTCGCGCATCGCGTCGTCCAGCCCCGCCAGCGTCAACGGATACATCCGGTCGTTGACCAGCTCGCGCAGGATATTGATCGACTGCGAATAACCCCATTGCTCTTCCTTGATCGGGTTGAGCCACACCGCGGCGGGATAGGTGTTGGTCAGCCGGTGCATCCACACAGCGCCCGATTCCTCGTTGAAATGCTCGACCGACCCGCCGGGATGGGTGATCTCGTACGGGCTCATCGACGCGTCGCCGACGAACACCAGTTTATAATCGTGGCCGAACTTGTGGAGCACGTCCCACATCGGCGTGCGCTCCGCGAAGCGGCGGCGGTTGTCCTTCCACACGCCCTCATACGGGCAATTGTGGAAGTAGAAGAATTCGAGGTTCTTGAACTCGGATGTCGCGGCGGAGAATAATTCCTCGCAGAGCTTGACCCACGGATCCATCGATCCGCCGACGTCGAGGAACAGCAGCAATTTGACCGCATTGTGCCGCTCGGGCCGCATATGGATGTCGAGCCAGCCCTGCCGCGCGGTGCCCTCGATCGTCGCGTCCATGTCGAGCTCGTCGGCCGATCCCTCGCGCGCGAAACGGCGCAGCCGGCGCAGCGCGATCTTGATGTTGCGCGTGCCGAGTTCGCGCGTGCTGTCGAGGTTCCTGAACTCGCGCTGGTCCCAGACCTTGATCGCCTTGCCGTGCTTCGACTCGCCGCCGATCCGCACGCCTTCGGGATTGTAGCCGCCGTTGCCGTAGGGCGATGTGCCCCCGGTGCCGATCCACTTGTTGCCGCCCTGGTGGCGCTTTTCCTGCTCGGCGAGCCGCTGCTTGAGCGTCTCCATGATCTCGTCCCACGACCCGAGCGACTGGATCTTGGCCATCTCCTCGGGGGTCAGATATTTCTCGGCGATCGCCTTCAGCCAGTCGGCCGGAACGTCCACGGGCGGGGCGCCGAAGGTCGTGGCGATGCCGCGGAACACCTTGGCGAAGACCTGGTCGAAGCGGTCGAGCAGCCCCTCGTCCTTCACGTACACTGCGCGGCTGAGGTAATAGAAATCCTCCGGCGTGCGGCCGATCACGTCCTTGTCGAGCGCCTCGAGCAGGATGAGGTGCTCCTTCAGGCTCGCCGGGATGCCGGCCGCGCGAAGCTCGTCGAGGAAGTTGAAGAACATGCGCGTCAGCGTAACGCGCGTTTCGCCTCAGCGATAGGCGTCGATCAGCGCGCCGACATAATCGGGTTGCTTGCTCGTCAGTTCGGGCGCCGCGCGGGCCTTGCCCGTCGGATAGATGAAGCCGTTGACGGTATAGACCGTGCTCCCCAGCCCGTCATTGTCGCGGTACCAGACCTTGACCGAACTCCAGTCGCCGTCGCGGCTGACGTCGTACACCGTCACGTCCTGTTCGGCATGGCCGCGCTCGCCGTTCTGGCGCGACCAGTTGGCGTGGGTCAGCATCAGGACGCGCGCATCGACGATCCGGCTGACCACCGCGACATGGCCGAGCGGCAGGCGCGATTGCTTGGCGAACGCCATGACCGCGCCGACCCGCGGCTCGTACCCGCGCTTGTAGCGGCCCTCGGCTTGGTCCCACCACGTCCACGCGTCGCCATAGATCTGGATACCCGACGCGGCGCGCGCGAACGGGACGCACTGGCCGACATAGTCTAGCAGGGAGGAGGCTTGCGCGGGCAGCGCGGCGAGCCCGATCAGGACCGCCGCCGTCGCACCGAAAATGATTTTGCCGACCCGCATGACTGTGGCGGACTAGGTCAGGATGGTTGACGGGACCGTTCGCGAAAATGCCTAATCGGACGCTAACCTAGATTTTTTCGGAACTTTCGCGATGGACCAGCGAGACCATCACGAACGAGATGATCATCAGCAGATACCAGGCGCCGAGTTTTTGCGGGCTGACCATATGCCATCCGTCGCGCTGATTGGGGTACGACCAGGCGTGCGCGAAGGTGCCGATATTCTCCGCGAACCAGATGAACAACGCGACGAGGAAGAAACCGAGCAGGATCGGCATCCAGCGCTCGGTGCGGAACGGCGTGAAGAAGAAGCGCGACCGCCAGAACATCAGCGCGATGACCGCGAACAGCAACAATCGGATATCGGGCAGCCAGTGATGCGCGAAGAAGTTGACGTAGATCGCGGCGGCCAGCGTGACGAGCTGCCAGCGCGGCGGCCAATGCGTCATATGGATCCCGAAAATTCGCCAGATCCGCGCGATATAGCTGCCGACCGCGGCGTACATGAACCCCGAATAGAGCGGCACCATGCCGATATGCAGCACGCCGCCCTCGGCATAATTCCACGACCCGGCCTGAGTCTTGAATTGCTCCATGATCGTGCCCGTGATGTGGAAGGCCAGGATAACCTTGGCTTCCTCCCAGCTCTCCAGCCGGAACGCGAGCATCCCGGCCTGGATCGACACCGCCATGATCGTCAGGAAATCGTTGCGCGCGAGGCGCGCGTTATCGGGATAGAAATAATGCGTGCCCAGCAGCAGCGCGAGCATCAGCGCGCCGAACAGGCACGCCCAGCCTTGCTTGAACCCGAACAGCAGGAACTCGTAGACCCACAGCCGCCACCCTGCGCGCGGCTGCCGCGCCTCGAGCGCCGCACGGACTCGGGCGAAACGGGTGGCGCCGGGAGACGGAAGCTCGCCTTGATCCGTCATCAGTCTATCCCGTCACCCCGGCACAAGGCCGGGGTGACGACGAATACGGATCGTCATAACCGGTTCGCCCGCGCGCGCTTGCCGAGCCAGATCGCGCTGGGCTTCGGTGTCCGCTTGAACGTCTTGGGATCTACCGCAACCAGCCCGAACTTCTGCTTGTAGCCGTACACCCACTCGAAATTGTCGAGCAGCGACCAGTGCAAATACCCGCGCACGTCGATCCCGTCGTCGATGCAGCCGCGCACCCCGGCGAGCGCGCGATCGGTATACGCGATGCGGCGCGTATCGTCGTCGGCGGCGATGCCGTTCTCGGTGACGTAGATCGGCTTCTTCGCGAGGCGCGCCGCATAGCGGATCGTCTCACCCAGCGCTTCGGGATAGAATTCGTACCCCGCCTTGGTCCGTTCGGCGCCGGCCGGGGCGGGGATGACGCCATCCTTGCCGACGAGGATGCGGGTATAGGTCTGAACGCCGACGAAATCGGCCTTCGCGGCCTGGTCCATCCACGGCCCGATCAGTTCGGCGGCATAGCCGTCGGGGTCGGCGCCGGAGCCGACGCCCTGGACCGATTGCATCGCTATCGTGACGCCCACCGGGAAATCGCCGGGCCCGGCTTTCATCGCCTGGAACGCCTTTTCGTGCGCCGCGACCTGATGCGCCTCGCTCTTGTCGATATCGGCGAACAGCACGTTGGCGAAGCGATCCGACCCGCTCGCTTTGGCCGCCGCGGCGAGCATCGCGCGCACCAGCGGCTCGATCGCTTTCGCCGACGCGTTGGTCCGCACCAGCCGCGCGATATTGGCTTCGTTGAAGGTCGAGGCGAGGTGGATCACGTCGCCGAACTTGGCGGTCGCGCGCTCGGCGAAGCGCGCGAAGAGATCGGGGCTGTCGGGATGCTCGAAGCCGCCCTTGGCGGCAAACCAGCGCGGGACGGTCCAGTGGCTGTAGGTGACGACGGGGGCCAGACCGTGCGCGTGGCACGCCTCCAGCACGCGGCGGTAATGGTCGAGTTCGGCCTCGCTGAACCGTCCCGGCTCGGGCTCGATCCGTGCCCATTCGATCCCGAAGCGGTGCGCGTTGAAGCCAAGCCTGGCGGCGAGCGCGATGTCTTCCTCGTAGCGGTGATAGGCGTCGCACGCGTCGAGCGAGGGTTCCTGAAAAATCGTCGGCTTGACGTTCTCGACCAGCCAGAAGTCCGAATTGGTGTTGTTGCCTTCGATCTGGTGCGCGGCGGTGGCCGTGCCCCAGAGGAAGCCGCGCGGGAGGGGCCTGGCGGGCTTGGCGGCGCCCTTTGCGGCGGGCGCGAGCGAGGCGGCGGCGAGGCCAGCGGTTCCGGCCATGACGGCACGGCGAGTCACGTTGGACGATTCCGGCATCATTCCCTCCCGGTTTTGGAATGGCGATAGACGCGCCAGGGCGCATCCGTCACCTAACACAAGCTTGACCATGCGTTGGCGAGCCTGGTCAGCCTCTAGATGAGGATGATTGGATTCGCTTGCATGCCGCTATCGCAGGCCATTGCTTGCGCCGATCGCGCCAGTTCGCCGCCGGGATCTTCGAACACGATCCGGTCGCCCTGGACGGCAGTCCGTCGTTGGTATCCTCGCGCGCCACCCATCGGCCGTATTCGATGACGCATTTCATATAGGCCGGGTAGAACTGGATCGGGTGCAGCCGCTCCTTTTCCGCCTCCTTGACTGCGCCGCAGCCGTTGTCGTCGGTCGGCGACACGCTGTCCGGCGGCACGAAACGCAACGCGTCGGCGCCGATCTTCACGTACCACGCCGTGGGCAAGTTGTTTTTTTCCTCGAGCGATTTGATGCTGGCGGCGGAAAAGCGATAGACCTGGTTGGTGAGCACGTCTTCCGAGCGCATCGCGAGGTCGAGGAACTGCCACGGCGAATGCGCGCTGCGCCATTTCGCGGTCGCCGCGGTCCATGTCGCCATATCGGCCTTCCATCGCGCGACTTGCTCGGACGAGGCGGACGGGCCGGGGACGGGGAGTGGACCGAACGGATCGGGCGGCTCGGATCCGCCTTTGCCGGGGCAGTTCAGCGGATCGAGCCGGCCGCATTTCGATGCGGTCGTCTGGAAGCCGTTGAAGATCATGTAAATCTGCGTGCCGTTACTCCCCTTGTTCACCAGTGGATTGATCTCGTCGGCGAACGCGCCGAACCGCGCGCCGCCGTCCTCATACATGCGGTTGTCGATGAAGACCGGCTTGGCGGCGATCGGCGCCGACGACGACGCGACGACCGCAGCGATGTAGCAATCCTTGTAGAACGCCGCTGTGCCGGCCTCCCCGGGATCCTTTGAATCCCTGGCTTCCTGCCATTTGAGGGCCATCTTGCCGAGGTCGAGCGCGACCGCCTGGCCGGTATCGACGTCGACCACCCCGACCCGCAGCACGCGGCCGTTCGAGGCCCCCGCCGCGACCATGCGGAGGATCGGATAGGTCCGCTGTCCAGGCGGGACCGTGCCGTCCGGGTCGTCGTTGAGCGCCTCGTCGAGCCGATCCCTCAGCGCCGTCAGGTCCGCCGCGGCGCCCTTGATCAGCATTTTCACATAGCCCAGTTTCGTCGGCTTGCCGTTTTTGAACGGTACGATCGCCTTGAGCAATCGCGACTCGGCGCTGATCGCGTACAGCCTGGCGGGAAGATCGGGCCGGTCGACGAACGCGAAGGTGCTCAGGATCGCCCCGGTGCTCACCCCCGTGACGACCGCGAAATTGGGCAGGTTTTTTCGTCTTTCCTTCCACGCATCGAGATACCCTGCGCCGAATGCGCCGTGCAGGCTGCCGCCCGACAGGAAGAGCGCGGCGTCGTCCGGAGCACGATCCTCTGTCGATTCGGGACGCTTGACCCAATTGGTCGTGCGAAATGCGTTGGTCAGCGCGGAATCTTCCGTCGGGTCGGTCTGGACCTTGCCGGCCTGCGGGCTTTCCACGGTGTCGAGTTCGAATTGCGTATCGTCCGAGGTCGGCGTGAGCGTGCCCGACTTCGCCGTCGCAATCTTTGATTTCGGCAAGCGCGATTTCTGTGGGATGCTGCTCTTGCTGGCGATGATCGGGGCTTCGCGCAGGTTGCGCGGGACGTAAGGTTCGGGCGTCTCGATCAGGTGCCGCTCAAACTCGCACATCCGGCCCGTTGTGCCGTTCGCGGCGATGAACGGCGCCGGCTCGATCGCGCAACCGGCGACAAGCAACCCGAGACATGCGGTCAGGACCAGTTTCACCGGCACCCCCCCAATGGCGATCGACGTTACGCCAACCCGGGACCCGGCCGCCCCTGCGCGGATTCCCCGAACGTCGGGATATCATCGTTGTGGTGCGACTTCCTATCGTCAAATGCGACCAGATCGGTGGTATCAGCGCGGCCCGCCGCCACTCTGTTGGCGCTTGGCCATGAAGGCGAGGCGCTCGAACAGCATCACATCCTGCTCGTTCTTGAGCAGCGCGCCGTGGAGCGGCGGGATCGCCTTGGTCGGGTCGCGGTTTTGCAGCACGTCGAGCGGCATGTCCTCGTGGAGCAGCAGCTTGAGCCAATCGAGCAACTCGCTGGTCGATGGCTTCTTCTTGAGGCCCGGCACGTCACGGACGTCGTAGAAAATGTCCATCGCCTTGCTGACGAGGATCTTCTGGATGCCAGGGAAGTGGACGTCGACGATCGCCTGCATCGTGTCGCGGTCGGGGAATTTGATATAGTGGAAGAAACAGCGGCGCAGGAACGCGTCGGGCAGTTCCTTTTCGTTGTTCGAGGTGATGACGACGATCGGGCGCTCGGCGGCGCGGACCGTTTCCTTGGTCTCGTAGACATGGAATTCCATGCGATCGAGTTCCTGGAGCAGGTCGTTGGGAAACTCGATATCGGCCTTGTCGATCTCGTCGATCAGCAGGACCGGCGGCGCGGGGCGGGTGAACGCCTCCCACAATTTGCCGCGGCGGATGTAGTTGGAAATGTCGTGCACGCGCTCGTCGCCGAGCTGGCCGTCGCGCAGCCGCGCGACCGCGTCATATTCGTACAGCCCCTGCTGTGCCTTGGTGGTCGATTTGACGTTCCACTCGATCAGTTCGGCGTCGAGCGCCTTGGCGATTTCATAGGCGAGGACGGTCTTGCCGGTGCCGGGCTCGCCCTTGACCAGCAGCGGGCGACGCAGCGTCACCGCGGCGTTGACCGCGACCTTCAGGTCGTCGGTCGCGACATAGCTTTCGGTACCAGCAAAGCGAATCATGGAATGCCCCGATTTTCGAATATCGGGTTTGGAATAGAAGGAGAGGGCGCCCTAGCGCAAGGCTCCGACGATGCGGTACCGGCCCGCTCCCCCACCCGACCGCCCATGGAATTTATCGTAATT